>JANLSG010000129.1:0-8778 GCA_031362295.1 Chloroflexota bacterium
ACGACGATCGCGGGTCGCGCCGAGGCGGCGGCGGTGGCGCGTTCAGCGGCGCTTCGCGAGCCGTACGTGGACACCTTGTCCGTGCTGCAGCTGGAGCTGTTGCGAGTCCTTCGCCAGCGTGAGGCGGTTAATCCTGCTCACCCATCGCTGCCAGTGATCCGACAGCTGATCGGACTGACGATCAGTGGCCTGTCCGCCGCCCTCCAAGGGACCGGCTAGACGCGGTATCGTGCGTGTGCACCCCTGAAGGAGAAAACCCGTGACCTACGCCGTGATCAATCCCGCCACGGGCGAGACGGTCAGGACATTCCCGAACATCACCGACTCCGAGCTCGACGCCGCCGTCGCCGCCGCCGACACGGCGTACCGCGGCTGGGGGAAGTCCACGACCGTCGGGGCCCGAGCGGCGCTCATGGGCCGCGTCGCCGAGCTGCACACCGAGCGGCGCCAGGAGCTCGCGGAGCTCATCGTCCGGGAGATGGGCAAGCCGATCGGGCAGTCCCTCGGCGAGGTCGACTTCGCCGTGGCGATCTACCAGTACTACGCCGACAACGCGGCGGAGTTCCTGAAGGACGAGCCCATCAAGCTCCTCGGCGGGGAGGGCACAGCGCTCATCCGCCGCTCGGGGCTCGGGGTGCTCCTCGGCGTCATGCCCTGGAACTTCCCGTACTACCAGGTCGCCCGCTTCGCCGGCCCCAACCTCATCATCGGCAACACCATCCTGCTGAAGCACGCGCAGCAGTGCCCGGAGTCGGCCGCCGCAATCGAGCAGATCTTCCTCGACGCCGGCTTCCCGGTGGGCGCCTACGTGAACGTCTACGCCTCGCACGACCAGATCGAGCGGGTCATCGCCGACCCACGCGTCCAGGGCGTCTCGCTCACGGGCTCGGAGCGGGCGGGCGCGGCCGTCGCCGAGCTCGCCGGCCGGCACCTCAAGCGGGTGGCACTGGAGCTTGGCGGCTCCGATCCCTTCGTCTTGCTCTCGACCAACGACCTTGACGGCACCGTGAAGGCCGCGGTCGACGCGCGCCTGGACAACAGCGGCCAGTCATGCAATGCGGCGAAGCGGTTCATCGTCGCCGATGATCTCTACGATGAGTTCCTCGCGAAGTTCACCGCGATGATCGGCGAGATCGAGGCATCCGACCCAACCTCGGACGAGACCACGCTTGGGCCGCTGTCGTCGCTCAAGGCCGCCGAGAACCTCGACGAGCAGGTCAGGCGCGCGGTCCAGCACGGCGCGACGCTGGTGCACGGCGGCTCGCGCAAGGGCGCGTTCTTCCCGACAACGGTCCTCACGGACGTCACGCCCGACAACCCCGCATCAAAGGAGGAGTTCTTCGGCCCGGTCGCGCAGGTCTACCGCGCGAAGGACGAGGACGATGCCATTCGAATCGCGAACGACATCCCGTTTGGCCTGGGCTCGTACCTGTACACGACCGACAGGGAGCAGGCGATGCGCGTCGCCGACCGCATCGAGGCCGGCATGGTCTTCGTGAACGTCGTGCTCGCCGATGGCGCCGAGCTGCCGTTCGGCGGCGTCAAGCGGTCCGGCACGGGTCGCGAGCTCGGCCGCTTCGGCGCCGACGAGTTCGTCAACAAGAAGATGATCCGCATCGGCTAGCTCTCGAATGGCGCTCCCGCGATCGCTCCAAGAATGCCCGACGCGGCCAACGCCGCAGCCGGGCAGGTCGGCTTGCGCGACACCTGGTCGACGAAGCGCGCGGTGAACTCGCGCTTGAAGTCGAGCCGCGGATAGGCGGCAAGCAGTCCGGGGACCAGCGCGGGCCGAACGTCCTCGAAGCGCTCGCCGGTGACGTCAACGCCGGTCGCGTCCCATAGCAGCACGACCTCGGACGCGGCATCGGGTGCCATGGTCTCGTCGTTGTGCAGGGCGATCACCTCGTAGACCGCTCGGGCCCGGGCCTCGGGTTCCCCGGCCTCGCGGATCAGCCGCTCCGCTTCGATCGCGCCATCGACCTCATAGCAGCCGCCGAGGTCGAACGCCGGAAGCATGCCAATGTCGTGGAGCATCGCGGATACGTACAGGATCTCGGGATCGAAGTCGAGCCGGTCGTGCGTTGCCAGCTCGACGCCCCATGCGTAGCTCCGGACCGAGTGGTTCACGAGCCAGGGTGCCGCAACGTCCGCGATGAGCTCGCGCGCACGCCGCGCGAGCGCGGAATCCGGGACCGGCATGCCGAGCCGGCTGAGCGCCTCGTCCATCATCTCGCCCAGCCCACCGTTTGTCCGCTGTTCTGTTCGTCCAGCCAGCGCTGCAGTGGGGCGAAATACTCGAGCAGGGCGGTGGCGTCCATCTCCCGCTCGCCGGTGAGCGCGAAGAGCGCGTCGGGCCACGGCCGGCTCCGGCCCATCGCAAGCATGGCGCCCAGCTTCCTGCCGGCGGCCCTGTCGCCGTGGACGGAGAAGCGGTGGAGGGCCCCGGTGAACCCAGCGTCTGTGGCGAAGCCGCGGTGGAACTGGAACTGCAGGATCTGCGCGACGAAATACGGCACCGCCGGCACGTTGGCCGACACGTGGTACTTCGCAGCCACGTCGAAGTCGGCTTCCGTGCGCGGGAACGGCGGCGCGACGCCCTGGTACATGCCCACGAGATCCCACCACGCGGTGTTGTAGTCGGCGGGCGTGACCTCGCCTGAGAAGACGCTCCAGCGCCACTTGTCCACGCTCAGCGCAAACGGCAGGTAGGGCACCCGCTCGAGCGCCGTGCGCAGCAGCCCGGGCACTCCCTCGCCGTCCGCGGGCTCCCGGTCCAGCAGGCCCACATCGACGAGGTAGCGGGGCGTCATCGACAACGTGATGGCGTCGCCGATCGCTTCGTGGAACCCGTCGTTGGCCCCGTCGCGGTACAGGAATGGCTGGTGGCGATAGGCGCGGTCGTAGAAGTTGTGGCCAAGCTCGTGGTGGATCGTGGCGAAGTCCGAGCCGGTGATCTCGATGCACATCTTGATACGCAGGTCTTCATCGGCATCGATGTCCCACGCGCTCGGATGGCAGACGACCTCACGATCAGCCGGTTTGGTGAAGAGCGAGCGATCCCAGAACGTCGCCGGCAGCGGATCGAAGCCGAGCGAGGTGAAGAAGCGTTCGCCGAAGCGGACCATCGCGAGCTCGTCCACGCCCTTGGCTCGCAGCAACGACGTCAGGTCGATGTCGTCGGTGCCCGGGGCTGCAAGCAGCGGGTAGATGTTGCCCCAGTCGTCGCTCCACATGCTGCCCAACAGGTGGGCCGGGATGAGGCCGCCGGGCGTCACCATCTCCGGCCCGTAGGCGCGCGCCAGCCCGGCGCGTGCATAGGCGTGCAGGGCGTCGTAGAGCGGCTTGACCTGCAGCCACAGGCGATCCAGTTCGGCGGCAAAGGCGTCCGGGGCCATGTCGTAGCCCGAACGCCACATGGCTCCCACGTCCGCAAAACCGAGGTCGCGTGCGCCCTGGTTTGCCAGCGTCACGTAGCGCGCGAACGGTGCACGCATCGGCGGAGCGATCGTGCGCCACCCACGCCACGCATCCAGCAACGCCGCTGGATCGCGACTCTCGGCCATGACCCGGGACAGCTCGGTGAGGTCTCGACCGTCATGACGGCCCTTGCCGAACAGTCCTTCGAGTGCGGCCGTGGTGCGGGTGAGCTCCACCTGCGCGTCGAGGGCGCGCGGGGCTGGCAGCGAAACGGAGCGCTTGATCAGCTGCAGTTGTCGGCGGAGGCCTTCGGGCAGGACGACATCGTCGAATCGCGTGGCCTCGGCGGCCAGATCCATCGCGGCTGCGATCTTCTCGCGCTGCCGATCCGCGGCGAGCTCCTCGGTATCGTCGGTGATGAAGGTCGCCTGTACCCAGGAGGCGCGCTCGGCCTTGACGTGCAGGTCGAGCAGGCGACCGCTCGCTTCAGCCAGGAAGGACGACGCATCGGCTTCAGGTTGAGCGGTCATCTCGGCGTGAGACTACGCCGACCACGGGGCATCCACCGGGGCCCCCTCGCCGCTGCGCTGGTTGGCTGCGGTGCCCCACAGGGCGAGGGCCAGGGCGGTGGCCACGAGCGCCCCGATGGCGAGGACGTTCATGACGACCGCGAGGCCGAACGCGGCGGCCGCGATCGGGACGAGGAGCACACCAAGCGCCTCCGATCCGACGCCCGTGGTGACCAGGAGCCCGGCGAACCGGCCCCGATACGCGTCGGGGACGACGTGCTGGAAGATCGTTGTCCGCACGATGTCCATGGCCATGTTCCCGGTCGACACGAGCGCGATTGCGAGGAATGCGATGGCCAGGTTGGGGGCAATCCCGAGGAGGACCAGGGATGCACTGAACGTCCCCACGGCGACGACCGTCAGGGGTCGAAGCCGCCCGCGGAGAATGACGATGCCCGCGAGCACGGAACCGATGACGCCGCCCAGCCCGATCGCCGCGGTCAGGTAGCCCGTCGCAGCTTCGCCGTCGTTGAAGATATCGATCGCGAGGATGACGGCGAGGATGTCGAGGGCCCCGAACGCGATCGCCGTCACGACCTCGTGGGCGAGCAGGCCGGTCACGGCGCGCAGGTTGACGACATCGCGCACGCGGGGCGTGCCTGCGGCGCCTGGCTGGACGGAGGTCGACGGCGCGGTCACGATCGGTTTGGCCCGGGCCGGAGGGATGGACAGCAGGATGACCCCGATGAGCGCGAACGTGGCCGCGTTCAAGGCAAAGGCGACCTCGACGCTCGCCACCCCGATGACGAGGCCGGCGAGCGCGGGCCCAACGAGCAGGGAGGCGCTGTCGAGCGTCGCCCAGGCGCTGTTGGCCGGGCCGAATTCGGAGTCGTCACGGACGAGGCTGGGGATGAGGGCTCGGATGGCTGGGTGGAAGAACGGCGTGAACGAGCCGGCCACGAACGCGGTCGCGCCGATCGCGACGATGGATCCTCCGGTCACGACGAGCCCCGCCAGGACGAGCATGCACACGCCCCGCCCGATGTCGGACATGAGCAGGACGTACCGTCGATCGAAGCGGTCCGCAACGAGGCCGGCCGGAATGGACAGCACGATGTAGGGAAGGAGGCGAATGGCGCCCACCACGGCGAGAACCGCCGCATCGTGCGTCTCGCGGTAGATGAGGACCAGGAGCGCGACCAGGTACATCCGGTCGCCGACCATCGAGATGAACTCGCCCAGCAGGAGACGCGACAACGGCCCGTTCCCGAGCAGCCGCCGATACGTCGCCAGGACGCCCACCGAACCCTCCCTCGCTGGGTCGCGATGCTACATGGCAGCGCGCACCTGGAGGCGACTGGTTCGCGGGGCTCCGGCGGGCCATGAGCGCCGGAGCCATCTCGAGTGTGGTCGCGTCCCCGGTATGCTCCCGTGGTGCAACGTGTCCTCTTCCTGTGCACCCGTATGTTCGGGTAGATCGGATGATCCATTGGTCGTTCGAAGACCCATCGGCCGCTCAGGGCTCGAGTGAAGCGCGGTTGGCGGTCTACCGGCGCGTCAGGGATCAGATCGCCAAACGCATCAGGGCCGAGTTCGTTCGTCCAAGCTGACCGAATGGACCCGCTCACCCTCTATGGTGCGGCCGCCCTGACCTTCATGATGCTCATGTACGCGCTTGAATCTCGCGGGCCCAGGTTCATCCTTGCCTTCGCAGTTGGGTGCGCAATGTCGAGCGCGTACGGCTTCCTGTCCGCTGCGTGGCTGTTCGGCATTGTCGAGGCGATCTGGACCCTCGTGGCGCTTCGTCGCTGGTGGACGACCGCCCCCGACTGAACGGAGCGAGCGGCGGCTATGAGCCGGGCGCGGGCCATGTCTCGCCCGCATCCGCCGAGCGGAAGAACCCGGTCGATTGCTCGATGAGCGCCACGTTGCCGCCGTCGGCCGAGGCCATACTCACGGCCATGCAGCGGAGTGCGTTCCTGGCGAGCGTTGCATCGCGAATCGCCGAGATCGGTGCGTCAGCAGCAGACGACGACGCGACCCGGGCCCAGAAGGCGACGCTGACGATCACGGTCGCCTCGATCCTGGGCCTCGCAGTGATCTGGGTCGGGACGTACTGGCTCCTCGGCATCCCGCAGGCAGCAGCGATTCCATTCGCCTACCAGGTCGCATCGGTCGCGAGTCTGGTTGTCTTCGCGAGAACCAAGAGCTACCGCTTTCTGCGCACGAGCCAGGCGGCGATGATGACGATCCTGCCGTTCCTGCTGCAGTGGACGCTCGGCGGTTATGTCGCGTCGAGTGCGGTCAGCCTGTGGGCGCTCGTGGCGGCGATTGGCACCCTGTTCTTCTTCACGGCCCGCGAATCGATCCCGTGGTTCGTTGGATTCCTCGGGCTTACCGTAGTTTCGGGTGTCCTGGATCCGATCCTGTCGCGGAGCCCGGCATCCATTCCCGACGACCTCCGCGTCGCGTTCTTCGTGCTCAACATCATCGGCGTCTCGCTGACGGCCTACGTGCTGCTGCAGTTCGCTGTGCGCGCTCGGGACGCGGCGTTCGCTCGGTCGGAGGGCCTCCTTCTCAATGTCCTGCCGAAGACGATCGCCGACCGCCTGAAGCGCAGTCCCGGTGTCATCGCGGAGGCACACGAGGAGGTGAGCGTCCTATTCGCGGACGTCGTCGACTTCACGCCGTTCACGGAGCGAACAGCCCCGAACGTGGTGGTCGGCGTGCTCGACGACATCTTCAGCGCCTTCGACGACCTCGCTGACCGGCACGGCGTCGAGAAGATCAAGACCATCGGCGATGCCTACATGGTCGCCGCGGGTCTGCCCGAGCCTCGGCCGGACCACGCCGAGGCCATGGCAGAGATGGCGCTCGACATGCGGACCGCCTTCGAGGAGGTCTGTCGTACGCTCGGCCAGGATCTCAAGATCCGGATCGGCATGGACAGCGGGCCCGTGATCGCTGGCGTCATCGGCCGCCATAAGTTCATTTATGACCTCTGGGGCGACACGGTCAATACCGCGAGCCGGATGGAGTCGCTGGGCATCCCTGGAGAGATCCAGGTCAGCGAGGCAGTCCATCGGCGGCTCCGCGATCGATACGCCTTCGAGGACCGCGGCGAGATCGAGATCAAAGGCAAGGGGCGACGCCGCGCCTACCTCCTCCGCGGCAGACACCCGTCGCCCGGGTGACGCCACCGGCCGAGGGAGGCCGAACGGTTCGGCTCGGACTCCGCACGAATCTTGGCCAGTTCGCCCTGCTCGTCGGAGTGAGCGCACTTGTCGGCGGGATGGTGGGGCAGGAGCGGACGATCCTTCCGCTGCTCGCGACCGACGTGTTCGGGGTGGCCGGGGTCGCGTCGGTGCTGACCTACCTCATCGCCTTTGGGGTAACCAAGGCGGGGGCCAATCTTGCCGCCGGGGTTCTTGCCGACCGGTTCGGGCGCAAGCCGGTCCTCATTGCCGGTTGGCTCATCGGCCTGCCCGTGCCGTTGCTGCTGATCTGGGCCCCGTCGTGGGCCTGGATCGTCGTAGCGAACTTGCTGCTCGGGTTGAACCAGGGACTGACCTGGTCAACGACGGTGATCATGAAGATCGATCTGGTTGGGCCGGCACGGCGGGGCCTCGCCCTCGGGCTCAATGAAGCTGCAGGCTACGGTGCCGTGGCACTGACGGCGTTTGCCACTGGATTGATCGCGCAGGAAGCTGGCCTTCGGCCCGCTCCGTTTCTTCTTGGCCTTGCCTACGTTGGGCTCGGGCTTGCCGCCTCGGTGCTGTTCGTTCGCGAGACCAGTCACCACGTCGCACACGAGCAGTCGACGCGTGAGAGGACCGCCCAACTGGACTGGCGTTCCGTCTTCGTTCGGACGACGCTTCGTGAGCGGTCGCTGTCCGCCGCCTCCCAGGCTGGCCTCGTAAACAACCTGAATGACGGGATGGCCTGGGGCCTCCTGCCCTTGTTCTACGCAGTCGCCGGCCTTTCGATTGTGGAGATCGGCGTCCTCGCCGCGATCTATCCCGCGGTGTGGGCAGTCGCCCAGATCGGCACGGGCGCGTGGTCCGACCGGGTTGGCCGAAAACCACTGATCGTCACAGGCATGTTCCTCCAGGCTGGAGCGATCGGCGTGATCGCGGCCGGCTCTTCGTTCGCGATCTGGCTGGTCGCGGGCATCGTTCTGGGGCTCGGCACGGCGCTCGTCTACCCGACCCTGCTGGCCGTTGTCGCCGACGTCGCAGAACCTGCGTGGCGAGGTACCGCCGTTGGGGTCTACCGGCTGTGGCGAGACCTGGGCTTTGCCGCAGGAGCAATCGTCGCCGGCGTCGTCGCCGATGCGGCCGGCATCGCCTCGGCCATCTGGGTTGTCGCCGTCATCACGGCCGGATCGGGCCTCGTTGTGCTCGTGAGGATGCGCGAGACACGACCGCTGCTCGTCGGCCGAATGAGGGCTTGACCTTCAACCCGGTTCAAGGTTGGCAGTCACGGCCGGCATCGCGGTCGCGCCGCCGCGAGGTGAAGGCGATAGGCGCGTCGGAGACCGGCGCCGCCCCGAACCTCGCGCTGGGAGACCTGGGCTAGAATGCCCCGGCGGCGCGACGGAACTCGCGTCGCATTCGGGCGGCTAGCTCAGTTGGTTAGAGCACTTGCTTGACATGCCTCCTGCACCCGAGCGGTGTAGGCATCGACCTCCCAAGTACGGGTCCGTCGAGGGAACGCGGCTGAGTTATCGTGGTATTCGGGAACGGAACGACGTCAGCCCGCCAGGCTCACCGACCCACGGCCCTCCTGGACCTCCGGCACCAATTCGATGTCACTCGACCGGCGGCGCGTTGCCGACCCACCGACCCCCGGT
>JANLSG010000182.1:0-13642 GCA_031362295.1 Chloroflexota bacterium
TGGACCGTGGGCGACCCGATGGCGCCCGAGACGAAGATCGGTCCGATGATCGAGCGGCCGCACATGGACAAGGTCCTCGGCTACATCGAGCGCGGGCGATCCGAAGGCGCGCGCGTCGTCGCTGGCGGCGGGCAGGTCCTCAAGGAGTCCGGTGGCTACTTCGTTGCGCCGACGATCTTCGACGGCGTCGGGAACTCGATGACGATCGCGCGCGAGGAGATCTTCGGGCCCGTCCTGTCCACGATCCCCTTCGACTCGGAGGAGGAGGGCATCCACCTCGCCAACGAGACCTCATACGGCCTCGCCGCATCCCTGTACACGCGGGACCTGGACGCGGCATTCCGCGTTGCCCGTGCCCTGCGCGCCGGCACCGTGGGCGTCAATGCCTACTCCGAGGGCGACATCACGACGCCCTTCGGCGGCTACAAGCAGTCCGGCTTCGGCGGGCGCGACAAGGGCCTCGAGGCCCTGGAGCAGTACACCGAGAAGAAGACGATCTGGGTCACGCTCCGGTAGGGCGGCCAACGAATCGAACGGCGGGCCCGAAGGCCCGCCGTCAGGAGCTCAGTGCGACCCGCCGATCAGGGCGCTCGATACAGGAGCCAGGCGTCGCGCGCGCGCTGCGTCTGGCCCGGCGTGAATTCCGTGTAGCACGTGTCGAACGAGTAATCCATGTAGTTGTGGATCGGGTCGAGGCCCGGCGATGGACACGTGTCCTTGCCGATCGGGCAACCACCAGTCGGTGTCCGCTGAGGCGGCGTGTCCGCGACGAAATCGCCATTCGAGCCGCACTTGCCCTCGAACGTGTGGGCGAGGTTGAGCCAGTGGCCGGTCTCGTGCGTCAGCGTCTCGCCCTGGTCATACGCGCCCGCGTAGGCGTCGGACACGCCCTTCATCGAACGCCAATCGATGACGATGCCGTCGAGGTATGCCTCGCTGCTGTTGACGATGTCCGGGTAATACGCCCATCCGAGGTAGAGATAGCCGCTCGTCGAGTAGACGTTCAGCGCGTTCTTGCCGCCCTGCTTGAGGGCCTGCTTCATCGCCACCTCATCGCCGAACGTGGCGACCGCGTACCACGCGGCGTTGTTCGTGCGGGAGATCCCGGCCAGCGAGAAGGAGAAGCCGGTCGTCGTCCCGCCCTCACCGCCACCGAAGGTCGTGTTGAGGACGCGGATCTGCGTGCGGATCGCGCCATCGGAGACATTGCCGGTGGACCCGTCCGTGATCACGTGGAAGTACACGGGCACGGTCGCGGAGAAGCCTGCCGGTGCCTTGCCCAGGGCGCGGGCCGGGAGTGCCTTGGCGACCTGGCCGGTGACCCTTTCGCGCAGCTCGCCGCCCTTGGCCGAGAAGGCGCCTCGCGCCGTGCCGGCATCCGCCGACGAGCCGCACGCCCACGCAGGCAGCGCCTGGCTGCGCGCAACCGCGCGTGATGCCGCGAACGCGGACGGTGCCGCGAGCGCGAACGTGAGTGCCGCGGCCGCCAGCAGCGTCGCGGCCCATCGGATCCTGGTCATAGCAGTTCCTCCAATCGCGCGCAAGATCCTCCGCGCGCGCCGATCGAGGCGACTGTACTCCGCGCGCCCCGGGAGTCAACGCGCGCGACAGCACGTGGTGCCAACTATCACAGATTCGCAACCGCGCGGGAGCCGCGGCTCAGCTTGGGGCGGCCGACTCCGGAGGTGGCGAGTCCGACGGCGGGGCCGGCGAGTCCGATGGTGGCGGGGGCGTGTGGCTGGGCGTCGGGCCGGTCGTCGGAGGTGTGCTTGGAGCCACGCTCGGCGCAGGCGAGGCGGACGGCGTCGGCGTCGGGGGCGGCGGGACACCGAGGAGGGCGGCAATCGCCTTCTGGATCCTGGTGATCTCCGCGCTCGTGAGCCAGGCGGGATAGGTGGGCGGCACGATGCGAAGCTGCTTCACGGAGGCATTCGCGGCCTTGCTGAACAGGTTCACCATGTTCGGCAGCGAATCCCGCGGGAGATCCGTCCAGGCGAACCCCTTGGCGGCGGCAAACAGGTCCGGCGCGTTGAAGATCGTGTCGGGACCGATGTCGTCTCGGATCGCCAGGAGCAGCGTCTGCTGGCGTGCCATGCGGCCGTAGTCGGAGTCCTGGTGGCGGCTCCGCGCGTAGGCGAGCGCCATCCGGCCATCGAAGTGGTGCTGGCCCTTGGTGATGTTGATCTCGATCTTGCCGTACACGGGGTCGGGGTACTTGGCGTCGTAGACGCTGGCGGGCACGTAGATGTCGATCCCGCCCATCGCATCGACGACCTTGATGACGCCCCACAGGTCGGCGACCAGGACGGCGTCGACCGGGCGACCCGTGAGCTGCATCACGACCGATCGAACCGCACCGATGCCGGAGACGGCGCCGGTGCCGGGCCAGCGATCGGGATGGACGACCGTCGCCTCGACGTACAGCGCGTTCAGCAGGTCCTTGAAGCAGCCGCAGGTGACCGCGTCGCGGGCGGGCCCCGGCGGGAACGGCGCGTTCACGAGATTGCGCGGGAGGCCGATCATCGCGACCTTGCCGGTGGCGACGTCGATCTCGATGAGGAGTATCACGTCCATCCGCCGGCTCCATCGATCGGGCCCCGCGTCGGAGCCGAGGAGGAGCAGGTCGAACCGGCCATCGTTGCCCCACGGGGTCGTGCCCGGGCGCGTCCACGGGACCGCCGCGTTGAGGCCGGGCAGGCCGCCGGTCCCCGACGTCCGCGGGGCGCTGGTAACGGTGGGGCCAACCGTGTGGGAGGGATCCGGCGAGGTCGGCCCGATTGGCTCGGACGGGTCGGGCGTCTCCTCGACGTCGGGCGCGTAGGTCCAGTTCGGCGGCGGCGTGTCGTCGGGTTGCTCGGTCTCCACCGGGCCGTTCGCGAACGTGTTGTTCAGGAAGTCGTCGGTGGCGGCGATCGTCGACCCGAGCCACACCTGGGGCACGAGGACGAGCAGGAATGCCGCCGGCATGAGCACGGCGAACGCCGGCTTCGGTCTGGGTGTCCGCCGTGTGGCGTCGAGCACGGCAAGGACGCGCCAAATCGCCAGCCCGATATTGATGACGGCGAGGAGCGGCAGCACGCCCGGCGTCACCACCCAGGCGGCGATCGCGGTGTACCCATTCTGGAAGTACAGCGCGACAAGTCCCAGGGCCAGCACTGCCACTGGCACGAAGAACACCAGCGCGGCGCGAGGGCGGCCGATAAGCAGATGGCCGGCGCCCGGAATGACCAGCTCGAGGAGCCCCGCGACGGCGACGCGCCGGCCGGACGGTCCCATGATGGCGCGCGGCGATGCGGCGTCAGTTGTGGTCACGAAGGAACTATGCGTGGCAATGGCCTCTCCAACCGTGGTACGGAAGTAGCGGTTCGGTATAGGAGAGTCGGACGGGGTGCAGTCTGGTGTGGTCTGGTGCGGTCCAGCCGTTCCCGTCACCCGATGGATGCCGCCCGATGCCCTCCGTGCGACCATGGACGCAACGTCGGCACTGAGCGTTCCCGGGCACACGGAGGACCGATGAGCAACTTCGAGAACCTCGCAAATCTGCCACTGCTGGAGATCTGGGGCGAGGACGTCCGCGCCCGGCGCGTGCAGGGCGAGCGGATCACGCTCGCGATCGTGGAGCTGGCGCCGAACGCGGTCGTCGTCGAACACCGGCACGCAGCCGAGCAGCTGGGCATGGTCATCCGTGGCCAGATGCACTTCACGGTTGACGGCGAGACGCGCGACCTCGGGCCCGGCGGCACCTGGCGAATCCTCGGCGACCGGCCGCATGACGTGGTCGCGGGTCCGGAGGGCGCGGTCGTGATCGACGTCTTCACGCCGGTCCGCTCCGACTGGGACGAGAAGGTCGTCGTGGAGCCGTCACCGGCGCCGAGGTGGCCAGAGGCGTGACCCTGTACAAGCTGCGCCGCGGCCTGCCGGAGCTCAAGGAGCCCGCGGTCGTCGTCGCGCTCGACGGGTGGGTGGATGCCGGGAGTGCGGCCACGAACGCCGCGGCGACGCTCGCGACAGGCGGGCGGATCATCGCCTCGTTCGACGCCGACGAGATCTTCGACTACCGGGCGCGCCGGCCCACGCTCCAGATCGTCCACGGCCGGCCGCGCAGCCTCGACTGGCCGGAGCTGACGATGCGCGCGACGAAGGTGGGCGAGCGCGACGTCCTCGTCCTCACCGGCGCCGAGCCGGACTACCGCTGGCACGAGCTCGCGAGCGACGTCGTGGCACTGGCCCAGCATCTCGGCGTCGCGCAGTGGATCAGCCTCGGCGCGATCCCGGCCGCCGTGCCACACACCCGCCCCGTACCAATCCTCGGCACCGAGTCGAAGTCCGGCCTGCTCAGGGGCAACGTCCTGCCGGGACCCGAGGGCGTGCTCCGCGTGCCGGCGGCCGCGATCTCCGTGTTCGACATCTCGGTGACCAAGGCCGGCATTCCCGCGGTTGGCTACTTCGCCCAGATCCCGCACTACGTGTCCGGCCCGTACCCGCAGGCGTCGATCGAGCTGTTGCGGGCGCTGGAGCAGCATCTGGAGCTGGAGCTCGACACTGGCCGCCTGCCCGAGGAGGCGCGCCTGATGCGCATCCGCCTCGACGCCGCTGCGGCGCGCGAGGAGGGCACGAAGTCGTACGTGGAGCGCCTGGAGACGCTGGTCGATGAGGCGCGACTCCCGTCGGGCGACGACCTCATCAGCGAGATCGAGCGATTCCTGCGCGAAGGTGGCAACCAGGGTGGCAGTGGGAGGCCGAATTGACCGACATGCCTGGCGGGCCCGGCTCGGATCTGCGTGACTGGCCGGAGATCGTGGTCCTCGGCCGCGACACCTGCGAGGACACGATCCGATCGCGCGGCCATCTGCACCTGCTCGGCGTCCCGTACGTCTATCGGAACGTGGAGCTGGACCCCGCCGCGGATGCGTGGAATCGCTCGTTCAGCGACGGCGAACGCCGCACGCCGGTGATCCTGGTCGGCGATCCGGATCAGCCGACTTCCGTGCTCATCGAGCCCTCCGACGAGGAGCTCTCGGCGGCGATCTCCGGGGGCTGAGTCCATCGGCCACGAACAGGCCGGTCGTGATCGCGCGCTGATCGCCGGCGGCTGAGCCCGTCGGGCCGCGACCTGGCCGACGATGATCGCGTCGTGATCTTCCTACGTGTTTTCCGGGGGCATTTCGCGCTTCACGACCCGCCCGATGAGCGCCAGCGGTGCGACATCCTCGTTCGCTGATCGGGGCCGCGCAGTCTGGGGATGTCCGAACCTGCGTCCGCGCGTCGCTCAGGCTGGAAATGGGCAGCAAACTCCCAGAAATGATCGCCGCGTGATCATCCGATGAGACTACGAGGCAGCTCAGTCGGATCCTGAACTCGCCAGCACCTCGCGGTCGCGGTCGCGGTCACCTGACTCGGCTACGCCCGCTCCTGGAAGCGGAGCATCGCCTGGATGGCGGCGAGCTTCGGGGCGAATTCGTTGCGGATCACGTTGACCGCCTCGCGGTCGATGTCGAGCTCCTTGGCGATCTCCTGGAGCAGGTCCGACTCGGCCGCCGTGATCGTGTCATCCGCCGCTCCGACGAGGTAGCAGCAGCGCAGCAGCGCGAGCCGGTCCTCCTCGGTCGATAGCTCGCGGAACTGGCGGGTGACGAGGAAGTCCTCCGTACCGCCGTGGAGCAGCGACTGGTTCCGCGCGATCTGCGAGACCAGGATCGCCTGCGGCTCCGGCAGCCCGCCGTGCTCGGTGACCAGCTGCTCGATTGCGTGGGACTCCTCCGGGCTGATCGTCAGGTCCGCCGCCGCCGCGCGCGTGAGGATGTACGCGAAGGCGGCGAGGAATCGCGCCCGCTCGACGGGCATCGCCTCCAGCTCGCGGGCAATCCGACGGACGGTGTCCGTGTCGCGCTGGGTCATGCCCGGATCCATCCCGTCGCCAGGAATGCCCGCGCCGCCGAGGAATCGTCGGAATGACATGGCGCGAGTATGCCCGCTACGGCAGGAGGTCCGTGCGCACCAGGCCCTCGATGGTCACCGGGTTCGGGACGAGCTTGAGCTT
The DNA here is from genome assembly GCA_031362295.1 of Chloroflexota bacterium. GTDB lineage: Bacteria > Chloroflexota > Limnocylindria > Limnocylindrales > CSP1-4 > UBA5189. The sequence continues at coordinate 6,041 of JANLSG010000182.1, forward strand.
GGTCATGTACGCGATCGACGCCTCCCAGCCCGCGGTGTCGATCGTCCCGAAGGCGCCGCCGCCGGCCACCGGCGACCAGCTCGCGATGGTGGCGTCGAGGATCGCTGCCTGCGTGGCGCGATTCGCACCGAGCTCCGGGACCGCGACGATCGCCGCGTCCAGCCCGAGGGACGGCGTTGCAGCGATCTCGGTCATGGCCCGGAGCGTCGCCTCGATGAACGCGCGCACGGCGTCGCCGTTCTGCTCGAGCGTGCTCACCCCGGCGATGAGGCCGGGCCCGGGCAGGGCCACCACGTCATCGACGTGGAGGACGACTGCCGGGCTGCCGGTGAGCTCCAGCTGGACCGGCTCATTGTTCGCGAAGCCCGTCGCCGCATCGACCGCGCCCTGCTGGACGGCAATTCCCTGGCCGAAGTCCGGATAGGTCTCGATGGTCACGTCATCGACGGTGAGCCCGCCGGACTGGAGCAGCGCCTGGAGCATGATCCAGGACGAGCCGTACTTGCCCGGGATGCCAATCGCCTTGCCCCGCAGGTCGGCGGCCGTCTTGATCCCTGACGACGCCTTCGCGAAGACGATCGATGGGAACGTCCCGTAGATCGTCGCGACGTAGCGGATCGGGATGGACTGGCTCACGGCGGGGATGACACTCGTGCCGTCGGCGACGCCGATGTCCAGCGCACCCTGCCCCACGAGCGTGACGAGGTCCGGATCGATCTTGTTCTCGAACGTCACCTCGAGGCCCGCGTCGCGGTAGTAGCCCGCCTGCTGCGCGAGGTAGAACGGCGCGAACTGGACGCTCGGCAGGTAGCCGAGCCCAACCTTCAGCGCCGTCGGCGGCGCGGTGCGATCGCCGTGGGGCGTGGGGGATGCGCTCGATGGCGACGAACACGCCGCGGCGGCCATTGCGAAGACAAGGAGGACGGCGGCGGAGCGGCGGGTCAGGTTGGTCACGAATGTCTCCATGGTCTGGTTCAGCGGGTGCCGACGAGCATTCGCTCGACGAGCACGACGAGGGCGTACAGCACGATCCCCAGCAGGGCGATCGTCAGGAGGGTGGCGAACAGCAGCGGGATGTCGAACAGGCTGCCGCGGGCGAGATTCACGAGGAGTCCGAGGCCGCGATCGGCGCCGGCCCACTCCCCCACGATCGCGCCGACGACGGCGAGCGTGACCCCGACGCGGAGCCCGCCGAAGATGGCCGGCAGGGCCGCCGGGATCTCCAGCGTCGTAACGATCTGCCAGCGCGTCGCACGCAGGCTGCGGGCGAGCTCGAGGAGGCGGGCATCGACGGCCCGGACCCCGACCATCGTCGCGATCGCCACCGGGAAGAACACGATCAGCGCGCAGATCACGATCTTCGCGGTCAGGCCGGGCCCGAACCACAGGGCCAGGAGTGGCGAGAGGGCGAGAATCGGGAGGGCCTGGGCGGCGACGAGATACGGCGAAAGGAGTCGCTCCGCAAGCGGCACTCGGGCGAGCGCATAGCCCACGACCAGCGCGAGCCCCGCCCCGATCCCGAACCCGAGGAGCACCTCGTACAGCGTCCGGAGCGCATGCGGCCCGATCGTGCCGTCCGCCCACGCGGAGACGAACCGGGTCGCGACCTGCTCCGGGGGCGGCAGGATGAACGGCGGGTAGCCGGTGACGACGACCAGCCCTTTCCAGGCGAGCAGGAACGTGGCCAGCGCGATCGCGGCGGCGGCGGCGCTCGGGAGTCGAGTGGGCCATGGTCGTCGTGCGGGCAGCGCGGTCACGCCGCCGCCTCGCCGAGGTGCGCGCGGACCATTTGGGCGGTGGCGCTGACGACGGCTGCATCGAGGTCGCCGAGGGACCGCGGCCGCGCGAGCGCGACCGGGATGTCGGCGACGACTCGGCCCGGTCTGGCTGACAGGACCACCACGCGATCGGCCAGGAAGATCGCCTCCTGCACCGAGTGGGTGACGAGCAGGATGGTCGTCGGCGTCCGCGCGGTGATGGCGAGGAGCTCGAGGTTGAGCCGCTCCCGGGTGAGCTCGTCGAGCGCGCTGAATGGCTCGTCGAGCAGCAGCACCTGCGGGTGGAGCGCCAGTGTGCGTGCGAGCGCCGCGCGCTGGCGCATGCCGCCAGAGAGCTGCGACGGGATCTGCTGTGCGGCGGCCTCGAGGCCCACGGTCGTCAGCAGCTCCGCCACGCGAGCGCGACGCGACGCTCCATCGACGCCGGCGAGCTCCAGTGGATAGGCGATGTTCGAGGCCGTCGATCGCCATGCGAGCAGTCGAGGCTCCTGGAAGACCAGCCCGACGCGCGGATCCGGGCCGTCGATCGACTCGCCATCGATCGTCACCCCGCCGCGATCGGGTGCGAGGAGCCCCGCGACCACGCGGAGGAGTGTCGACTTGCCGCTGCCATTCGGTCCTATCAGCGCTACCACCTGCCCGGGCTCGATCGTGAGGTCGACGCCGTCGAGCGCGGTGAGCCGGTCGCTCTTCCCGGCCGGGAACGACACGGCGATGTCGTGCAGCTCGATGCGCCCGGCGGTCGACAGCGCGCTCACGCGGCCGCCAGGCTGCGGATCACGGGGCTCAAGGCCGGATGGAGCGCGACATACGCCTCGTACAGCCGGTCATACATTGCGCGCCGTTCCGCGTCCGGTTCGAAGCGGCGGTCGATCGCCGTCATTGCGCGAATCGCGGCGGGCAGATCCGGGTGTGCACCGACGCCGACTGCGGCGACGATCGCGGCACCCACCGCGGCGGTCTCGCGCAGGCGGGGCACCTCGACGGTGAACCCGGTGACATCGGCCTTGATCTGGTTCCAGCCGTCGTCGCGAGCCGGCCCGCCGCAGGCGCGCATCGTGCTGACCTGGATGCCGGCGGCGAGCATCGGCTCCGCGACGTGACGGATCGCCAGCGCGGCGGCCTCGAGGATGGCGCGGACCATGTGCGCTCGCGTGTGGTGGAGCGTCAGGCCGGCGAATGCACCGCGTGCGGCCGGATCCCAGAGCGGCGAGCGCTCGCCGGCGAGATACGGCAGGAAGAGGAGGCCCTCCGAGCCAGGCGCCACGCGTCCCGCCTCGGCGAGGAGGTCCTCCACCGGGGTGGTCCCGTTGAGAATCTCGCCCCCGAACCAGTCAAGGGCGGCGCCGGTTGCGGCCATCGCGCCGCCCACGGAGAAGAGGCCCGGCAGGGGCGCTGGGGTCGTGAAGCCGCCGGCAACCTGGATCGGGCGCTCGGCATAGACCCCGAAACCGCCCGCGGCGCCACCGACATCGATCGCGTCGCCCGCCGCGAGCATTCGCGCGCCGTGGAAGCTCGCGAAGGCATCGACGAGGCCGGCCACCACCGGCGTCCCGGCGCGCAGGTCCAGGTGGCGCGCCGCTTTGGGTGTGAGCCCGCCCAAGGTCGTGCCGGCGCTCGCCTCCGGGGCGACCCGCTCGAGCGTGAGGCCCGTGCCGGCAAGGTCCGCGCGAGGGACCTCGGCGCCGCCGGGCACGACAGTCGTGGCCGCGTGACCGGTCATGCGCAGCGCGAGCGCCTCCCAGGAGTTGAGGTACCAGCTGGTGCGAGCGGCGGTCTCGGGCTCGTTGCGTTCCAGCCAGCGTGCGGCGGGCAGCACGCCGAGTGCCCAGCCGCGCAGTCCCGTCGCGGCCTCCAGCTCGTCGCGTTCTCGCGTCGATCGAGTGTCCTGCCACGTGATCGCGGGCCGTACGGGTCGTCCGTCCGCATCGACGGCGGTGAGCGACGGGCCGTGGCCGGTGACGCAGATCCCCTCGATCCCCGAGATCCCGTTGATTCCATCCGACGTCGCGCCGGCGAGGGCCTCCCGCACGGCGACGCCGAGACCAGCCCACCAGGCATCCGGATCCTGCTCGGCGCGGCCCGCGGCCGGGTCAACCTCGGTACGGTGCTCCGCGCGCCCGAAGCCCAGCGCCTCGCAGGACGCGGAGATCAGCCCGACCTTCGTCCGCGTGGTGCCGAGATCGATCCCGAGGAATGCCGGGGCGCTCACGCGGCCGCCTCGGAGGCGAACTTCAGCACTCCCTCCGCCGTGCGGACGTCGGTCACGAGCACGTTCAGGAAGCCGCCGCGCAGTGCGCCGAGGATCGGCGCGACCTTGCCCGGGCCCTCAGCGACGCCGATCGTCAGTGCGATCCCGGGTAGCGCACGGGCATCGACCGCGACCGTTCGCGCGCGCAGCGATTCGGCGACCAGCCGGCCATCGATCGCGAACGGCGCAATGAGTACCTCGCCGACCGCCGCTCCGGCACGGATCTCGGCCATGGCGGCACGCCCGACGGCCGCCTCGCTCCACGAGGGACCGCCGATCCCGAACAGGGCGACATCGAGCCGGCTCCACAGCTCGATGACGCTGCGGACGCCCGCGTGAGCGCACAGCGCATCTCGAACCCCGGGGTCGTCGAGCAGACCGGGCGCGTGCAGTGCCTGCACGCTCGCGCCGAGCGTTTCCGCGATCCGGCGGAACGGCTCGATGCCCGCGCCGGCGCGCCAGAAACCGCCGCACAGGGGAACGATCGTGGCGTCGACCTGGGAACCAACGGAGTCGAGCTCGTCGGCGACGGCCGAGACCGCCGCCCCGTCCCCGACCCCGACAACCAGGCCGTCGCGAATCGCGCTTCGGAGCACTTCGCCGGCGAGCCGGCCGACCCGACGGCGCGTGAGATCCGATGGGCCATCGAGCGTCGGCGCGAGATGAACGGCTCGCAGGCCGAACCGCTTCCTCAGCGCTTCCGCGGCGGGCGAATCCGCCGCTCCGCGATCGACGATCCGGATCTCGACGACGCCTTGCGCTCGGGCCTCCTTGAGGAGTCGCGATACCTGCGGCCGCGTCACGCCAACGAGCGCGGCGATCGCCTCCTGCGTCTCGCCCAGTTCGTAGTACAGGCGGCTCACGCGCACGAGCGTCGCGAGGTCGCTCATTGCCTGGCCCGCGCATTGCACGTTTGTGCTGAACAGATGTTCATCGCGCCCATCATCGGCCGCGCCGGCCGCGCCGTCAATCGATGGGGGCGAAGCCCTCGATGGTCACTTCGACGAGCGGGCTCTGGGTCATCATCGGCTCGACGTCCCGCCGCCACGCCCGCGCCACCTTGGTCATGACCTCGCGGCGCTCCGGCTCCTCGGTGATCTCGCGCGCCGTAGCCGGCAGATCGGCCTGCACGCTCTGCTTGAGGTGGAACGTGAACGCCGGGTTGGCGCGCATGTTCTGGAGCCACGCGCGGGTGTGATCCGGGTTCGGCATGCCGCTGATGTACACATGGCCGTCGAGGCTGTGGAACATCATCTCGATGCGCCGCGGTTCGCCGGATCGGCGCCCGGTCGTGGTGATATCGATGGTGTGGCCGCGCTGCAGCGCGCTCCGGATCGCCTGGTCGAGCTCAGGGGTGGTCGCGGTCGTCATGGTTTCTGGAGGGTCTCCTGGCGCGCTGGTCGTTGACTGTGCAACGATCATCCCACGCGTGGCGCCACATTGGCAAGGCTGAGAGGCCCCTCGCCCCGATCGCACTCGTTCGACCCTGCGCCCTGGCTAGTTTCGTCGGCCCAAATCGATGCCCATCCGTCCCCGCGAAACAGTGGGGGCGCCCGGCTTGGGCGCCCGGGCCGTGACGACCGCCTAGACCCGCTTGCCCTGCGCCCGGAGCTCTGCCTTGTGCGCCCGCTTGCCTGCCTGGTATGACGCAAGCGCCTCCGCCGAGTCGACGTCGCCAAGCGTCGGGTGGCGAGGCATGACATCCGCCATGCCCGGCAGGTTCACGCCCAGTCGCTTGCCGAGGATCGCGAGGATCGTCCGCGCCTTCATCTCGCCGATCCCGGGCAGGTCCAGCAGCCGCGCCTGGAGGTCCTTGCCGTCCTTCGCTTCGCGCCAGATGCGCGACGCGTCACCGTCGTAGCGCTCGGTGATGGCGGCGCAGAGGGCCGCCACCTTGCCGGCCATCGAGCTCGGGAAGCGATGCAGCGCGGGACGCTCCCGGAACACGCGATCCAGCTCGGCAGGATCCGTCGCCGCAATGCGCCGCGCATCGAGATGGCCGAGCCGCCGCTGGAGCTCCCACGGACCCGAGAACGCCTTCTGGACCGTCACCTGCTGGTCCAGCGCGAAGCCGATGAGCAGCGCCAGCGGATCCTTCGACAGGAGCGCGTCGGCGTCGTCGTTGCCGGTGAACGGGAGTCGGGCGGTCATGTGGCGGCACCTCCGGATGGGCCGGAATCGTAGCGCCTTGCAACGTCCGTGCTATTCCCCGGACTTGCCTCGAGGAGTAGGATGTTGGCAATCGGAGGTCTGCTCGAATGACGGATCGACGCCGCACCCCGGCTCCAGAGTCCGGTCGCAGGTTCGGGACCACGCCGGTCCCCTCCCTGGCGAGTACTGCGGATGCGACCCGAGGCGCGAGCAACCTCGCCACCGTGCCCCGTGCGGGCAACATCAGCTCCGATACCCGCGCCGGCAGAGCCGGCTGAGCCCGGGCAAGTGTGCCCACGCAAAACGAAGACCCGCGCCCTTTCGAGCGCGGGTCTCATGGTGTCTATTCGAGAATGATCCGGACGCCATCGCCGTCGGCATCCTGGACGTCGAGGATCGAGCCGTGCGCGCCTGACGAGACGGCTTCCTCGACCTCCGCGATCTGCTCCTTCGACAGGCCGGGCACCCTCGCGAGCGCGAACCTGCCGAGCGAGATCGGGATCCGCAGGTTCACGACCCGGCGGCCGTTTTCGCTGACCTCGATGCGGGCGTACCGCGGCGACCGTGTTTCCCCGTTGCCGGGGCCTGGCTCGCTCATCGGCCCGGGTTCGAAGGTCGGCCCGGGTCGAAATCCGGGTCCTGGTCCTGGGCCTGCGACATCGGCCGGCTTCGCCTTGCGATCCAGCGCGTCGAGGATCGGGGCCGCCTCGTCGGCGGTGAGCTTGCCTTCGGACACGAGCTGCAGGACGCGCTCGAGCGGATCGGTCATCGGAGCACCTCGTCAAGCCGGCCGAGTCGATCGGTCGCCTCGGCCACGGTGATGTCGCCGCGCTCGAGCTCGCGCAGGATCTCCAGGCGGGTCGCGTCTGCGTCAGGGGTGGGCGCGGCGGGCGCCGCGGGCGGGTTCGGCGGGCTCGGCGGCGAGACGGCCTCCGGCGCCGCGTCGCGCGGCTGAACGATCGAGAGGTCGCCCGACACCGAGCGGAACGCGAGCGTTGGACCTGGCCGGCCGACGGTGAGGACCCTGCGGCCCGGCATCGACTCGCGCTTGTGCGCGAGCTCGCTGGACATGTCGCCGGTGATCGTCTCCGCCTCCACCCGGAAGCCGGAGCGACCGACAATGGTCACGTCGCCACTGATCGAGCGGAGCGCGAATGGCCCCTCGCCGGCCATCTCGGCATCAAGCCAGATGTCGCCGGACGTCGTGCCCATATCGAGGCGACGCAGGCGCGGAACGCGCACGCGGATGTCGCCCGAGATCGACTTCGTCGACAGGTCGAGCGGCGCCTGGCCTTCGATGTCGACGTCGCCGGACACCGTCTCGGCATCGAGCGCGCCGGCGAAACGGCGGAGCGATAGCTCGCCGGACGCGGTGCGGAAGCGCTTGGTGCCGCTCAGGTCCGAGGCTTCCACCTCGGCGCT
>JANLSG010000214.1:0-1951 GCA_031362295.1 Chloroflexota bacterium
CCGACGAGGACGTCGTCGTCACGATCAGCGGGCGCGGCTACATCAAGCGCCAGCCGGTGGCCACGTATCGCCGCCAGCATCGCGGCGGCAAGGGGATCATCGGCCACGTCACCCGCGAGGAGGACGCGGTCGAGCACCTGCTCGTCGCGAACACGCACGACTGGGCCTTGTTCTTCACCAATCGAGGCCGCGTGTTCTCGGCCAAGGTCCACGCCATCCCGGACGCATCGCGCCAGGCCAAGGGCCTGCCGATCATCAACATGCCCGGGATCCAGGTCGAGGCCGGCGAAGTGCCGGTCGCGACGATCACACTCCCCGAGTTCGCTGCCGGCTCGTACCTCGTCCTGGCCACCCGGCGCGGCAAGATCAAGAAGACCCCGCTCGAGCAGTTCGAGCGCGTCCGCTCGACCGGGATCCGGGCCATCATCCTCGACGAGAAGGACGAGTTGGCCTGGGTCGACGTGTCCTCCGGCGAGGACGACGTGATCATCGCGACCGCGCAGGGCATGCTCGCCAAGTTCCACGAGGGCGAGGTCAGGGCGATGGGCCGCGATGCCGGCGGTGTCATCGGCATCCGGCTCCTCAAGAAGGTCGGCGACGAGGTCGTCTCGATGAGCGTCGTCCAGCCGGGCGCGGACCTCCTGGTCCTCACCGAGACGGGCTACGGCAAGCGGGTGTCCATCGAGGACTTCCGCCACAAGCACCGTGGCGGCCAAGGCGTGCGGCTGATCAGCCTCGAGGGCCGCAAGACCGGCCTCGTGGCGGCCGTCCAGCAGGTCACGGAGCTGGACGAGGAGCTCGTCCTGATCTCCGCGCACGGCCAGGTCGTGCGCACGGAGCTGGACACCGTGAACCGGTACTCCCCGAACGCGCGCGGCGTGATCGTCATGCGCCTCAACGAGGACGACAAGGTGGTCGGAATCGCAGCTTTCAGGCCGGGCTTGGCAGAAGGGCGCGAGAGCGACGACAATGACACCCCGGATGCAGGCGGAACTCCGTGAGCATCGGGTTCGGTCGGCTGGAGGACTCGCCCGTGTACGCGGACCAGTTCCAGATCTACACCGGCAACGCGAACCGCGACCTTGCCGGGAAGATCTGCCGTTACCTCGGCAGCGACCTCGGTGACGCGCAGGTGTTCGAGTTCGCCAACGAGAACATCTTCGTGAAGATCATGGAGAACGTCCGCGAGAAGGACGTCTTCATCGTCCAGCCCACGAGCAGCCCCGTGAACAAGTCGATCATGGAGCTGCTGATCATGATCGACGCCTTCAAGCGGGCGTCGGCCGGGCGCATCACCGCCGTCGTGCCGTACTACGCCTACGGGCGGTCGGACAAGAAGGACCAGCCGCGAGTTCCGATCACGGCCCGCCTCGTCGCCGACATGATCTCGGTCGCCGGCGCGGACCGGGTCCTCACCATGGACCTCCACCAGGGCCAGATCCAGGGCTTCTTCAACATCCCGGTCGACGAGCTGACCGCGGTCCACATCCTGTCGAACTACTTCAAGCACAAGCTCATCGAGGACCTGGTGGTCGTCACGGACCTCGGGTTCGCGAAGCGGGCGCGCACGTTCGCGGAGCTCCTCGACGCACCCCTCGCGATCATCGAGAAGCGACGGGTCGGCAACCTCGATCGTGCAGAGCTGCTCAACGTCATCGGCGAGGTCCGTGGCAAGCGCGCGATCATCGTCGACGACGAGGTCGATACGGCCGGGACGCTCATCGAAACGGTCAATGCGCTGGGCCGCGAGGGCGTCACCGAGATCTACGCCTGCGCCACCCATGGCGTGCTCTCCGGCGCGGCCGTGGAACGGATCAACGAGTCGCCGCTGCGCGAGCTCGTGCTCACGGACACGGTGCCTCTGCCGGCGGGCAAGCAGATCGCCAAGATCACGACGCTGTCGATCGCGCCGCTCATCGGCGAGGCGATCAAGCGCATCCACCGCGGCGAA
>JANLSG010000023.1:0-13723 GCA_031362295.1 Chloroflexota bacterium
CTCGATCGTTCGGGCCGCCGCATTTGAGCACGGCAGCACGGCGTTCGGATCAGGTGTGACCAACATGCGGGAGGACCCAACCCTCGACGTCATCGGTTCGCAGCGGGACTCCATCGACCTCGTCTCCGGGTCGTACGCCTACCTGCGGGACGTCCCGGCCTGGTTCCTCCCGGACCTCTTCAATTGCTCGGCCGTGAACGTTGCCTGCGGCGATTCAAGTGGGGGCACCGGCATGTTCGTGGACGGCGCCTACCTCTTCCACCAGCGCATGAGCGGGCCGCCGGCTATCGCGGACCCGGCCGAGGCGGGCGAGTGGGGACCGATGGTCGAGATCGAGGGCTCGTTCACGGCGTCCGGCGCCGGCAATCCGTTCAACGGAGCCACCCACGCCTACGTCACGCGGATCATCGAGGGCGGAGCGAGCTTTCACCTCTTCGTCTTCTATCCGACCTACACGGACGACGTCCACACGTCGGCGCGATCGACCTGGATCGGCAATGACCTGCTCACGATCGTGCCGGTCGACGAGCTCGAATCCGATCCGGTGACGTGGGATGCGTTCGGCGAAATCCTGTACTCGCGCCAAAACGGCAGCGACACCCTGCGAGCGACGACGACGTCACCGCTGTTCCCGACCTCGTTCATCCCGTATCAGATCCTGTTCGTCGACAGCTTCGCGCCCTGACCCGGCTGAGCGCGCGAGCCAGGCGCGCGTCAGCCGGCGCCGAGCTCGTCCAGGCGGTCGTCGTCGATGCCGAGGTGGTGCGCGAGCTCGTGCAGGACGGTCATTCGGACCTCGTCCTCCAGCTCGGCTGGATCGAGGAAGTCCTCCTCCAACGGCAGGCGGAAGAGGGTGATCCGGTTCGGCTCCACAGCCCAGTCGGCGGCGTACTCAGCGCGCGATACGCCCTCGTACAGGCCGTACATCGAATCGCCGGGCGGGATGCCGTTTTCGCGCAGCTGTTCGCGCGACGGCTCGTCCTCGATAACGATCGCGACCTCGCGCAGCGCGACGCGGTACTCGTCGGGGATCGCCGCGATGGCGCGATCGACCAGGCGCTCGAAAGCCGCCGCGCGGGCGTTGGCGTGCGCAATGCCACGTCGTGAGCCGCGCGGTCGTTTTGCCATGACGCCGGGATCGTAGCCCCGAGCCCGCGCCGGCACCGTACGATCCGGGCATGAAGGTCGTCCACACCGAGCGCCACCGAGCCCACGATCCCAAGGTCGAGACGTATCTGGGCGTGCCCGTGCCCGCCAACGAGATTCCGGCGCGCGCCGACGCGATCATCGCCGCGCTGGCCGCCGACGGCGGGTTCGACGTCTCCGCCCCCGCCCAGCACGGTACGGCTCCGATCCTCGCCGTCCATGACGCGGGGCTCCTCCGCTTCCTCGAGGAGGCGTGGCCCGAGACCGTCCGCCAGTCGATCGATCGCGAGTTCCTCGTCGCCGACACGTACCCCACTCGGTCGATGTTCGCGGGCATGAGCGACGCGTTCGTCGCGGCGCGGCCGGAGCCGGTCGCGATCGGTGGGCGCGTGGGCTGGTGGGGGTTGGACTCGTCCAATCCGCTGGTCGAGGGGAGCTATGACGCAGCGCGCGGCGCGGTCGATGTCGCGCTCACCACCGTGGATCTCGTGCTCGGGGGCGAGACAGTGGCGTATGGGCTGTGTCGCCCGCCCGGGCATCACGCAGCGGCGGCGATGGCCGGCGGCTACTGCTTCTTCAACAACGCGGCGATCGCGGCGCAGTCGATCGTCGAGCAGACGGGGGAGCGAGTCGCGATCCTCGATGTCGACGTCCACCACGGCAATGGCACGCAGCAGATCTTCTGGCGCCGCGGCGACGTGCTGTACGCCTCGCTCCACGCCGACCCGCGGCGGCTGTACCCGTTCTTCCTTGGCCACGCCGATGAGGTGGGCGAGGGCCCTGGCGCCGGCGCGAACCTCAACCTGCCCCAGCCGCTCCGCGCCGACGACTCGACGTACCTGGCGGACCTTGACCGTGCCCTCGAGCGCATCGACACCACGCCTGGCTCCGTCATCGTCGTCTCACTCGGCTTCGACACGTACGAGCACGACCCCATCGGCGATCTCGCCCTCACGACGGCCGGCTACCACGAGATGGGCCGCCGCGTGGGCGCCCTGGGCCGCCGTCTCGTGATCCTCCAGGAGGGCGGCTACTACGTGCCCGACCTCGGCGCGAACGCCGTCGCGTGGCTCCGCGGCGCGGCGGGCCTTTCGCCGGGCCTGCCGCCGGGCTGAAAGGCCGGTTTCCGGGCCGGGCGTACCATCCCCGGGCCATGAGCAAGCTTCCAGCGCACGTTCGCAAGCTCGTCACCGAGATCGAAACCGAGATCGGCGAGGAGCACGGCACGAACGGCCACGCCGCCGAAGAGGAGCGTCAGCGTCCGATCATCGGGACGCCGTCGCTCGCAACGCCGACCGGGCCCGTCGAGGAGGCCGTGCGCGAGATCCTCCTCGAGATCGGTGAGGACCCGGATCGACAGGGACTGGCCGGCACGCCGGATCGAGTCCATCGCATGTACGCCGAGCTGACCGCGGGCTATCACGTTGATCCCGACCGACTCATCAACGGCGCCGTCTTCGATGTCGATTACAGCGAGATGGTGGTCGTCAAGGACATCCCGTTCTACTCGCTCTGCGAGCACCACCTGCTGCCGTTCTTCGGGACGGCGTCGGTCGCCTACATCCCGCGCGGCAAGGTCATCGGGCTGTCGAAGATTCCCCGGGTCGTCGAGATGTACGCCCGCCGGCTCCAGGTCCAGGAGCGGATGACCCAGCAGATCGCCGACTTCCTCAACGATCGACTTGCACCCCAGGGCGTCGGCGTCGTGGTCGAGGCGAACCACCTGTGCGCGATCATGCGCGGCATCCGGAAGCCGGGCACGATCATGACCACGTCGGCCGTGCTGGGACTGTTCCGATCCCGAGATCGCACCCGCGCCGAGTTCTTCAGCCACCTCGAGCGGCGTCGGCCGGGAGATTGATCGGATCATGAGCACCTCCAGCGGGCAGCCCCTCGTCGCCGAGACTCTCGCCCGCATGGATGAAGGCTGGTCTGCGTTCCACGGGCGCGCGCAGGGATTTCCCGGCCAGCGGCTCGATCAGCACCTGGGCGAGGGCTCCTGGACCCGGAAGCAGATGCTCGCCCACGTCGCCACGTGGCACGATCGGACGGTCGAGGCGCTGGTCAAGTTGATCGAGACGGGTGAGCTGCCCGGCGCCCCGGAGGCGACGGACTTGATCAATGCGCGCGCCGCGCGCGCCGCCGTTGGCCGGACGACGGGCGAGGTCCTGTTCTCCGTCGTCGACTCCTACCGACTCGTCCGTCGAGCCGTCGCCCGGCTCACCGACGAGCAGCTCACCGCCCACGACGGCTGGGCCGTGGCGATGATCGCCGGCAACACCTACGGCCACTACTCGGAGCACCTCGCCGACCTCGCCGGCTGACGCCCGGGCTGGATCAGCGAGGTGCGGCGCCCTCGCTCTCAACGCGCCGCTTGAGGCCCTCGGCGGCCTGTCGCGTGTTCCGGCGGAAGATGCTCCGCCGCAGGATGGGCGAAAGCAGCACGCTCAAAGGCCCATGTGCCTCGAGCCAGAACTCGGCGTCCGAGCCGCCGTCGGCTGGGTCGATCGTGTGGCCGCCCACCACGCGTAGCCCGGGCACCAGCGACGCGGCCCAGGTGAACGATCGCTCGGTCTCGAAGTCGGTGACGGTCCAGATCGAAGCGGGGAGGCCCTTCGGCGTGACGCGCACGCGGGAACCTCTTGCGAGTGGAGTCGCATCGAGCCGCTCGAGCCGCCTGAACTGCGCGGCAAACGTTGGCCACCGCCCGACATCGACCAGGACGGGCCAGATCTCCGCGGGCGATGCCCCGATCCGGACCCGATGCGCAGTTCGCGGCATGGACTTCTCCCGTTTGGCTAGCGGAACGACTGGCGTGCCTCGCCGGTAGTCCGTTGGCATCCTTGGATGATCGACCCTGGCGGGCCGCGTCGCAACGCCAGAACCACGGCTCAGGCCAGCACGTCTGCGATGCCTGTTCGTTGGCGCGAATTCGCGCCGTCGGGCGAAGGGCGGGTCGGTCCGAGGCGATTTCGCGGACGAATGCCCCTCCACGAGAGCGAGGCCTGAGCGTGGCTCGAGTTCGAAACGCGTATGTGCCGCCTGGCGATCGGCTGTTGGCCGCCCTCAGGTCGTGGTTCGTTCGTCTGATGGCGCGTCGTCGCGCCAGTTGATCCGCGGTAAGCCGCGGGTGAGCCGGTCGTGAGACCCTCGCTTCGGATGACGACCAGGGAGAGCGCGGTGGCGCGCGGTGCGCGGCGCGGCCGAATGCTTCGAACGAAGACTGCGGATGAGTTTGCAGCGACGCGGAGGTCGATCGGGTTGAGTCTCCGCGAGGCCGCTCGGCGGCTCGGTGTGAGCCATGACCGGCTTGCACGACTGGAGCGTGGAGACGAGGGCGCGATGACGATCGAGATGGCGGCACGGTACGCGGCTGTTCTTGGCCTCACGCTTGCCGTCTCCGTCCATCCCGATGGCGACCCGATCAGGGATCGTGGCCACCTCGCCTTGCTAGAGCGATTCCGGCGTCGGCTGCCCGCGGGCGTCAGGTGGCGGACGGAGGTTCCAATCCCGATCGCCGGCGATCAGCGAAGCGGGGATGCCGTGGTATCCACGAGGGCAGCCGAGCACCTCATCGAGGCCGAAACGCACCTCGGGGATTTTCAGGCTCTGGAACGGCGCATCGGCGCCAAGGTGCGTGATCTGGGCGCGGATCGGGCGGTGCTGCTCCTGGCCGACACTCGCCACAACCGGGCGATGCTGAAGGCGATCCCGGCAATCCGGGAACGGTTCCCGGTTGACATGCGGGCATGGTTCCAGGCAATCAATCAAGGGCGAGATCAGGGCGGAGATGCGCTCGTGATCCTGTGAGTGCCTCGTGAACCAGGTGAGCGTGCGGTACAGTCAGCCCGTGGCAGATCGACCGCTCAAGGTGCTCATCGCCAAGCCGGGCCTCGACGGGCACGACCGCGGCGCCAAGGTGCTCGCCCGCGGACTTCGCGACGAGGGGTTCGAGGTCGTGTATACGGGACTGCGCCAGACGCCGGACATGGTCGTGACGGCGGCGCTCCAGGAGGACGCCGACGTCGTCGGATTGTCGATCCTGTCCGGCGCGCACATGACGCTCGTGCCCAGGGTCACCGCGAAGCTGCGCGAGGCGGGGATGACCGACGTCCTCGTCGTCGTCGGCGGGATCATCCCGGATGACGACGTTGCGGCGCTCAAGGAAGCCGGCGTCGCCGCGTCATTCGGACCGGGCACCACCATCGCGGAGGTCGCCGAGTACCTCAGGGCCAACGCCCGACCGCGCGACTGAGGTGGTCGCGGGCGCAAGCGGCCGGAGCGGCCAGGGTTCCGTCACGGACGCGGGCGCCCTCGTCGATGCGGCGCTGGCAGGGGATCGCCGGGCGCTCGCCCGCATCCTGACGGCAGTGGAGAATCGCACGCCCGTGGCGGAAATCGCCCTCCGGCGCATGTACCCGCTGGCGGGTCGCGCGCACCTGGTTGGGATCACCGGCCCGCCGGGCTCCGGCAAGTCCACGCTCGTCTCGGCGCTGATCGGGATCGCGCGTGCGGCGGGCCGGCCCGTCGCGGTCGTCGCCGTGGATCCGTCCAGCCCCATCACCGGCGGCGCACTGCTCGGCGATCGGGTGCGGATGCAGCACTACGCCACCGATGGCGACGTCTTCATCCGCTCGATGGCGGCGCGCGGCCACGCGGGCGGGCTCGCCTCGACATCGACGGCCGCCGCGGCCGTCCTCGACGCGGCCGGCTTCGACCTGATCCTCATCGAGACCGTCGGCACCGGACAATCCGAGGTGGAAGTCGCCGCTGCCGCCGACACGACCGTCGTGCTCGAGGCGCCCGAGATGGGTGACGAGGTGCAGGCGATCAAGGCCGGCCTGCTGGAGGTCGCGGACATCGTGGTCGTGAACAAGGGCGATCGACCGGGGGCGCAGCGAACCGCGTCCCAGCTCCGCGCGATGCTCGTCGCGACCGGGCGGGCCGGCAGAGCGGGCGGGGGAGTGCGCGCCGGCGCCGGGGGCAGCGTGCGCGGGACGCCCGGCCCCCCCGGGGCGCCCGAGGTTCCAGTCGCGCCGCCGCGCCCGCGCCCGAAGGAGCCCGAAGTCTTGCTGACCACCGCGACGACCGGCGACGGGATCCCGGAGCTGCTCGCCTCGCTGGATCGGCATCGCGCACGCGGTCGCGAGGCCAGCGGCGATACCCCGGCCCGGCTCGCGCGCGCCGAAGCGCAGGTCTGGTCGATCCTGGGCGACCGCCTGCGGGCGAAGCTGCACGAACCTGCGAATCGCAACGGGACCGAGGCGACGATGCGCGCCGTGGCCGCGCATGAGCTCGATCCCTTCGCGGCGGCAGACCGTCTCCTCGCCGAGCTTCGGTGACGCCAGCCGAATCGAATGCGCGGTTGATGACGCCGGCATTCGCGGCGTTGTCCGCGGCGGTCCTGGCGTTCTTCGTAGCGGGTGGCGTCTTCCTGCCGGCGATCCCGCGCCTGGTCATCGGCCCGATGGAGGGCGACGGTGTCGCCGTCGGCATCGTGGTCGGCGCCTTCAGCATTTCGTCCGTCCTGATGCGGCCGTTCGCGGGTCGCCTCGCGGACCGCCGCGGAAGAAGGCTCGGGTTGCTCGCAGGCGCCGCGATCACGGTCCTGGCGACCTTCGGGCACCTCGTCGCCAACGACGTCCAGGTCCTGCTCGTCATGCGCTTCCTGCTGGGCGCTGGCGAGGCGCTGTTCTTCGTCGCCGCGATCGCCGCCGCAACGGACCTCGCGCCCGAGAGCCGTCGCGGTGAGGCGATCAGCCTGATCTCGCTGTCGATCTATCTCGGCGTCGCGATTGGCCCGCTCGTCGCCGAGACCGTGCTCGCTGCGAGCGGCTTCCAGGCTGTCTGGCTCGTCGCCGGCGCGATCTCCCTCGTCGCGCTCGCGCTGAGCTGGCTGGCACCCGAGACGTTGTCTGCTGAGAAGCGCGCGGAACATCCACCCAATCCACGCCTCATTGATCGGCGAGGCGTCACGGCCGGCCTCCTCGCGCTGTGCGGCATCTGGGGCATGGGACCGTTCTTCGCCTTCCTGCCATTGATGACCGACAGCCTCGGGACGGGCGCCAGCACGTACTTCGGTGTCTTCGCGATCGTGGTGGTCGTCCTGCGGGTCTTCGGGGCGAAGCTTCCGGACCAGATCGGTGCCGCTCGGCTGTCCGGCACGGCGCTGATCTTCTCGGCGGTCGGCATGGCGATCAGTGGTCTCGTCCCGACGGAGATCGGGCTCCTGATCGGGACCGCGATCTTCGCGATCGGCGTGGCGTTCACCTTCCCGGCGCTGATGTCGATGGCGGTGGTGGGCGTGCCGTCGGGCGAGCGCGGGGTGGTGGTCGGGACGGCCAGCCTGTTCGTGGATGTGTCCTTCGGGATCTCGCCCGCGTTGCTCGGCTTGCTCGCGCAGTGGACCGGCTATCCACCGACGTTCCTCGTGTCGGCCGTCATCGCCGCCTTCGGCGCGGCCTGGCTCCTGATCCGGCGCCCCGGGCAGGTCATCACGGCGCGGGCGTAGCGGCAGGTACCCTTCGGGCATGCCGATCGAGCGAGTCTTCGTCGCGGGCGCCGGGCTCATGGGCCACGGCATCGGGCAGGTCCACGCGGCCATCGGGAAGCAGGTCACGCTCTACGAGCCCGACATCACCCGGGCTCGGGCGGGGCGCGACCGGATCGCCGGCAATCTCGATCGAGCGATCGCCAAGGGCAAGCTGACCGCGGACGAGGGAGCGGCGATTCTCGCTCGCGTGGCGACGACGGACGACCTCGAGGGCGTTCGATTTGCGGACCTCGTGATCGAAGCCGTGTTCGAGGATCTCGACGTCAAGCGGGGCCTCTGGGCGAAGCTCGACGAGCTCGCGCCCGCGGCAACCATCTTCGCGTCGAATACGAGCTCGATCTCGATCGATGCGCTTGCGGAAGCGGTCGCGCTGGGGCGGCGCGAGCGGTTCGTGGGCATGCATTTCTTCAGCCCGGTGCCGGTGATGCCGCTCGTGGAACTCATCCGCGGGTCGGCGACGGCGGACACGACCGAGGCCGCGATCCGCGAAGTGACCGAGGCGCTGGGCAAGAAGCTGATCGTGTCGGCGGACCGGCCGGGCTTCATCGTGAACCGAATCCTCATGCCGATGCTCGCCGAGGCGATGCGCATCCTGGAGGAGGGCAGCGCGACGGCGGACGACATCGACACGGGGGCGAAGGTCGGGTTGAACCATCCGATGGGCCCACTGGAGCTCGCGGACTTCATCGGGCTCGACGTCTGCCTGAACGTGATGCAGGTGCTGTATGACGGCATCGGCGCGGAGCACTACCCGCCGCCGAAGATCCTGTTGGACCTGGTTGCCGCCGGCCACCTCGGCCAGAAGACCGGCCGCGGGTTCCACACCTACCCGCGCGGCTGATGTTGGCCGGGGCCCCGCGCCAGCTGGTCGGCCCGGCCGTGGCGGTCGGCCCGGGCCTGCCCGTTCTACTCTCCCTTTTCTTGAAACCTATGCCAATCGATGCATACCGGCGTGAGTTATGCACGGATGGGCATAGGTTCGGCGGAATGGGACACAGGCGCGTGGGGAGCCGAGCGGCGATCGGGGCCGAGCCATGAGCCGGGGAGCCCAGGCATGAGCCGCGGAGCCGATCGATGAACGCCGGGCCGAACGTCACTACCGGCGTTGGCGGGCTGACGGCCGAGGAGCATCTGCTTCGCGACACGGCACGGGAGTTCGCGCAGCGCGAGATCGCGCCGACGGCGATCGAGCGTGACGAGAGCGACCGGTTCGATCGCTCGATCTTCACCCGGATGGGCGAGCTTGGCCTGACCGGCGCGCCGTTGCCGGAATCGGTTGGCGGTGGCGGCTTCAGCTACCTCGGCTGGGCGCTGGTGATGGAGGAGATCGGGGCGGCGGACATGGCGTCGGCGGTCACGTTGTCGGTGCATCTCCTGTCCCAGTTCCCGGTGCTCAATTACGGCACCGAGGAGCAGATCGCGCGGTGGCTGCCACCGATGGTCGCGGGCGAGGCGCTCGGCGCGTTCTGCCTCAGCGAGCCCGCCGGTGGCAGCGACGCCGGGGCACTCAGGACACGGGCGACGCCGATGGACGGCGCCGGCGGTGTCGCCGCGTATCGCCTCGAGGGCACGAAGATCTGGATCTCCAATGCGCCCGAGGCGGATCGATACCTGGTGTTCGCGACCGTGGACCCGGCGAAGGGCTCCAAGGGCATCACCGCGTTCCTGCTCGAGAAGGGCACGCCCGGATTCAGGTTCGGGGCGCACGAGAAGAAGATGGGCATTCGCTCGTGCCCGGCCGCGGAGTTGATCTTCGATGGCGCGATCGTCCCGGCGGCGAACCGCCTCGGCGACGAGGGTGGGGGATACCGAATCGCGCTCTCGAGCCTGGCGGAGGGGCGGATCTCGATCGGCGCCGGTTGCGTGGGAATCGCGCGCTCCGCGCTGGAGCAGTCGGCGGCCTACCTCCACCAGCGCAAGGCGTTCGGTGCGCCGCTGGCGGAGCTGCAGGGCCTGAAGTTCATGCTCGCGGAGATGGCGCGCGACGTCGCGGGAGCGAGGGCGCTCGTCCACGAGGCCGCGCGCGCGAAGGACCGCGGCGAGCCGATCGGTGAGTTGTCGTCGCTCGCGAAGTGGACCGCGTCGGATACGGCGATGAAGGTCGCGACGGATGCCGTGCAGCTCTTCGGTGGGAGTGGCTACTCCCGCGAGACGGGCATCGAGCGCCTGATGCGCGACGCGAAGGGCGCCCAGATCTACGAGGGCACCAACCAGATCCACCGCCTGATCGTCGCCGACGCCGTCCTCGGTCGCGCGAAGGTTTGACACAACGCCAAACGGCACTCCTCCTGGCCTTCGCGCTGTTGGCCGGCGCTTGCACCGTCTCGCGTCCCACGACGGCGCCCGTCGCCTCGGCCATGCCAAGCCCGAGCCCGGCCGCAACGCTCGTCCCAACGCCGACCCTCACGCCAACCCCGCCGCCTCCCGCCACCTGCCCGCCCGACCCTAGCTCGATCCAGGCGAGCCTCGAGATCCGGACGCCAACGGGAGTCGAGGCCGTCGATCTCGCGGCCGGCCCGCTCGAGTCGCCGGTGGCGATCGATCCATCCGAGGTGACGATCGTTGCCACGCTGCTCGGTGGCGTCGACGTGTCCGCTGTTGTCCGCTTGAGCGAGGGTCCGGACGATGTGGCCGTGATCACCGAGCTGGCGGCCGACTTCCTGCCCTTCGGGACGGGGACGACCGTGCCGGTGGCGGCCACCCTCAACGGTTCGGCCGCGTCGCTGCGCCTGCCGGCGCGTGATCTCGCAGGTCAGCTCCGGCTCAGCGCATCGTGGGCGAGCAGCTGCGGCAGCTGGGATGGCGCCGGCACGATCGGCACCAGCGTCGTCCCGTCGAGCGTTGCGGCAGGCTGCCCGACGACGGTCGCAGGCCTCGAGGCGGACTTCACGAGCCTGGTGGGCAAGCACGTCACCGTCGGGACGACGAGCGTTCCCCTGATCGTCACCGCCTGGAGCGGGCGATGGACGCTCGCCACCGGTGCCGCCGACATCGCCGAGTTCGCCGGCTGGGATCGGACGACCGGCGCAATCGCCGCGCCGGGCGCATCGATCGTGCTGAGCGAGGCGATCACGGACCTGCATCTCGTGTCGATCCGGGCGTCGACGTTCCTGCGCGCCGACGTCGTCGCCTACCTCGAGCCGGATTCGACGGACGAGCTCGGGACGGTCGCCGTCGTCCGTCGATCGGCGAATGCGAAGGGACGCGCCGGGATCCCGGTGCCGCTCGAGCCGGGCAGCTACGTGGTCGAGATCGAGGGGGTTTGGCTGACGTCGTGCCTCAGCCTCGAGACGTACGCTGCGGTCTCGGTCGATGTCAAGTAGCTCGACGTCAGCGAGCTCAACACCGGCTCCGGTGTAGATTGGCGGCGTGACTCCAACGAATTCCGGGCCGAATGGCCACGTCTACATCGTCAGCGCGGCGCGCACGCCGATCGGCAAGTTCGGGGGCGCGCTGTCGAACACGCCGGCAGTCGAGCTCGGGGGAGTGGCGATTCGCGCCGCCGTGGCGCGCGCCGGCCTGCCCGAGGGCACGCCGATCGACGAGGTCCTGATGGGCCAGGTGCTGCAGGCCGGTGTTGGCCAGGCGCCCGCGCGGAAGGCCGCGCTGCTCGCGGGCCTGCCGGACACTACCTCCGCGACCACGATCAACCGCGTCTGCGGCTCCGGGCTGAAGGCGATCATGCTCGCCGCCGCGGAGATCAAGGCGGGCGACGCCGAGGTCGCGGTCGCGGGCGGCATGGAGAGCATGAATCTCGCGCCGTACCTCATCCCGAAGGCGAGATTCGGGTATCGACTCGGGCACGCGCAGATGCTGGACGCGGCGATCCAGGATGGCCTGTGGTGCACGATCGAGAACTGCCACATGGGCACCCACGCCGAGCGGGTCGCGATCAAGGACAACGTCTCCCGCGAGGACCAGGACGCGTTCTCGCTCCAGAGCCACCAGCGCGCGATCGCGGCGGCCGACGCGGGTCGATTCGCCGACGAAATGGCGCCGGTCACGATCGCCGGCTCGAAGGGCGCGGAGACCCTCGTCGATACCGATGAGGGTCCGCGGCGCGACACCTCCGCCGAGGCGCTGGCACGCCTGAAGCCGGTCTTCGAGCTGCCGACGGGCGAGGATCGCGGCTCCGCCACCGAGGGCACCGTCACCGCCGGCAACGCGCCCGGGATCACCGACGGCGCCGCCGCGACGATCGTCGCCAGCGAGCGGGCCGTGGAGCGGCTCGGGCTGAAGCCGCTTGCGCGGATCGTTGGCTATGCGCAGGCGGAGATCGCGCCGAAGTGGCTGTTTCTCGCTCCCGTCGCGGGTGTCACGAAGCTGCTCCAGAAGCTGGACATGACGATCGACGCGTTCGACCTGATCGAGATCAACGAGGCCTTCGCCGCGCAGACCCTCGCCGACGGCCGCGAGCTCGGGTTCGACTGGTCGAAGGTCAACGTGAACGGCGGCGCGATCGCGCTGGGGCACCCGATCGGCGCGAGCGGGGCGCGGATCGTGGCGACGCTCCTCCACGAGCTGCGCCGCCGCGAGGGCCGATACGGCCTCGCGACGCTCTGCCTGGGCGGCGGCGGCTCGGTCGCGGCCGCGTTCGAGCGGGTGTAGCCAGGGCCGAACCGAGGCGCCCGCCCGCTCGCGGCCCGATCCCCGGCATCTGTCGCGCCGGGGCGACAAGCGACGAACTTCACCT
Source organism: Chloroflexota bacterium (assembly GCA_031362295.1). GTDB lineage: Bacteria > Chloroflexota > Limnocylindria > Limnocylindrales > CSP1-4 > UBA5189. The sequence goes on from JANLSG010000023.1 coordinate 12,393, forward strand.
CCGAAAACTGATGCTCGACCGTCGCCGGCCCTCGCGCCGCCTCCGTTTGTCGCGCCCGCGGGACAAACGTCGAGGCTGCCGCCCTGAGCACGCGTGCCACCGAGGGTTTGCCGTGCCACCAAGGCACCGAGGAGGTCTTCGCGGCTCGATCTTCGTCGGATGTCGCGTGCACGCGACAAACGGGGTCGATGCCGATCGCCGCCGCGCTTCGCTCCCGCGGCCGCGAACCACGCCGATACACTCGGCGGCCATGACGCTCAAGGTCGCGGTGTTCGGGGCGGGGGCAGTCGGCGGGTATGTCGGCGCGTGCCTGGCGCGGGGCGGTGCGGAGGTGAGCTTCATCGCCCGCGGGGCGCATCTCGAGGCGATGCGCGAGCGCGGCCTCACGCTGGTAACTCCCGAGGGCGAGCGGTCCCACGCGGACGTCCGGGCGACTGATGATCCCGTCGAAGTCGGTCCCGTCGATGTCGTCCTGTTCCTGGTGAAGTCGTACGACACGGAATCGGCGGCGCTCCGCCTTCCGCCACTGATCGGCGAGGGAACCGGCGTCATCTCGCTCCAGAACGGCATCGACAACGAGGCGAAGCTCGCCGCGGTCGTCGGCGAGGAGCACGTCCTCGGTGGCGCGGCGTACATCCTTGCCGCGATCGAGGCGCCGGGCGTCGTCCGGAGCGGCCACGCCAGGCTCGTCATCGGCGAGCTCGAGCCGGGTCCCCCCAGCGAGCGCGTCACGAGGTTCGTGGAGGCGGCCAACGCCGGTGGTGGCATCGATGCCCACGCGGGGACGGACGTGCGCGTCACGAAATGGGAAAAGTACGTCCTGCTCGTCGCGTTTTCGGCGGTCACCGCTGCGTCGCAGCTCACGGTCGGCGACATCCGCGGCTCAGAGGCAGCGTCCGCGATGATGCGGGCGATCATGGCCGAGGCGTGGTCGATCGGACGGGCGCTGGGCATTCCCCTCGCGGACGACCTCGTGGACAGACAACACACCCTGGTCCTGAAGCAGAAGGACGACGAGGCCAGCTCGCTGCGCCATGACCTCCTGACGGGCCACCGCATGGAGCTCGAGGCACTCCAGGGGACGCTTCGCCGGCTCGGGCGCGAGACGGGCATCGCGACCCCCTGGACCGACGCGGCCTATGCGATCCTCCAACCGTGGGCCATCCGAAACGAGCGGGGCGCATGACAGACAAGACGGCTCCATTCGCGCAGGAGCCGCTGCGCGAACGACCGGACGGGCCACCGCCGAGCTACGGCGTGCCACCCCAGGGCGGCACGTTCGTCGAGTGGTCGACGGTCATCGAGCGGCTGTCGACGGCCGAGGCGTTCTG
>JANLSG010000237.1:0-4262 GCA_031362295.1 Chloroflexota bacterium
GCGCGAGGTAGGCCGCCGTGTCCGCGAGCTCACCCTCGTTGTCACCGAGGAGCTCGCGCAGCGCCCGGTCGAGGGTGGCGCGCGCCTCCGCTTCCGGCGCGGAGAAGGAGATGCCGAGGATCGAGCGCACGAGGTCGATGAGCAGGTGGTATGGCAGATTTCGCCCGTAGGAGACGCAACGGCCCTCCACCCAGAGCGACGGGCTCGCCGAGTCCGTGGCCGTCGCGACGCGCTTGAGCTCCGCGAGCAGCCGGCTCTTGCCGATGCCCGGCTCGCCGACGACGAAGGCCGCCCGGCCGTGGCCGGACCGCACGACCTCGAGCAGGCCGACGAGCCGCTGCAGGAGCGCATCGCGCCCAACCATGGGGCTGTCCAGGCCGACGGACTCGAGGCCGCGCCGCCTTGCCGGCGCCGCCTTCCGACCGATCACCCGGTAGGCCTGGATCGGCTCGGCCTTGCCCTTGACCCGGATTTCGCCGAGGTCCGCCAGGTCGAAGGTGTCGCCAGTGAGCCGGCGCGTCATCTCCGTGATGACGATCGTCGATGGCTCCGCGGCGGTCTGCATCCGCGCCGCGACGTTCACTGCGTCGCCGAGCGCCGTGTACTCGTAGCGCAAGTCCGAGCCCACGTTGCCGACCATGACCGGGCCGCTGTTGATGCCGGCGCGGATCCGGAAGTCGATGCCGCGGCTGGACTTGAGCTGGCGCGCGAACTCCGCGGTGGACTCGAGCATCTCCAGCGCGGCGAAGATCGCCCGTTCCGGGTCGTCCTCGTGGGCGACGGGGGCGCCGAAGAACGCGAGCATCGCGTCGCCCTGGAGCTGCGCGATGGTGCCCTCGTAGCGGAAGACGGCGCGCGACATCAGGTCGAACGCCTCGTTGATCATCGACGTCCAGTCCTCGGCGTCCATCTGCTCGGCGAGCGTGGTGGACCCGACGACGTCCGCGAAGAGCGCGGTGACGGGCTTGAGCTCGCCGGTCAGCTTCGCCGCGCGCATCTTCTCGATGAGCGGCCCGGGCGCGGTTGCGGTGAGGCGGGAGTGGATCGCCGTGTCAGCGGTGGAGGCCTGCGCGAGCGCCTGCCCGCAGTTCGCGCAGAACTTCGCGTCCGGCGCGACGGCAGCCTCGCAGCGAGAACAGGTCCGCGGCGGCGATTCGACGGTCATCGGCTCGCCATCGTACCCCCAGCCGCCCGCGGCGGCGTGCGCCCGACCTACGGTGTTGCGCTCGTCGTGAGCACGGTCACGGCCTTCCGCGTGAGGCGGATCGTCGTCCAGCCGCGGTTGTTCGCTTCGTTGCTCTCGAGGAATCGGCCCGTGGTTTCCAGGGGCGGGTCCACGACGAGCAGGATCCGGTAGTCGCCGCTCGGCAGGCCGGTGATGTCGATCCACTGCAGGGCGATGGTCGATTTGTAGATGTCGCCCCATCGGATCGAGACGCCCATCGGCACGGTCCGGTTCGGCGCCACCTGGCAGACGTGGTTGGCGCTGTCGTAACGCGACGGCTTCGTCGACCCGTATGGATAGCTGTCCAGGAAGCAGAAGCCCGTCTTCGCCCACCGCTCGAGCGGCTTCGCCTGCGTGTTCTGCAGGAAGATTCGCTGCGCGTCCTGGATGTGGAAGTGGCTGTGACCGTCGGCCGCCCACATCATCGTCGCGGTCGTGCTGCGGATCCGGAACGTGCCGTCCGACTGGAGGATCTGCTGTCGGACCCGCAGGACGTCGCCGGTGGAGGTGACGCCATCCGGGTCGAACCCGAACAGCTGGAACGGCCCCTTGCCGATGTTCACGATGACCGTCGAGAAGCGCAGGAGGCGCCTCCCGGCGGGGGAGATCTCCAGGCGGAAGTCGAACGGCGCGAGCACCGCGAGATCCGGCAGTTTGTCGGTCACCGCGGCGCTTGCCGGGGTCACGCTCGGCCCAAATGTCAGCGTCGCCACCGCGGCCACCAACGCGACCGCGATCGTCCTGATTCGATTCACGATGCAGATGATGAGGGAGTCGTGGCGGATCGGCCGCGGTACCGGGGTACTGTCGTCTCGGATGCGGCGCGGGCGACGATCGGTCGCCGAATGATCACCACATGATCAAATCTCGCACTTTGATGACCGATCGTGGTCCGCGGATGAAACGCAACGGGTGGCGCCGCGGCCAGGGTACCCTCGGTGCCTCGGTTTCGTGCTCAACCTTGCACGTCCATCTCGCCGCTGGGTACCGCGACCTCCCGGATTGGACGCGATGCGTACAGTCAAGATCGCAAAATGGCCGAGAAACCCCCAGAAATGATCATCAGGTGATCATTCGCGTCCCGATAAGCGCGGCCGAACACTCAGAGGACCTTGTAGCATCGTTGTGCGCCTGAGCGGGCGTAGCTCAGTTGGTAGCAGCGTCAGTTTTCCAAACTGAAGGTCGCGGGTTCGAGACCCGCCGCCCGCTCCACTCCCTCCCGTACCATCCCGGCGGTGGAGGGACGTCAGCTCCGGGACCGTGATGCGATCGCCCTTGACCTGGTTGGGGTCGTGGGTTTGTCGGCGTTCCTCATTGGGCTCGTCATGCTCCAGGCGTCGAAGGAGCTGGGTTTTGACCCCGGCGACGCGCTGGCAGGGGTCCTGAGTCAGCTCTCGATCACGCTTCCGGCGGCACTCCTCGTCCTCGCCGCCGTCGGCCTCGAGCTCGCGACGGGCCTGGTCCTCGCCCGTGCCGCGCGAAACAGGCCCTTCGATTCGGTCGCCGAAGCGCTCCTCGCGTCGATGGTTGCGGCGGTCCTGAAGGACGCGTTCGCCATCGGGCTGCTTGCGGGTTTCGGGCTGTTCCGGGCGCCGTTCCTGATCGGGCTCGATGTCCTGGTCATCGCAGCACTCTGGCTGCCCGCCGTCGCACGGCACGTCCGGCCGCTGACTGCATTCGGTGGCTGGCGCGACGCCGTCAGCTCGATCGGCTCCATACCCGTCGCGGCGCTCGTGGCAATCGTCTGGGCCGGCCCGGTCGTTCTCCAGCTCGCGAGCCCCGTCGTGCCGTTCATCGACGTCCTTCCGAACTACGTCGGCCCGGCGGAGGCCCTGCGGACGTTCGGCTGGTTCTCGCCACTGACGGAGACCCAGGCGCCGATCTACGGGTCCTCGCGCACGGTCCTCGGCTACGACGGCCTCATCGGCGCCATCACCACGATGACGAACCTTCCCGCGGGGCTTGCTATCGCCGGATTCGTCCTGCCGCAGACGATCCTCGTCGCCGCCGGTGCGCACCGGCTCGCGTCTGCCCTCCATCGCGGCGACACGCCGATCGGACCATGGGCGCTCCTTGCGTTCGCGCTGACGCAGTCCTTTGCGCGCCTCGCCGATGCCCGCGGCACCGTCGTGGTCGTGCCGTTGCTGTGCCTTGGGCTGGCAGTGGCCGCCGACGTGTTGCGCCGCCGGACGGACGACGACGAACCCGCGATGGCCAACGAACCTGACCCGTGGCGAATCGGACGCGGAGCGGTGATCGGCATGGCGCTGGGGTCCGCGACGATGGTCCACCCGGTCCTCGGGTTTCTCGCGATCGTCACCGTGGGGATCGTGGCTCTCGGGCGTCCACAAGAACTCGCCCCAACGGCCTTCGTGGCGGCCCTCACCGCAGGACTGATCGCGCTCCCGCAGCTCGCGACGATGATCGGGACTTCGCTGCCGACGATCGCCCTCGGGATCGGCCTGCCCGTCGCGGCGGCGCTCGGGATCGGCGCGGGAAGCTTCGTCGCACGAAGCGAACGGGCCCGCACCGCCCTGACGCGGCTCGCGGGCATCGGTCGCGTTGTCACCCTCGTCGCGGCGGTCGGCGGGCTCGCGTTCGGCTTCGCGGCGGCCGTGCTCAACGCCGAGAAACTCCCGGTTGCCATCGAGGCGGGCGCGACCCTCGTCCTCGAGTCGAGCGGCCTCCTGCTCGTCGTGCTCGTCATCGGCGCCATCCTGGGCAGTCGCGGCGCCCGCTCGCCGTTCGTCGTCGTCGGGCTGCTCGTCGGCATCGTCGCGGTCCTGCTGACGCAGGTCCTCCCCGGCAACCTGGGCCTCCTGGGGGACGCGCTACGGTTCGAGATTCCCAAGACCGTCCACTACTGGCTGTCGACGATCGCCGCCGTCGGGGCCGCAGCGGCCCTCGCGCACCTGTGGTCCACCGACCGACTGCCGTGGCTCGCGCGCGTCGCGGCGGTCGGCGCGTTCGTGGCCGTCGCGGCCCTCCCACTGCGACCTGAGCCCATCGACCCGTACCACCTCGGCGAGCACCGGTA
>JANLSG010000289.1:0-3631 GCA_031362295.1 Chloroflexota bacterium
CGCCGTCGTGGTCCGCGGCCCATCCACACCCGACCTCGCCGATCACATGGCACAGATGTCCGGAATGATGGCGATGATGGGCGGCAGCTCGATGATGGGCGGCAGCTCGATGATGGGCTCCGGCTCGACGTCTGACGCTGGTGCCACGGTGTCGCCCGAGGACCATGCAGCCCATCACGGACTGCCGAACCCGAGCCCAGTGCGATGAGCGCCGACGGACTCGAGAGCCGGCGCGCACGTCGTGAGGCCGCGCGGGAGGTGGCTCGTCTGGAGCCAAAGCCGAATTACGCCGCCGTCGAGCGTCGCTCGAGGCGCATCAGGCAAGGAGTGTTTGGCCTCGTCCTCGTGGGCGCGCTCGCGGTCGGTGGCTACCTGGCGTTCGGCGACCTCATGGGCCAGCGCGGTGTCGCCAGCGCCGGTGATGCGATCCCGGTCCGGCTGTCCATGGCCGGCTTCACCCCATCAAACGTCACGGTGCCCGCCGGCCAGACCGTCGCGATCGAGCTGTGGACGACCGATGCCGCCCCGCACCTCCACGGTGGCGTGCACACGCTGATCAGCGACGAGCTGGGCATCTACGAGGAGCTGCCCGCGGCCGGCCCCACCGGCGAGAGCCGCAAGGTCGTGACCATCAAGACACCTTCGAAGCCGGGCACGTATGACATCTACTGCAATACGTGCTGCGGGGGCAAGGACAGCCCGAACATGCACGGCAAGCTGACCGTCACCGCCTGACCGATGGCGCACTGTCACGACGCCGAAGAGCCGGTGGCGCCCGTCGCGGCGCCGCCGATGTCGCGCGCCTTCCTCGGCGTTCCGTGGCCCGCGCTCGCCCTCGCGGGCGCCCTGGGCGTGGTCACACTGCTGTCGTCGGCATGGATCACGATCGTGCCGTTCGACGCTGCCGTCTTCGGCGGGCTGACGGTCCCGATCGTGCTGGCCTCCGGCTTCGCCGACGGCCTCAACCCGTGCTCCTTCGCCCTGCTCGTGCTCTTCGCGACCTACACGCTGACCCTCGTCAACTCGGTGACCGCCGACGGATCGGCGACCGTCCAGGCCCGCCGGCGACTCCTGGGGGCTGGATCGCTGTACGTCGGCGCCGTGTGGATCACCTACTTCCTGATCGGCCTGGGGTTGTTCAGCTTCCTCGGCTGGCTCGGCCAGGACCACCTCGTCTCCCGCATTGCGGCGGTCCTGGCGCTGCTCATGGGCCTGTGGATGCTGAAGGACGTGCTCCTGCCTGGCTGGGGCCCCTCGATGATCGCGCCCGCCGGATCCCATGGCCGCATGCACCGGGCGATCGAGCGTGGCGGCTTGGCAGGGATGCTGGGCGCCGGCGTACTGGTCGGGATCTGCACCGTGCCCTGCTCTGGCGCGATCTACCTGAACATCGTCGCCGTCCTGCACGCATCCGGTGGGGGCCTCACCGGGCTCGCGCTGCTGGCGCTGTACAACCTGGCCTATATCGCCCCGCTCGTCGCCCTGCTCCTCGTCGTCAGTGACCGGAGGACGCTCGGGCGCCTGGCGCGCTGGAACCGGGCGAACAGCCCGTGGGTGAAGGTCGGGCTCGCCATCGCCGTGGTCGTGATGTCGTTCGGGCTGCTGTTCACCCTGTGACTTGCGGGCTGGGCGAGAGCGCGTAGAATACTCCCCGGGAGTATTCGTAAAGGACGATATGTCAGCACCAATCCAGCCCATCGAGATCGTGTCCTTCCCCGTCGAGGGGATGACCTGCGCATCGTGCGTCAACCGCATCACGCGCTTCCTCAAGAAGGTCGACGGCGTCGAAACCGCGAACGTCAACCTGGCGTCGGAGTCCGCGACGGTCCGCTTCGATCCGGCTCAAGTGTCGATTGGCGACCTGATCGCGGCGGTTGACGCCGCCGGGTACGTCGCGCACGTGGAGCAGGCAGCCACCGGCAGCCAGGAGCGGGCGATCGAAGAGGTTGCCGAAGCGCGCTCCGACCGTGACGAGGCAGCGGTCCGGCACGTCGCCGCTCTTCGACGCCGGGTGATCATCGCTGCCGTGCTCACGGTGCCGCTCCTGCTCGGGCTGGCCCGGATGACGGTCGCGCCGTGGCTACCGGCCGTGTTCACCGACCCGCTGTTCCAGCTGGCGCTTGCCACGCCGGTGCAGTTCTGGGCCGCGTGGCCGTTCTACGTGGGCACGTGGAAGGCGCTCCGCCACCGCGCCACGGACATGAACACCTTGATCGCGGTCGGCACGTCGGCGGCCTATGGGTACTCCGTCGCCACGATCGCGTTTCCGGCGTTCTTCCGTGCGGCCGGGCTCGGGATGGGCGATGCCGCACTGCCGCTGTACTTCGACACCGCTGCCGCGATCGTGACGCTCATCCTGCTCGGACGCTTCCTCGAGGCCCGGGCCCGGACCCATACCTCCGACGCGATTCGCGGCCTGATCAACCTTGCACCGCGCACCGCGCGGGTCGTGCGCGGTGACGCAGAGATCGATGTTCCGGTCGCGGACGTGCGTGTCGGAGACATCGTCCGAGTGCGACCTGGCGAGACCATCGCCGTGGACGGCGTGGTGACCGAGGGCGCCTCGGGCGTCGACGAGAGCATGATCACCGGCGAGAGCCTGCCGGTCTCCAAGCGCACGGAGGACCTGGTCCTCGGCGGCACGCTGAACACGACCGGCACGCTCGCGTTCCGGGCGACTCGCGTCGGCGCGGGCACGGTGCTCGCCAGGATCATTCGCCTCGTCTCGGAGGCGCAGGGCTCGCGGGCGCCGATCCAGCGCCTCGCTGACATGGTGACCGGGTACTTCGTGCCGGCGGTCCTCGGCCTCGCGGCCCTGACGTTCGTCGCGTGGTTCGCGCTGGGTCCGGCGCCGGCGTTCAACCTCGCGCTGCTGAACACCGTCGCCGTCCTGATCATCGCCTGCCCGTGTGCGCTCGGCCTCGCCACCCCCACCTCGATCATGGTCGGGACGGGCAAGGGCGCCGAGGCGGGCGTCCTGTTCCGTAACGCCGAGGCGCTGGAACGCCTCGGGTCGGTGAAGACCATCGTCCTCGACAAGACAGGCACGCTCACGGAAGGCAAGCCTCGCGTCACCGACATCGTCCGGGTAAATGCGGGGATCGAAGAGGACGCACTGCTCGCTCTGGTCGCGGCGGCCGAGCGCGCGTCCGAGCACCCGCTCGCGGACGCGATCATTCGCGAGGCGGTCGAGGGCCGACGCATCGCGGTCCCTGCGGCAACCGAATTCCAGGCGACCGCCGGCGGCGGGATCGCAGCGGTCGTCGACGGCCGCGCGGTGCTGGTCGGCCGCCCCGGCTTCCTCGAGGCTGCGGGCATCGACGTAACTTCGCTCACGACGGCGGCCGATGCCCTCGCCGCCGCTGGCAAGACCCCGGTCTTTGTGGCGCTCGACGGTCGCGCAACCGCGGTGATCGCCATCGCCGACACGCCGAAGGCCAGCTCCGCCGGTGCCGTCGCCGAGCTCCACCGCCTGGGGCTGCAGGTCGTCATGCTCACCGGTGACAACCGCCGCACCGCCGAGGCGATCGCTCGGACGCTCGGCATCGATCGCGTTCTCGCCGACGTGCGGCCGGACGGGAAGGCCGCGGCGATCAAGGAGCTGCAGTCGCAGCGGACCAGCGTCGCGATG
>JANLSG010000247.1:0-3741 GCA_031362295.1 Chloroflexota bacterium
GGCCGGGACGATCGCGCGCTCCGACGCGTGGGCCGCCTCGCGGACGGCTACCACGCGTCGGCAACGAGCCCTGCCACGCTCGCGACGCGCATTCCGATCATCGCCAGCGCCGCGGACTCGGCAGGACGGCCGATGCCCCGCCTGTCCGCGCGCGCCCGCGTGGAGCTGGGTGCGGGCGCGGACTCCTTCTACACGATGCACGGCTCGCCGGCCGAGGTCGCCGGCGAGATTCGCGCCTTCGCCGCCGTCGGCGTGGACCACCTCGCGCTGGCCTTCCCGCCGCGCGACGCCGTCGGCCTCACGAAGGCCGTCGAGCACTTCTTCCGCGAGATCGTACCGCTCGTCTGAGGCGTTGCTCGCACCCCGCGCGCCTCGCCCCCGTCACAGCGGCGGCAGCACCTGGAGGTCCGTCTGGGCGGGCGCGAACAGGTCGCCCAGCTTTTCAACCCGCTCGACGACCGTGCGGATCGTCCATCGATCGCTCCGGAGGTCGGAGTCCTCCAGCTCGTCCCACGTGATCGGCGTGGATACCGGCGCGCCATCCGCGGGGCGCACGGCATACGGCGCGACGAGCGTCTTGATGTACGTGTTCTGCGTGTAGTCGAGACGGGCCTTGCCGCCGCGACTTTTCTTCGCCCACTCCCACGAGACGAGGTTTGGCACGGTGGAACCGACCGCCCGCGACAGGGTTTCCACCCAGGCGCTCGTCTCCTGGAAGGTATACCGGTGCTCCACTGGGATCCACACCTGGATCCCGCGCTTGCCGGTCGTCTTCGGGTAGCCGCGGACGCCCAGATGCTCGAGCGCGGTCCGATACAGGCGCGCGAGCGTCAGCGTCTCCTCCCAGGTCGTGTCGGTGCCCGGGTCGATATCGATCAGCGCGAACGTCGGCGTCATCGGATCCTCGAGGCGCGATGTCCAGGCGTGCACCTCGAAGGCGGCCTGATTCCCGAGCCAGGAGAGCGACGCCACGCGGTCCGCGATCAGGTGCTCGTTCGCGTCGCGCGCCTCGACACCGACCTCGCGCCACCGCCGAAGCCACGACGGCGCGGTCTCCGGGATGTCCTTCTGCCAGAAGCTCGGGCCATCCGCGCCGTTCGGGAAGCGCTGGAGGTTCAGCGGCCGCTCCTGAAGGTGCGTGAGCATCGCAGGAGCGATCCGCGCGAAGTAGCGGACGAGCTCGCGCTTCGTGACCGGCCTGGGCAGCTCGCCCTTCGCCTTGGAGCCGTCGGGCTCCGGGTCACCGGCCTTTGGCTTGAACAGGACCTTGTCGAGGTTCGTCAGCTTGAGCTCGAAGCCACCGACGGTCCATGTGCCGTCCTTGGTCATCGCGTCGAGCGCGGCGAGCTCGTCGGCGGTCGCGGACCGCTCGAACTCGTGCTTTGATTTCGATGCCACGGTGCCAGTTTCGCGCTTTCCCGATTTCGTCGGCACCGACTCGGCGGCGGCGGACATCGCATCCTCGACCTCACGCACCGTCGAGGTCGTCGCGAGCGGCGTCTCCCGAACGACCTCCGTCGCCGGCTTGCCCCCCTCGTCGAAGCCCTTGAACGCCGCCTGGCGGACGACGTTGTCGCGCGTCCAACCTCCGAGCTCCGCCCGGATCACGATCTCCGGCTTCACCCAGACGACGTTCTTCAGATCACCGCCCCAGCGGCCCTTGTAGTCCCGCGACGGGGGCGGATCGAACGGACAGTCGCCCGTCTCAAGTGCCTTCAGGCGCTCGCGCAAACGCTTCCGCGTCGCAATGGTGAAACCCGAGCCCACCTTGCCCCCAAAGCGCAGCCTCGGCGTCTCGCCCTCGACCTCATAGGTGCCAATCACGAGCGCGCCGAGATCCTTCGCCGCGCCCTGGCCCGGCGTCCAGCCGCCGACGACCAGCTCCTGCTCGGGCCGGATCTTGACCTTCAGCCACGAGCGCGAGCGCTTGCCCGGCTCGTAGAGGGAGCGGCGGTGCTTCGCGATCATGCCCTCGAGCTGCTGCGCCTTCGCCGCCTCGAGGAAGGCGAGACCCTCGCCCACGACGTGGTCCGCGAACCGGACGCGGCTGTCCTCCGCACGCAGGACAGAGCGCAGGAGCTGCTTGCGGCTCTCCAGCGGGACATTGAGCAGCGAGCGGCCGTCGAGGTGCAGCAGGTCGAATGCCTGGTAGACGAACCGGGCGGACGAGCCGCCGGTCACCTCCTGGAGCAGGCTGAAGTCGGGTCGCCCGTCCTCCCCAATCGCGACGACCTCGCCATCGACGATCGCCTCCCTGGCATCGATCCAGGTCGCCTTCGTGAGCAGCTTCGGGAAGTACGTCTCGGCATCGTTGCCGTTGCGCGTGAACATCTTCGCGATCCCGTCGCGCACGACGGCTTCGACCCGGTAGCCATCCCACTTGATCTCGAACAGCCAGTCGTCGTCGCGGAACCCCTTGTCCGTCAGGGTCGCCGCCATCGGCGGGATGAACGAAGGCTGTTTCGCCTCCTTCGCGGCGCTGAGGTCGATCTCCGCGACCGCCGCCGGGGCGCGGCTGATCCAGATCGCGTCCCGATCGGCCTGCACCTCGTCGTTCGTGCGTCCGGTCTTGACGCTTTGCGGGTGCTCTTCCGCATCCCAGCCAGGCACCGAGGCGTCGTCGCGCTTGTGAATCAGCAGCCATTGCTCGCCGCCGCCTTCGTCGTCGCGATAGCGGCCGTCCCGACTCGGACGCTCGCCTCGTCCCCTACCGCTCGTCCGGACGATCGTGAAGCGGCCACGAAGCTTCTCGCCGGCGAGAACGAACTTGAGCTCGCCGTCCTCCACGCCGCGCCGACCATCAGGCGTCTCCGACTCGGCCGTCCAGGTGCCCCAGTCCCAGACGATGACGTCGCCACCGCCGTACTCGCCCTTGGGGATGACGCCCTCGAAGTCGAGGTACTCGATCGGGTGGTCCTCCACGTGGACCGCCATCCGACGGGCCGAGGCGTCCAGCGTCGGGCCTTTGGGCACCGCCCACGAGACCAGCACGCCATCGATCTCCAGGCGGAAGTCGTAGTGGAGGCGAGTCGCGCGATGGCGCTGCACCACGAACCGCCCGGCGCGCGACGTTGCCGCGGCGACCGGCCCGCCGGACGGCTCCGACGTCTTCCGGAAGTTGCGCTTGCGCTGGTATTCCTCGAGTGGCATCGCCGGAAAGTGTCGCCCGGGGGACGCTCGGCGTCACGCCCGTACGATTGCGGCTCCCATGAAGAGCCTCTTCGGCTTCCTCGCATTCGTCACCGTGCTGATCGTCCTGGGCGCCGCGTTCGCGGTGCCCGCGCTGGTCGCGCCCGCGATCGACTCGGATGTGCGTGCCGCGTCTCCATTCGGCGAACAGCCGCTAGACGTGGCGGTGGACGTCAACGCCCTTGGGCTGATTCGGGGGTTCGTGGGCGAGATTCGCGTCTCCGGCGTGGACCTGGAGCGCGACGGTGTCACGATCGGATCACTCGGGATCACCGCGCAGAACGTCGGAATCGGCGATCACGCGGTCGGTGCGATTTCCGGCAGCCTGGAGTCCGTCGCCATTCCAACTTCCTTCGGCGGGTCGATCCTCGTCCGCGACCTTGCCCTCTCCGGCTCCTCGAGCGCGCTCACCGCCACGGCCCACCTGGACCACGACGCCGCGGTCGCGTTCATCGAGCAGGCGTTCGTCGAGCAGGGCGTTGTCGCGACCGACATCGAGCTCACGTCCGGCGGGCTCTCGATGATCGTGTTCGACCAGCGTGTCGAAGTTGC
>JANLSG010000295.1:0-4338 GCA_031362295.1 Chloroflexota bacterium
CTCGAGCTCGCTGTAGTACACGCCCGGGGAGCGGACGAGCTGGCTGACGACGACGCGCTCGGCGCCGTTGACCACGAACGTGCCGAGGTCCGTCATCCATGGGTAATCGCCCATGTACACGCGCTGGCGCTGGATCTCGCCAGTCTCCTTGATCAGGAGCTCGACGTTGACGTACAGCGGCCGGCTGAAGGTGAGGTCCTTGGTCCGGCACTCCTCCTCGGAGTACTTGGGGTCCCCGAACTCGTAGTCCAGGAACTGGAGCTCCATGACCTTGCCGGTGAAGTCCTTGATCGGGCTGATCTCGTCGAACAGCTCGCGGAGACCCTTCTCGGTGAACCAGCGGAATGACTCCAGCTGGAGCTCGATCAGGTTCGGGACGGGCAGGACTTCGGGGATGCGCGCATAGCGCTTACGGGCGGCAGCGGACGTGCCCGCAGCAGGCGATTCAGCGGGAGACAGCATCAAGGACCACTCCTTGGCGGAGGACAGGGGGAAGCAAAAGGGCCGCGCTCACAGAACGACAAAGTGTATCGCGCAACGTTGACTTGTCAAATGGTCCGGAAGTGCCGTGCCGGCCCCTCCGGATGCCTCCGGATGCCTCCGGCCGCCGCTCTTGCCGGATATTCCCCAGGTGGGTACCCGTCAGGAGCAGGGATTGAGGCTCGTGCGTGAATGCGGTCTGGAGCCTGTCAAACACGCACCGAGGCGAATACCTGCCACCGATTCGGTGACGAATACCCGCCGCAGTGCTGTTCGACGAAACATGCCCGGCGAAGGGCTACTTGATTTCTACCTTCGCGCCCTGCGCTTCGAGGGCTGCCTTGATCTTCTCGGCTTCGTCGCGGGCGATGCCTTCCTTGACGGCCTTCGGCGTCGCGTCGACGAGGTCCTTGGCCTCCTTGAGGCCGAGACCGGTCAGCTCGCGCACGACCTTGATCACGGGGATCTTGTTGGGGCCGATCTCGGTGATCGTCGCGGTGAACTCGGTCTGCTCCTCGACGGCCGGAGCCGCCTCGGCGGCCGCGCCACCGCCACCGGCCGCGGGGGCCATCGCCATCGGGGCCGCGGCCGTGACGCCGAACTTGTCCTCGAACTTCTTCTTGAACTCCGACAACTCGAGGACGGTCATCTTCTCGAACGCCTCAAGGAGCTGGTCGGCGGTCATCGTGGCCATGGGGTCTGATCTCCTGTCGTTGCTTGGTAGGTGGTGAGTGGTTGGGGTCAGGCTGCTGCGCGCTGCTCGGCGAGCGCCGCGACCAGGCCGACGATGTCGCGCAGCGGCGCGTCGAACAGGCCGGCGGTCGTGGCCATCGGCGCCGCGAAGGCACCGGCGAGCTGCGAGAGCAGGACGTCACGGGACGGGAGTGCGGCGAGCCGGACAACGCCGTCGGCGCTGATCGCCACATTGCCGAGGAGCGCGCCGGTGATGCGAACCTGCTTGTACGGTCGCATCGTGTCGATCACGGCCTTCGCCGTGGCGCCCTCGTCCTGGCCGAACGCGACCGCGGTGGGTCCAACGAGCAGCTCGTCGAGCGCCGAGCGGACCGAGTCGGCCGCGGCAATCTTCATGAGCCGGTTCTTCACGACGCGATAGGTCACGTCCTGCTTGCGCAGGCTGCGCCGGATCTCGCCGATCTCGCGGACGGTCAGACCCCGGTACTCCGAGACGATGAGCGTGCGACTGCCGGCGATCTGCTCGCGCAGCTCGGCGACGGTCTCCCGCTTGGCCTCGGTTGGCATGGTGCCCTCCATCGATACGGGCGCGCAGCCGGCGCGCGACGGTGGGCGCTCCGGCCGAGTTGGCCGATGCTCCCTGCGACGGGCGCCCGAAGGCGCGACCTTGACCGCAGGGGGTGCACCCACCCGTGAGGGCAGACGATCCGTTCCTGCCTCGGCTTGCTCGCCGTCGTCCCCGGGGCGGTTGCCCCGATCCGATCCGGCGGATCAAGCCCCGACCGTCACGCGAGGTGCGGTCCGCGGGCGCAGGCTGTCTTCAGCTGGTGTCCGTCGATTTGTAGAACTCCGCCATCGCTGGCGGGTTGCGCATTATGCCCGATTTCCTCGTCAGCACATCGGCGGCCTCAGGCGGACGCGGCGGCCAGGATCCCCGGAATGTCGACCCGAATCCCAGGGCCCATGGTGCTGGCGATGGTCAGCGTGCGCAGGTACGTGCCCTTGGCGCCGGCCGGCTTCGCGCGGTTGATCGCGTCAACGAGGGCGGCGAGGTTGGCGACGAGCGCATCGGCATCGAAGCTCGCCTTGCCGACGGGCACGTGGACGATCGCGGTCTTGTCGACCTTGAACTCGACGCGCCCGCCCTTGACTTCGCGGATCGCACGATCCAGGTCGAACGTGATCGTGCCGGCCTTTGGGTTCGGCATCAGGCCGCGCCGGCCGAGGATCTTGCCGAGCCGCCCGACCTGGCCCATGAGGTCCGGCGTCGCGACGGCGACATCGAACTCCAGCCAGCCGGCCTCGATCTTCTTGACGAGGTCCTCGGCGCCGACCTCGTCGGCACCGGCGCGCAGCGCCTCCTGGGCCTTCTCGCCCTGGGCGAACGCGGCGACGCGGACCACCTTGCCGGTGCCGTTGGGGAGCACGACCGTGCCGCGGACCATCTGGTCGGCGTGGCGCGGGTCGACGCCCAGCCGGAGGTGCGCCTCGACGGTTGCGTCGAACTTGACGGTCGTCGTGTCCTTGGCGAGCTGCGCCGCCTCGGTTGGGGCGTAGAGCCTCCCCGGATCAACGAGCTTGGCGGCCTCGAGGTACTTCTTGCCGTGTGCCATGTCGGGTGCCTCCTTCGACCGGGGTGACCGGTCTCCCCCATTTGATCCCGCGAGGGCCGGGGTGGTCCCTCGCCGCCGATGCCTCAGCCCTTGGCTGCTGCCTCGACCTCGATGCCCATGCTCCGGGCGGTGCCCTCGATCATGCGCGCGGCTGCCTCGATGTCATTGGCCGACAGGTCGGCCATCTTGATCGCGGCGATGTCGCGGACCTGGGCGCGGGTCACGCGCCCGATCGTCTCGCGTTTCGGGGTGCCGGAGCCCTTGTCGATCCCGGCAGCCTTGCGGAGCATGTCCGCGGCCGGCGGGGTCTTGAGGATGAACGTGAACGAGCGGTCCTCGTAGACCGTGATCTGGGCCGGGATGACCTGGCCCGCCTTGTCGGCGGTCTTCTCGTTGTAGCTCTTGGTGAACTCGACGATGTTGATGCCGTGCGGGCCCAGCGCGGTGCCGACGGGCGGTGCGGGCGTGGCCTTGCCGGCCGGCAGCTGCAGGGTCAGGACAATGCGGATCTTCTTGGCCACGAGTCGGTTCCCTTCTAGAGCTTTTCTACTTGCAGGAAGTCAAGCTCGACGGGCGTCTCGCGGCCGAAGATGCTGACCAGCACCTTGACCTTGTTGCGCTCCGGGTTGACCTCGTCGACCGTGCCGATGAACTCGGAGAACGGCCCGTCGGTGACGCGGACGCTCTGGCCCTTGGTGAAGGCCACGCGGTATTTCGGCGTCTCGACGCCCATGTGCCGGAGGATCTGCTTGACCTCGGTCTCGTCGAGCGGCACGGGCTCGCTGCGGACGCCCGGGATGTTGGAGCCGCCGACGAAGCTGGTGACGCCCGGCGTGTTGCGGACGACGAACCAGCTGTCCGGGTCCAGGATCATCTCGACCAGGACGTAGCCCGGGTAGACCTTCTTCTGGACGGTATGGCGCTGGCCCTGGCGGATCTCGATCTCGTCCTCCATCGGGACGAGCACCTGGAAGATCTTGTCCTCCATGCCCATCGACTCGATGCGGTGCTCGAGGTTCGCCTTGACCTTGTTCTCGTAGCCCGAGTACGTGTGGATGACATACCAGCGCTTGTCCGGGCGCTTCGCCTCGACGTCCGAGGTCACGACGGTGCTCACCCGCCAGCCCCGAAGGTCACGAGGAAGTTGCGGGCGGTCACGAAGATCGCGTCCGCCACGGCCACGAAGACACCGACGGCCAGGCTCACGGCGAACACCAGCACGGTCAGGTTGCGCGTCTGTGCCACGGTCGGCCACGAGACCTTCCGGAGCTCGGAGATCGCTTCGGCGACGAAGCGGCGAATTCGCTTCACGGGTTCGTTCTCTCAGCCTTTCCGAATGTGGCAGGGGCGATAGGACTCGAACCTACAACCGCTGGTTTTGGAGACCAGTGCTCTGCCAATTGAGCTACACCCCTGCGGTGTCGCGGATGCTACTTGGCTTCCCGATGGAGGGCGAGATCGAGATCCGCCAGGGCCAGCGCCATACCGTCCAGAAGAAGGTCTACCCGGGCTACGTCCTGGTCGAGATGATCCTGGACCCGGACAGCTGGTT
>JANLSG010000035.1:0-9751 GCA_031362295.1 Chloroflexota bacterium
GCAGCCTGGAGCGTCAGCGCGACTCCATCGACGGCCGCTACCACGCGGTGCGCATAGTCGCAGCCACCCACGGACTGGCTGGCCGCGCCCGGCCCCGAGACGGCCAGCGTGATCACCCGCTCACCCTCGGCGCCGCAGGGCGGAAGCTCGGCGTCGGCGGGGAGCGCCTGCGTCCAATACGGCCCGAGCGAGACCGGGAGGTCCAGGGTGGACCCCGGCCGCACCGGGATCAGGAAGGTCCCCGTGCCGCTCTCGGAGGTGATCGCGATCGTGAAGGTCGCGAGGCCCGTGCCGGTATTCACGAGCCGGACGACCGCGCCGGGCTGGGGATCGACGTGCCGGCGGTCCGCGAGCCCGGCGCTGCCCGGCGGCGTGTGCCCGATCTGGTTCCCGACCTTGTACGGCCCGGCGCCAAGCGGTCGGATCTCGTGCATGAGGAAGACTTCATCGATCGCGGAGATGTCGGCGGACCCGTCGCCGTCGAGATCGATATCCGGCGCGCGGAGGCCAGGGTCCACCAGCTGGCTCGTCGTCAGCAGCGTGTAGATGTCCGCGACGGTCTCCGGGTTCGCATCGGCGAGGAGGTGGATCAGGTTCGCTCCACCCAGCGCGACGCGATCGTGCAGCGCGTGTGCTGCTACGCCGCCTCCCGATCGAGGGGTGGCCACGATGAACGAAGCCTCGGCCGGAGTGTCGTCCTGGAGATCCCACAGGAGCCGAAGGACGCCGAGATCCTCCCGGTAGACCTTGTTGCCATTCGCCTGCACCGTGAACGACCAGGGCGGATAGTTGTTGTCGTCGCTGTCGCCGAATCCGGCGTAGTGCGACGTGGCGTAGCCGCCGTCCCGCCCAGCGTCCAACTCGAGCGACGCGTAGACCGACACGAACATCGCAAAGGCCTCGGTGAGGGAGTCGCACGTGGTGGTGTTCGTCCAGCCGCCGTGCGGTTCCCGGCCCTGGCAGGCGACCGCGGTCGAGCTCGGGGCGATCCCGAGGATCGGTCCGAGGTGGTGCGCGATCTCGTGCCACTCGTCGTTTTCGGGCGCGTCGGATAGCGCCGTGGTTCGATCGTCGAACTGGGAATCATCGACCGTGATGTGCGCCACCTTGTCGCCGACCGAGTAGCGCGTCCCGCCGGCGTCGTAGGCGCGCACCCGAAGGCCCGTGAGATCGGCTGGCGGGACCAACAGCACGTCCAGGATCCAGTCCACGAACCGCGCCGACTGCCAGTGAATGTGGGCGACGTCCGACAGCCACGGTTTCGCGTCGGTCTTCGTGAAGTCCAGCTCGACCTCGGGCACGCCCCAGTCGGCCTCGGCGACGTCGAACAGGGCCGCGATCGGCTCTTGCAGGTCCTGATGCTCGGTGTGGAACACGGGTGGCTCGTGCTCGGCATCCACGAGGGTGGCGCGCAGCTCATACGAACCCGGTTCGGGGCTGCGCGCTCCGGCCTGCGGGACGTCCGACCAGGGAATGCAATACCGACCGTCCAGCTTCGTGGCAACCGGGCTGCCCACGACCGTGCTGTTTCGCAGCAGCTCCACCCGGATGCCGACCAGCGGGTTGTCATGGCCATCGATCGCGGCATCGCCGTCATGGACCGTGCCGGACAAGGCGCAGTCGGCCGGATCGGGGGTCGCGCTTGGAGTGGCGGCACCACCCGCGAGGATCGTGAGGCTGAGCGTAGCCTTCCCGGAACCAAACTCGCTGCCCGGATTCGCCCGGTTGGTGTTCGCGGAGGCGTCCATGAACACGCGGAGGGAGCAGAACCTGCTGCCGTTCGAGGTCGGTTCGGCCACGATCGTCGCGTTCAGCGACTCCGACTTTGCGTCGTCGTCCAGCCGCCCAACCTCGCCTCCGTGCGCGCCGCCGAGCGCATGGATCTGGCGATCGAGGGCCGGCTCCTCCGCGCAGCCGACCGTGACATTGATGTCGCCGGATCCGCCGATGATCGCGGTCCCGTGCCCTTCCACGCTGGCCGTACCGATCACGCTGATCGAGTCGCTCGACACGGGGAAGTTGGCCGTGAATTCGACCCTCGCCTCGCCGACACCACCACCGGTAAGCGTCGCCTCCATCGTCGCGGTGAGCGTGAGGGAACCCAGCGTCCCATCGGCGTTGTCGAGCTCGACGGCATCTGCCGTCGCGGTCGCGGCCATCGCGCCGCCGGCGACCGTGAGCCCGACTTCCTCAGCGAGGTGCCAGGTGGATGCCTCGCCGGTCGCGAGCGTCTTGTCCCACTCTCGGCAGTCGGTTGGGCCGAGTGGCGGATTTCCGCTGCAGCCCGCATCGCCCGAGCTGGACGCGCTCATGTACGGCCCGGCGCCGACGCCGCCGCCCTGGACCGGACCCCCAAGCGTGAGCCCGCTCGCGAGCAGGACGAGGATCGTGCCGGCCCGCCATAGCCGCCGCATTCGTGCCATGGTCCGCAGTCTATCGGCGCCTGGGTCGCTCCAATCTATCCTCTGGCGACCCACCGCAGGAGCGATGACTTTGAAGCTGACGGCAATGGTGTTCGTGACCCTGGACGGCGTGTACCAGGGCGGGGGAGGACCGGACGAGGACCGCCGAAACGGGTTCGACCGAGGCGGCTGGATGGGGCCGCTTGCCGACCAGGACACGGGTGCGTTCATCACCATGGCCTACGAGAACATGGACGCGATGCTCCTAGGCCGGGTCACATTCGACATCTGGTCGGGCTACTGGCCGTTCCACCACGGCGACGATCCGATCTCCCATGGGATCAATACGGTGCCCAGATACGTCCCGTCGACGACGCTCAAGAGCCCGTCGTGGCAGAACACCCACGTCATCGACGGCGACGTCGAGGCCGCGATCCTCGAGCTCAAGGCGAAGCCCGGCCGCGACCTCCTGCTCCAGGGCAGCGGCGTCCTCCTGCGCTGGCTGCTGGAGCGCGACCTCGTCGATGAGCTGAAGCTCGTGATCTTCCCGATCGTGCTGGGCGCAGGCTTCCGGCTCTTCCCGGAGCAGGGCAAGACGCACCGCCTCGAGCTGCTCTCGTCGACGACAACCCCGAACGGCGTGATGCTCCAGACCTATCGACCCGCCGGTCGCGCCACGTTCGCCGACATCGAGGAGTGACGCCGGCGCGCGGCCACGAGGATTGATCCCGTGCTGATCATCGTCCCGTCCTCGGAGTCCAAGCGCCCACCGCTTGCTTCGGGGCGGCCGGTGGATATCGAGCGCCTCTCCTTCCCGGCGCTCCTGCCGACGCGCCGCAGGATCGCCGAGGCACTGGTGGCGACGAGCGCGGACCTCGATGCATTCCAACGGCTCGGCGTGCGACTGACGATGGCGCGGGAAGTCGCTCGGAACACGCGACTGTTCGATCTGCCCGCGATGCCGGTCCTGGACCTCTACACCGGCCCGGTCCACCACGGTCTGGACGCGTCACGGCTTTCCGCGGCCGCAACCAAGCGGGCAGGAGAGTGCCTCGTGGTCGTATCGGCGCTGTGGGGGGCGTTGCGACCTGCGGATCGCGTTCCGCCGTACCGGATGCAGATCTACGCGTCGCTCATCGCCATCGATCGAGTGGACGCGATGTGGCGAAAGGTTCTGCCCGGCGTCCTCGCAGAGGCAGCGGGCGAATCCGGCGTCGTCGTCGACATTCGCTCGCCGTCGTATCAGGCCACCGGCATGCCGGCCGGGCTGGGCGATCGCACCGTGACGCTGCGGATTGCCCAGGGCGTACCAGGCCACCGCATCGGTGAGGTCATCACCAAGCGCGCCCGCGGCGCGGCCGCCCACTACCTGCTGGAGTCCGGCGCGGGCCCCGAGGACCCCCACGCTCTTGCCGACGTCCTCGCGGATCGCTGGCCGGTTCGCCTCGAGGCGCCCAAACGACCCGGCAAGCCCTGGACGATGACGCTGTCGATCGATTGACGAGCGCCGCTACGCTCTCGCGCGGTCTCGGGCAGAGACGAAAAGCTGCTGGTACGCCTGCCGGAACAGGTCGATGTCGCGGTTGATCCTGGCCGCCTCGTCGGACTCCGGCGCGATCGCTTCCAGCTGTCTCTCCGCGGCGCGCCACCGCGTCAGGGCCTCGCCAGCGGTGAACACCTCCGCGGCATCGCCGGTCGGCTCGTCAACTGCCCGGAGGACCGCGCCAAAGCGCCCATCGTTGAGGCGAGTGATGCCGAATGCGACGCGACGTTGCGAGCCATCGACCCGCATGATCGTTGCCTGGCCGACGAGATCGGGCTGCCCTTGTAACTCCCAGGCCTCGCGGAACGCAGCCCGCGCTTCGGGCGGCTCGGGTTTCGCCGAGAATGCCCCCGGAGGCGCAGCCTGGAGCTCGGCGAGCGTCGATCCGTACAGCGCGAGCGCGGCCTCATTCGCGTCAGCGATCGTGCCGTCTGGATTCAGGATCAGGCGCGCGTCATGGCTGCCCTCGTCGAGGACGAACGGCGCCATGATCGTGGTGAAGCGATCACCTTCCCAGGTGAGCCGGTAGTCGTAGTCCACCAGCACGCCGCCTGCGCCGATCAGCCGAAAGGTGCTTTCCGCTCCGCCGTGGGCCACGTAGTAGTCACGCATCTGGAGCCGTTGATCGAGGCTGCTGGGCAACGCCAGCTCGAACCAGTGGCGGCCGACGAGATCCCGCCCGAGCAGCCCGAGCGCCGCCTCGTTCGCCTCGACGATGAGGCTCGTGTCCAGCGCCACGGTTCGGGCCAGCCCTGGATCGTCCCAATTCATCGAGCCGCGGTCCGCCCGTGGGTCACGGCGCACCCGCCAGCACACTGGGTCGCTGCCGTCCACCGAGGCGTACGGGTAGCTTCGACGGAGACGGAGTTCCAGGCCCGCGGGCGTCGGCTCGGGAATGCGGGCTACGATGCCGCCAACGACCACGGCGAAGAGACCATCAGCGGCGGGTTGGGTTTCCACCGCGACGGACGGTCGGGCTGCCGGTGCGGCATCGGTCGAACCGATCGGCCGGATGACGACGGAGCTGCCAAGATCGGTTGCGACCGACCGGTACTCGGCGATCCGGATTTCACCGTCGGCCCGGAGATGCCGAAATGTTCCTCCGGCGTCGCCGAACTCGAGCATGACTTCTCGCAGCAGGATTACGTCGTCGAGGGTCCCCGGGACCGCAAAGTCGGTGAAGTGCCGATGCACGAGCCGGTTCGGAGGGACCCCGAAAACGTCGCCGGCCGCCGCGTTGGCGGAACCTATGAAACCGTCTCGATCCACGTCCAGGCGAGGCATCGACTCGTCCTGCCACCAATCGGGCACGCCTCCGTCTACCCAGCGTCCCTCTCGGTAGACGTACCAGGTGCGGTCGTCGCTGGAAAGGCTTCTCTGCCTGACCACGACACGCGGGTACAGCGCGCGCAGGCGCGACTGCAGCTCGCCGGTGGTTCTCGGCGAGATTCGTTCGCTGATGCGCCGGACGTACTCCGCGAATGCGCGGTCTGACGACGGCACCGTGAAGAAGGAGGGGCCGTGCTCCGACAGGGAATGAGCCTCCGAGCGACAAGCGAAGCGGCGACAGGACTCGCAATTCGGAAGATTGCCGACTCTGGCCTGCGCTGCACATATCGCGCGCATTGCAATGCTTGCTGGTTCCTTGCAGGGATTTGCATCTTGCGGTGACCGTCGATGCGCCCCGCGTCAGCCTCGCGCAGGTCTCCTCTGGGTTGCCTGCATGGCCTCCAGCAGATCGCCGTGCGTCGGGCCGGCGGGCGGCCTGGGCGCGGCGAGGAGCTCGCCGAAGATCCGCTGGATTCTGGACAACAGCGCAGCGTCCGAATCCACGATCGAGAGAGAATCGAGGAAGTAGTTCCGCCGGACCACTGCCCGGAAGACCGACGCGTCCACGAGCGCCGCGGCACCGCCCGCGGCCATGAGGAACAGGGGATAGGCACCGCCATCTCGACGGGTGACGTCGAACGACTCCCCGGTCCAGCGCCGGAGTCGAAGGTCGTCCAGCTCCGTGGCGAACCGGAAGCGTTCGATCATCGACGGTCGGATCGCGGCATCGAACGCCAAGGCGACGGCCTCGAGATCCGAGCCGTGCAACGCGAGCGTGTCGCGCAGCTCCCGAGCCTCGATGAACGCGAACGAAAGCCCGAGGGCGAAGACCGGATCCGTGTGGCAGAGCGCATCACCCACGGTGATGAGCCCGATGGCCGGCGGCCGCCCACCGACCGGCGTCCGGAGCGTGTTCTGGAGGCTGCCCATGGGCAACACGCCGGTGATCGGCGTCGACATCTCCGGGTTCACCCAGGACCAGAGGGCGGGCATCAGTGCCGTCGCGGCGTCGAACGCCGCCTCGTGCCGCAGGAGCTTCAGGTCCTGGTCCCCGGGCGGGATCGCGATGAGGCCGGCGAACGTGCCGTTGTCACCGGGAAAGGTCGAGAAGAGGGCGTAGCCGATGTCGCCACGAGGCGTCGGCAACCACGGTCCGTCGGGCAGCGATTGGCCGTCGCGGACGCGGTAGTAGCGGGTGTAGTAGATGACGCCGCAATCCGAGGACTCCTCGGTCATCGGCGTGCCGCCGAGCGCGGCGATCCACCCCGGCGCAGGGGAGCGGCGTCCCATCGCATCGATGACCAGATCCGCTTCGATCGAGCCGTCGGACGTCCACACGCCGGAAACCCTCGGGACCTCGCCCTCTGCCGACTCCAGCCCGATGACGTTCGTGTTCGAGACGGTGCGGACCCTCGTTTCGGCAGCAACGGCCCGGCGCAGCGCCCACTCGATCAGCGGGCGTCGGACGCCCAGCATCCTGAGATCCTCGTCGCCCGGCTCCGGCTCGGGAGCGCCCGGCATCCTTCGCGCGAGATCGATGTCGTCCGCGCCCGCCTCGATGAGCGCTTGCAGGACGTCAGGAAATGCGTCGCGCAGCTCCTTGTAACCGCGGGACGCGAACGAGTGCGCCTGCAGGAAGTGGGGGATACCGCGGCGTGCCCAGTCGACCGAGTCGAGGGCCTCACCGACCTCGAGGCTGTCGCGTTCGATCAGCGTGACCCGGTGCCCGGCCCGCGCGAGCGCCAGCGCCGCCGCGAGGCCGCTGACGCCGGCACCGAGCACGGCCGCACGGAGGCTCTCCATCCCGGCATGGTATGGCGACCTACTTCAATTTCGTCTTCGGGCGCATGTAGCCGAGACCGACGAGCTCGCCGATCGCGGTGGGTAGCTGGTCAACGGTCAGCTTGATCATCGCCTCGACGGCGTCGAAGTTGTCGGGGTTCGTGAGGCGCTTGATGACGTCATCGATCATCCCCTGGCCGCCCGTCGTCGGCTTCGGCGTGTACTCCCAGACCTTGCCCTGAAGGTCCGAGTAGTTCGGCTCGCTCTGGGCTCGCGCCGCGACCGCGAGATTGGCGTTCGCCTGGGCGACGGCGGCGCTCGCGATGCGCAACGTGTCGGGCGAGCTGGAGAGCGTGGCATCGCCCGCGAGCTTCCATTTGTCGCCGCGATCGTTGGTCACGTCGAGGCCGGCGACAGCGCCACTCCCGTCACCCTTGATCGCGTCGTCGAGCGAGTCGTGGACCATCCGGGCAAAGGCGTTGAAGAACTTGTCGGGCTCTCGGCTCGCGACCTGGTACATGAACTCCGAGAAGCGCTCGGCGGTGACATCGCCCCAGTCCAGGAGCTTCAACTCGTACTTCGCCAACTCGGACTTCGCCTTCGGGTGGCTGACGATCCCGGAGGCGGCGAGCTTCGTGAACGTGGTCTCCTTGAACAGCATCCCCGAGGTGGCCATCTGCGACCACTTCGTCCGAGCGAGCTGGGTCACTGAGGGCTTGTTGATGAGGTGACCGGCCGCGAACGCGTCGGTGAGGAAATGGGCCGCGAACGAATCGATCGTTCGAGCCTCGTTGGAGACCTTCTGGCCGTTCGTCCGGCCATCGAGCCAGGCCTGGCTGAGGGCCTGCTTGCTGAGGTCGTACCACTTGGCCTTGTGGTTGACGCCGACAAGGCCGGTCTGCCCGGCGGGCGGCGCAAAATGGGCCACGTTCTGCGACGCCAGGGTGAGGTAGCGGCCACCGGTCGCGTCGTCCCACTCCTTGTTGCCGACGGGCGTCACGCCCGCCTCGCCGCGATAGGCCCGCTGGTCACGCCGGATGAGGTCGCGCAACTTGGCCAGCTCATTGGGGTTCGCGCTCTTCATCGCCTCGGGCGTGTCGTAGAAGTCGCCCATCGCGATGACATCGCCCTGGGTCATCTCGACACCGTTGATCATCACCTTCTCGGACGAGCCGAACTGGCTGTGCTCACCCGCCTCGTAGCGCTGGACGAAGGGCAGGAACGCGTGACCGTGCGAACCCGTGACGAGCGAGGTCACCGCGGCATTCCCCGCCGACGCCTGCAAGTCCAGCAACTTGGCTGTCTGCCCATCAGTCGCGCCGTGGGTCGCGCCTTGAGTCGGACCGGCGCGCCGCGGACTGACGCGCGCCGAACCATCGGGCGCGGCCGCCTTTCGCGCATGGCGCTGCATGGAACCCACCACGCCAGAGCGTGCGCCAGGATGCCCCAGCAAACGGGCATTTGGCGCTTCCCGATCGGGCGGATCCGATCTCAGCGAGCGGCGGCGAGCTCGTCGGCCTGCGCGGCGAGCGCGGCGGTTACCTGGTTGAGCACCGGCATGTGCAGCGGCGAGCAGACCTCGCGGCAGCGAACGCCGAGACCTGCAAGATCGCGAAGGCGCTCTTCGAGCACGATCCAGGCCGCGCGGCGGTGCGGCAGCAGGTAGTCGACCGGATAGAACAGCTCGAAGGTGGGCCCGACCGTCCGGCCCAGGTGCTCGAAGCCGACCGGGAGCCGCGTCACGAGGCCGCCGAGCGGCTTGATCGCGCCACGCATCAGCTCCATCGAGACTCGGGCGAGGACCTTGAGCTGGTCGTCCGACTCGTCCGTGTGGGCAAAGTACCGCGCGAGGATCTGGAGGATCACCTCGTAGACCGCGTTCAGGAGGTCCGTCGCGCGGCTGGCGAATGCGTCCGTGATGATCGGGACGTCCACGCCGTCCTCGCGCTCCCGGACGTACGCCGCGAGCACGGGCCGCGCCGGCTCGAAGGACGGATCCGCGTCCTTGAGGTCGAGGTACTCGTCGAGGATCGTGACGAGCCGGCCGAAATGGGCCTCGCGCCACTCGCCTCGCGCGCCCTCGCCCTGCTCGACGATCGTGTCGATTGCCGCGCGGGCCGACGCGAGATCCGTCACCGGCTTGAGGTCGTCGAAGCCCCAGAAATGCGCGCCGGTCGCCTGCGCCTCCGGGGGCCCGACGAACAGGCGCGCCTCGCCGAGCCGCTCCGCGAGCCGCTCGAGGCCAACCTCGATCGCCCGATACAGCTCGCCGATCGTCGCGAAGTCCTGGAGATGCGCGCCGATCTCGTCCTCTTCGGCGCGGGGGAGGGGACTGGCCTTCTCGACCGCGGCGAGGGCGTCCTGGTCGGCCATGTCCAGGCCATCGGGGCGCTCCAGGTAGGCGAAGTGCCGCAACGCCTGCTCGCCGAACGGCAGGAGGGCCATCTTGATGCCTGCTGGGAAGGCGTGGGGCGCGAGCGGGAAGTTCGGCCGCCCGAACGCCGATGACGCGCCGACCGCGGTCAGCAGGTTCTGCACCAGCGCGAGGTGGAGCATCTCCTGCTCGCCGATGTGGATGATCTCGCGCCGCCAGCGCTTGACCGCGTCGAGCTGCTCGTCCGAGAGGCCGTCGTCCGCGCGATCCTTCATCGAGAAGGCCGCGTACAGGTACTGGCACATCACCAGCTGCTCCAGT
>JANLSG010000089.1:0-20767 GCA_031362295.1 Chloroflexota bacterium
GCGGGCACGGTGGGCTGCGCAGGTCTCGGCGGCAAACCAGGAGCGCGTGCTTTGTCGCACCTGCGGGCAGCGGAGCCTAGCGGACCAGGGTCGCCTCGGCGAGCGCGGCCGGGAGCGGGCGGTGCCACTCCACGGGTGTCACGTAGCGATCGACCATGGCGCGGCTGCCCTCGACGCCCAGCTCGTGGAAGAGGTAGCCGATCTTCCTCGACTGGGCGGCCAGGATCTCTTCCTTGCTCGCCAGCTCCCACAACTCCCGCTTGAACGGCCCGAGCGCCTTCTTGCGCGTCGTGTACACGAACTGCTGGTCGGTCTGATCGGACTTGCGCTCGTCCAGCGCGTTGGCGAAGCACCAGGCCTCGATCTGCTCGTGGAGCTCCCGCGGGAACGCGGGATGCTCGTACAAGAGGTTCTGGAACCCCGTCGCGAGATGGATCTCGGCGGTCTCTACGTCGCGGAAGTGGTGGAACATCTCGTCCGGCAGCGTGGACGCGCCGTGCTGGACCGTTCCGGCGAGGCCGTACTCCCTGCGCGCGATGACGCCGAGCTTCTCGTGGATGGAGAAGTCGACTGCTGCCGACCCAACAGTGCCGTCCGGCAGCACGACGCCGCCGTGGGACGTCCCGGTCTGGACGCTGACCTTGCTGATCCCGATGGCCCCTGGGGCAAGGCGCGCCAGCTCGCGGGCCAGGCCGTCGAGATAGGCGCGCAGCTCGGCCTCGTTGGAGTTCTCCTTGCCGACCTCGCCGATCTCGCCGCCCATGCTGACAGTCACGCCGTCGGCCTCGAGGGTCCGGGTCAGCGCGACGAGCTCCGCGGTTCGCTCGTAATTTGCGCGCTGTTGCTCCTCATCCGTGGGCAGCGACAAGTCCACCAGCGTGGACGCATCAATGTCGATGTTGCGATAGCCCGCATCCACGGCGAGGCGACAGGCACGCCGGATCTCCTCGGTCATCGACTCCGGGTCGGTCGCGTACTTCTTGGCGTTGAACTGGTAGTGGTCGCCCTGGAGGAACACTGGGCCGCGCCAGCCGGCCGCGATGGCGCCGGCGAGCACCGCCGTCGAGTAGTCGATCGGACGCTGGAACGTGTATGTCTGCTCGCTCCGGGCCAGCTCGAGGATCACGGCGCCGACGTCGAACGTCTCGGCCTTCTCGAACGTGATCCGGGCCATCTCGAACGTCTGGGCGCGGATGTTGATGGCCGGCACCGTGAAGCCGGAGACCTCGCCGCGAGCGCGGGCC
Source organism: Chloroflexota bacterium (assembly GCA_031362295.1). Taxonomy (GTDB): domain Bacteria; phylum Chloroflexota; class Limnocylindria; order Limnocylindrales; family CSP1-4; genus UBA5189. The sequence goes on from JANLSG010000089.1 coordinate 1,245, forward strand.
ATGTACAGGTCGTGAATGCTCGCCGATCGGACGCCGAGCGCCTGTGACGCCTCCCAGACGATCCACTGGGCCGCCTCCACCGTCGCCGGATCCTCGGCGAACGCGGCCGTCCAGGCGAGATCCCGGATGCCATCGGCGCGCAGGCGAGCGGGTTCCACGATCTCGAGGGCGCCCCGATGGATATGCACGATCCCGGAGAGGCGCGACAGGAGATCGGCGACGGAACTCTCGACGTTGGGCACGATCAGATGGTACGGCCGAAGCGGCTTAGAAGGGCTTGGTCACCATGAGCGCGATGATGAGCACAAGGTTCAGGCCCAGGATCATGCCGCCCTGCTGGATGCCCTTGATCAGTGCGAGCAGCTCAGGTGGTGGGCCGGACGGCGCCGCGCCCGGGGCTGGCGGCGGCGGCGGCGTGTTGGTCATCTCGATGACTTTCACCACGCGCGGTGTCTGGACGAAATACGAGTAGCCCAGCGCGAACGCATACAGGACGATCGCCACATCCAGCCAGAGGTTCTGCGTCAGGTCAACGCTGCCGACGAAGATCAACGCCACGCCAGTCACGCCCTGCAGGAGCGCGAGCGGCCAGACGAGCCGATGCGAGATCGCGTAGGAGACTCGCGTCGCGAAGTTCGCGTGCATCGGTTCCTTGCCGCCCATCCCGCCGATGATCGAGAACGCGAATGTCGGCCCAAAGCCGACGACCGCGCCAAGAACGTGGGCGAGCAGCAGCAATCCGAACAGGCTCACCGAACATGCCTCCTTCTCACCGAACCACCCCGGCCTTCCTCCGTAGCATGCACCGAACTCAATGCGGCTTGTGCCCCGGGCCTTCCGCGTGGGGCCCGGCTTGGGTCTCGCTCGCGTGGTCGTCCGCGCCGTGGCCCTTGCCGTCATGCCCGTCGCCCCACCGGACGCGATAGCCCGCGATCAGCCGCCGGACCTCCTCGAGGTCCGTCACGCCGGCCTTCGCGAGCCCGCCGAGATCGTCGCGCCGGTGGTGGAGGTCGGCCTCCATGTCGCCCGCCCGGCGCCCCAGCCGCTCCGCGATCTCCGGCATCACGCCCCAGGCGAAGTGCTCATACCGCTCCAGGCGCGCGTCCCACGCGGCGAGCACGGCCGGATCCAGGCGCTGCGAATGTCCGTGGGCGTCGCGCGCGAGCGGCCGAACGTAGTGCGCGGCGGTCACCCGGAGCCGCCCGCGCCGGCCATCTGCGGCCTCGCCGACCACCAGCACGCAGCCGAGGAATGTGAGCTGGTCCTCGGACAGGGGCATCGGCCCGCCACCGAGCCGGCGCCGGACCTCCTCCAGCGATGCGGCCTCCACGACGCCGCCGGCTCGGCGGCCGCGCACGAGGTTGCTCGCACCTGCGGCCGAAAGCGGTCCTGCGGCGAGCTGCTCCACCGGCTCGTCCGGGTGGATCGAGCCGATGATCCCGGCAAGGAGTTGCCCGCCCGCACCCGCCCGGCCTTCCGGGGTCGCGACGATGAGCGGGATCCGGGCTTCGACCAGCACCCAGACCAGCGCCGCCAGCTCCGCGTCGAGGACCCCGCGAGCGACCAGGCCCACAAGGGACGGATCGGCCGTTGGACTCGCGGGTTTCGGCTGGGAGGGGTGTTGTTCGGTCACCGGGCGAGCGTACAGGAGGCTTGGGGCCCGCCCTTGCGTGGCTCAGGGCCCGGCCTTGCGCGGCGCAATTGCCGCCGATTCGGCGCTTACGCCGTCTGCTTGACGCCCGCGCGACCGGCTTGGCGGCCGCGCCTTCGGTTCGGCGCCCGCGCTTCAACCGAACAATCCTGTCACCTAGCAATGGGGGTGGTGGTATCCAAAAGATGTCCCGTTCCAGGGAGCCTGCGGCCTGGATTCGTCCCGTTCCACGCTCAGGCGGGGAAGGATTCTGTCGCGGAGAGCCAGTTCGGGCCGCTGTTCTTGGATACCAGCAGCCGGGTTGCTAGGTGATCAGATATGGCGCTCCAAGGAGGCTGGCGGCGGCGGCCCGCGCGACGGCCGGGGCGGGCGGCATGCCGCGGCGGCTCGGCGCGACGGCGAAGGCGCCACCAGCTGCGAGCAGGCAGGAAGCGCGATTGCGCCGTTGCGCAAGCACGAATTGACAGGGGCGCTCGCGGGACCCTACTATCCCGGCCGGCGCCACGGCGTCGGTTGTCGTTATCGGAGGTAGGCGTGATGAAGAGCTCTCTGCTCACCCGGCGCACGGTCCCGCCTATCGGCGCGGCCGGTCGCGGGAGATTTGCGCTCACCTCGAGGTAGCTGACAGGCGGCAGGGCCGCCCCCAGGCAGACACCACGAACCGTGGGCCAGATCGGGCCCACGGTTTTTTGATGCTCCCCGTGCTGCACGCGGGGACCAGCGACAGGCCGCGAGCCACCCGCCCCGCATCGGGTCCGCATCGCGGCTTTTCCATGTCTTCCAGCCCAGAAGGACTCCACCAATGTCGAGCACCATGCTCAAGGAACCGAAGATGAAGCAGGAACGACCTCTCGATCCTGTGCGGCTGCCCGCCCCCGTGGCGGCGCCGAGCCCGGCTCCGGTGCTCGGTCCCGACACGGAGCCGGTCATCCCCGCGCTCCTGGTCGACAAGGTCACGAAGCGCTTCAACGTCGCACGGAAGAAGGAGCCGGTCACGGCGATCTCGGACGTCTCGATGCGCCTTGAGCGCGGCGGGACGATCGGGATCCTGGGCGCCAACGGCTCGGGCAAGTCGACGCTGATCAGGCTCATCTCGGGCCTGCTCACGCTCGACGAAGGCCGGGTCGAGGTGTTCGGTCACGACATCGTGCGCGACGAGATGGCAGTCAAGCGGCTCATCAACCGGGTGAGCGTGGACGCGGCCTTCTTCAAGAAGCTCAGCCCGATGGAGAACCTGCTGTTCGCAGCAAGGCTCTACGGGATCGACTCGAAGTTCGCTCGGACAGAAACCGTTCGGATCACCGAGCGCCTCGGCATCGCCGAGAAGCGCCTCGGCCGGCCGGTGGAGCAGCTGAGCCGGGGCATGCAGCAGAAGATCGCGATCGCGCGAGCCCTGCTGACCAGCCCGGCGCTCCTGCTCCTCGACGAGCCGACGACGGGCCTCGACCCTCGGTCGAAGCTCGACGTCCAGACGTTCATCGAGGAGATCCGGCTGAGCCACGACGCATCGATCCTGCTGACCACGCACGACCTCGACGAGGCAGAGCGACTGAGCGACGATATCATCGTCCTGAATGACGGCAGGATCGTCGCCCAGGGCTCACCGGAAGCGCTCAAGCGACTTGTCGCCGAGCGCCACGGCCAGGAGCCAACGATGCACTCGGTGTTCATGACCTACACAGGCCGCTCCCTCGACGAGGACGTCGAGGAAGACGAGAGCGGTGACGAGTGAATCGTTCACGACTCGCCACATCAACCAACCCACGAATGAACCACTTCCGAAGAAAGGGGGTGAGTGCCACATGTTTCTGAACGAATTGCATTTCGAGCAGCTGAAGCAGGACCGCGCGCGCGACTTCGCGTCGCTCGCGTGCGCCCCGCGCAAGGAGCTCGAGACAACGTCCATCCGGCAGTCCGTCGGGCGATCGATCATGCAGATCGGCGCCTGGCTGGCCGCCGAGCCACAGCCCAGGCTGGCTCGGTCCCGATGAGGGCCGAGCCAGCCCTCTCCTCCAGAAGGCCAGCCATGACCGCACTCACCCACGAGATCAGGGCGTCGTACGCCTTCATCGAACGCAACTTCTTCCTGTCCCGGCGCTACTGGGGCTGGGAGTTCGCGTTCCTCATCTACTCCGCCGCCGGGGCGCTCTCGATCTCGTACATCGGGAAGCAGGCCGGCGACAACCGCCTGACGCTGACCCTGATCGTGGGCGCGATCTTCTGGAACTACCTGTCGGTGGTCTTCAGCTGGATCGCCGAAACGATCCAGATCGAGCGCTGGGAGGGAACGCTGGAGTACACCTTCATGGCGCCGGTCCACCGGTCCACCCACCTCCTGGGGGCCGTGGCCTACGCGATGGTGTACGGCCTCATCCACACGGCCGCGATCATCGTGGCCATGGTCCTGTTCTTCCCGGAGCTGTCGATCGCGAGCGCGAACTTCGTCACGATCGGTGGCTTCATGCTCCTCGGCTCGTTCAGCCTGGTCGGCATCGCGATGCTGGCCGCGATCCTGCCGTTGCTCTTCGTGGAGCGCGGCATGCAGATGGCGTTCGTCATGCAGTCGGTGCTGCTGCTCGTCAGTGGCGTCTACTACTCGATCGACGTCCTGCCTGGCTGGATGCAGGTCATCTCGTGGGTTTCGCCCGCCACGTACACGTTGCACGCGGTGCGTGCCGGGCTCATCGATGGGGTCGGCCTCGGCGCTCTCTGGGGCGACATCTGGCCGCTGCTCGTCATGGGCACGCTGTTCATTCCCGCGGGGCTATGGGCATTTAGCGCTGCCGAGCGCTATGCCAAGCGCACCGGCAAGCTGAAGCGAGTCGGTTGATGGGCGCCGTCGCCACGCCCGCGGGTCTCCTGCTTCGCCCCTACCGGGGCGAGCAGGACGTGCCCGACATCGTCCGCGTCGAGAACCTCGAAGCAGTGGCCGACTCGCTCCCTGAACGATCGAACGTGGAGGACATGACCGCTCACTTCGCCCTGCGGAGCGAATCGTTCGATGCCCGTCGCGACGTGACGATCGCGGAGATGGACGGACGCGTCGTGGCATTTGGCATCCGCAGCGTCGTCGACACCACCGACGGACTGCGCGAGTACCGGCTCAACGGTTCGGTCGATCCTGCGTGGCGCCGTCGCGGGATCGGCCGGACCCTGCTCCTCGATAACGAGCGCCGCCTGCGCGACCTCGCCTATGCCGAGCACGGGGCGAGCCAACGCGTCTTCGGCTCGTGGAGCGGCGAATCGCAGACGGGTAGGGCAGCGCTCATGGGCACCGCCGGCTACGGTCCGGCGCGCTATTTCTTCGACATGGTCCGTCCGAACCTCGACGCCATCGAGGAGGTGCCGATGCCGGAAGGCCTGGAGATCCGCCCGATCGGACCGGACCTCACACGGGCCGTGTGGGACGCCGACATCGAGTCGTTCCGGGATCACTGGGGCGGCTTCGATCATTCGGACGAGCAGTTGCAGCGCTGGCTCTCGAGCCCGTCAAACGACCTGTCACTGTGGCTCGTTGCCTTCGATGGCAATGAGATCGCCGGCGGCATCATCAACTCCATCGACCCGCACCAGAACGAGGCGATGGGCTTCCGGCGCGGCTGGCTCTCCAGCGTCTTCACCCGTCGACAGTGGCGCCGTCGTGGTCTGGCGCGGGCGCTCATTGCCCGGTCGCTCGCACTCCTCCGCGACCGCGGCATGACCAGCGCGGCCCTCGGCGTCGATGCCGAAAACCCGAGCGGGGCGCTCGGCCTGTACGAGGGCATGGGCTTCGGCGTCAACTACCGGGCGACCGCCTGGCGGAAGCCGTTCCAGCAGTGACCACGGACGCCCTGCCCGCACTCGGCTGGGACGAGCGGCTCGCGACGCTGCTCGCGTCGGAGGCGCCGGGCCTCGTGCCCGGCCGCATCCTGTCCGAGGAACGCGGCCAATACCACGTGGTCTCAGAGGCAGGCGAAGGACCCGCGAGTACCTCCGGGCGCCTCCGTCGAGACACGGAGCTGGACCCGACGGCCGCGTGGCCGGCGGTCGGCGACTGGGTCGCGATGGACCCGCTGGGCGACGACGGGAGCGGCAGCGGCAATGGGAGCGGCAACGGGACCGGGCATCGCCTGATCCAGCGCGTGCTGACCCGGAAAACGGCCATGATCCGGCGCTCACCCGGCGATCGACGCATGCCGTCGCAGGTCCTCGCGGCCAACATCGACGTCGTCTTCGTCGTCACGTCCGTGAATTCGGAGTTCAACGTCCGACGACTCGAGCGATACGTGACGGTCGCCTGGGAATCCGGCGCGATCCCGATCATCCTGCTGAGCAAGTCCGATCTCGCAGAGGACCTGGAGGCCTTCCGGCTCGAGGCGGAGACCACGGCGCCGGGGGTCGAGGTCATCGCGGTCTCCGCCGTCACCGGCGACGGCATCGAGACAGTGCGCGGGCACCTGGGCTTCGGCCGGACGGTGGTCTTCACGGGCTCGTCCGGCGTCGGCAAGTCCAGCATCGTGAACGCGCTCGCGGGCGAGCCGCTGCTCGACACCGGCGGCATCCGCCTGGACGACGCGCGCGGCCGGCACACCACCACGCGCCGCCAGCTCGTCCGCCTGGCCGACGGCCTGCTCATCGATACGCCCGGCCTCCGCGAGCTCGGCGTGCTCGACGGCGAAGGCCTTGCCACCGCCTTCGATGACGTGGAGATGGCGGCCGCTGCATGCCGATTCGGCGATTGCGAGCACCGCACGGAGCCCGGCTGCGGCGTTCGCGCCGCACTCGACGACGGCAGCCTTACGATCGAACGGCTGGAGGCATACCGGAAGCTTCAGCGCGAGGCGGCACGGGCCGCGCTCGCCACCGACGCGCTGGGCCGGCGCGCGGAGCGCCGGAAGTGGTCCGTGATCACGAAGAGCGTCGAGGAGCACATGCGCCTCAAGTACGGCTCGGACCGCGCCGGGCGATGAGCGCCGTCGCAGGACTGGAGCTGCGGCCGCTTGATCCGGGATCCGACTACCCGGGCGTCGTCGAGTTGATCTCCACGACGAACCTGCACGACCAGGGCCAGGACTGGTACCCGACAGTGGCGTCACTTCAGGTCGACTGGGCGCCCCGCCCGGGGTTCGACCCGCCGCGTGACGGGGTCGTCGTCGAGCGTGATGGGCTGATCGTGGCGGCCGGGACGGTCGATTGGCGCGAGCGCGCCGGCAAGGTCATTCACGGCAATGCGATCTGGGTGCACCCGGACGTCCGGCGCCACGGAATCGGACGGCGGATGCTGGCCTGGCTCGAGGCCCGGGCGCGCGCGTCGGTGGAGGACGGGAGCGGCGGCCCGCTGGAACGGCCGCATGTCCATGGTGCCGGGATCGACGTGGCCAACGCGGCGAGCGTCGCCTTCGCTGCGGGGGCCGGGTACGCGCCGGTCCGCTACGGCTTCCAGATGCGCCGGCCGCTGGACCTGCCCATCGAGGATGTCGCGCTGCCGGATGGCCTCGAGGTCCGGCCGGTCCGGCCGGAGGACCTTCGGGCGATCTGGACGGCCGACAGCGAGGCCTTCCTGGACCATTTCGAGCCGCGAGAACCGACCGAGTCCGACTTCGAGCACTTCACCAGCGATCCCGATTGCGACACGACGCTCTGGCAGGTCGCCTGGGCTGGCGACGAGGTCGCCGGCAGCGTCATCAACGGGATCTATTCACACGAGAATGCCCAGACCGGGATCAACATGGGCTGGCTCGACCATGTCTCGGTGCGCCGTCCGTGGCGCGGGCGGGGCCTCGCGAAGGCGCTGATCGCCCGGTCGCTCGCGATCCACCGGGATCGCGGGATGGCAGTCGCGGTGCTGGGCGTGGACGCGGAGAACCCCACGGGCGCCCTCCAGCTCTACGAGGGTTTCGCCTTTCGACCGCATCGCCGCTGGGCAACGCTGCGCAGGGACTTCTGACGCGTGGACGTGACCCTCCGGCCGTTCGACCTGGAGACCGACTTCGAACCGGTCGCGAACCTGATCCGCGAGAGCCGCGCCGTCGACGGCACGAATCGCCTGACGACGGCCGCCGACCTCCGACTGGTGATCACGCCGGGCGGGCGCTACGACCCGATCGCCGACTGTCGCGTGGCCGTGGCGGAGGACGGTGGTCGCCCTGTTGGCTTCATCCACGTGTCGTCACGACGGCGCGGGAACGCCAAGGTCGTGCATCGCAGCGAGGTCTGGACGCACCCGGCCTGGCGGCGCTGCGGCGTCGGGCGCGCGATGCTCGCCTGGGCGGAGACGCGGAGCCGCTCGATGCGCGACACGCGTGCCATCGGCGAGCCGACCGACGCCCACGAGATGGCGATGGCGCCGGACGAAGCGAACACGGGCTCGGGCGCATTCGCCGAGGCGCTCGGCTACGAGCCGATCCGCTACTTCTTCGAGATGCATCGCCCCCTCGACGAGCCGATCCCCGAGCTCCCGCTGCCGGACGGGCTGGAGCTGCGGCAGGTCCTGGAGGCGGACCATCGGCGCATCTGGGACGCAAACGAGGAGGCCTTCGAGGATCACTGGGAGCCTGCCGAGGCGACCGAGGAGGACTTCCGCCTCGCCTTCACCGGCCCGGACACTGACACCGCGCTCTGGCGGATCGCCTGGGACGGCGACGAGGTCGCGGGCGTGTGCATCAACGCGATCTACGCCGATGAAAACGAGCTGCTCGGGGTCAGGATCGGCTGGCTGGAGGACGTGTCGGTCCGCCGACGCTGGCGTCGGCGCGGCCTGGCGCCCGCCATGATCGCCGCGTCCATGGCAGCGTTCCGCGACCGCGGGATGGACGAGGCGGCGCTCGGCGTGGACGCCGAGAACCCGTCCGGCGCGTTGCGCATGTACGAGCGCCTCGGGTTTCGCCGGCATACGGCGCAGCGCCTGTTCCGCAAGGCACTCTGACCGCAGCCGCGCTGCGGCACCCCCCCTTTCAGGCCGGCAGCCGGCCCTCGCGCGCGACCCACTCCAGCCACGGCCGCTCCCGCCCGATCGTCGTCGTGGCGCCGTGACCGGGCAGCACGGTGAGCGTCTCGTCCATCTGGCGGAGCCGGTCCAGCGAGGCGATCATCGCCTCTTGCGAGCCGCCCTCCAGGTCCACCCGGCCGAACGAGCCGGCAAAGAGCGTGTCGCCGCTGTAGAGCCGGCCGGCCTCTCGATCAAGGAGGCAGACGGAGCCCTCCGTGTGGCCGGGCGTATGCAACACCTCCAGGCGCACCTCGCCGAAGCGGATCTCGCCGCCCTCCGCGAGCTCCACGGCCGGCACACTCGGCGGGATCTCGAACGGCGCCCACTTCGCGGTGGGATTCGTGAGCCGGTGGGCATCCAGCGAATGGACGGCGATCTGCGCGCCGGTGTGCTCGGCGACGCGGGCGTTGTCGCCGGAATGATCCCAGTGGCCGTGCGTGGTCACGATGAACTTGAGTGTCCAGCCGCGGGCATCGAGCTCGCCGCGGATCCACTCCAGCGACGGGATCGCCGTATCGATCGCGATCGCCTCGCGCGTTCGCTCGTCGGCGAGGACGTGCACGTTCGTCGCGAGGACGCCGATGACGCGATGCAGGGCCTCCATGTGGCCGGCGGGCCTCAGGCGACGGGCGCCGCCGGCGCGGCAGGCGAGAGCTTGGCCCGGACGCACTCGAAGGTCTCGTCGATGAGCTTGCCCGCCGTCCCTTCGATCATGCGCGACCCGACGCCGGCCAGCGACCCGAACAGCTCGACCGTCGCCTCGTAGGTCATCGTCGTCGGGCCCTCTGCGGGGCCGGTGAGGCGCATGTGGCCGTTGGCCTCGACCTGGTTGCCAGGCGCCGAGCCCGTGGCGCGAATGACCGCACGATCCGGCTCCTCGACCTCGACGAGCTCGAGGTCGATCGTGAAGCCCAGGGTCATGAACCCGACCCCGATCTTCGCCTTGACGCGCGCATGGGTCGTATCCAGGTGCTCGATCGACTGGACACCCGGCCCGCACGTCGCGAGCTGGTCGAAGTCCAGGAGGAGCGCCCACACTTCCGCGCGGGGCGCATCGATCTCGACGGTGCCGGTGAATTCCATCCGCAGAGTCTAGGAGCGATGCCAGCGAACGACCGCGTCGCGCACGGTTGGGTCCGGGCTGAGGCGCACCGAGCCGTTCGCGAGGAGGCGACCGGGCTGGCCGAGGAGGTCATCCAGCGCGGACTGGAGGCCGAGGTCCTTCGCGCTTCCGGGCACCACCCATGTCTGCCGACGCAAGAAGCCAAGTGCCGCGTCGCGAGACGGCATGGTTCGTGCCGTGTGCTCGATCCACTCGATCTCGGGGCTGGTCCCGCGCGCGGCGAGCAGATCGAGCAGGTCCGGCAGCGCCGGAAGCGAGACTCGTCGCTCCCCGTGCACCGCTGGCCAGAACGTCTCCGCGGCGGCGGCCGGCGAGCGTTCGCGCATGACCGCGACGCAGCCTTGGGATGCCGCTGCCTCGAGCGCATCAAGGAAGGGTCCGATGTCCTCGACGTCGTAGCCGACCTGCGCGACGAGGGCGTGGTCTGCCACGGGCATCCGCCCGATCCTGCTCGCCACGGCAGGCCAGCGACCCTCGACCGCGCGGACGTTGCCGATCGAATATTCGACAAGGCCGGCGCGCAGCGCGTCCAGCATCGCAGTCGACGGATCGACGGCGATCACCTCCCGTGTCGCGAGCGCGAGGGGCATGGCGAACCGACCCGCGCCGGCACCGACGTCAAGCCATCGTTGCTCCGGGCGCGCGATACGGAGCAGCGCTTCGAGGACCTCGTCCCCTGCGCGCCGCGGGTCGTCTCGGAACAGCTGCGTGACCGGCCCGTAGTGGTCGTCGTCGTCCGACGTCTCGCGAACGCGGGCGACCTGGGCAGCATTGCCGCGGACTCGATCTGCCCACATCGCCCCGGCGACGGCAGCGAGATCGGCCTGCCTGTCGATGTCCGGATTGCCGCCATCGGCCGCAAGGAAGCGAATCAGCTCGGGGTGTTCGCTGAGGCTCGGAGCCAGGCCCATGTCGCCATAGCCGCCGGCCACCAGTTCGTCCGCCTCCGGCTCGATACGGACGGGGTTCCGCGCCGCGGTATCGGTGTAGCGCGTCGCGATCAGCGGCCGGGCCGAATCCAGCGGCTCGGCCACCATTCTGCGAACCGTGTCCGCGCGGAGCAGCGGCTGGTCCCCGAGGACCAGCAACACGGCCTCGGGCGGCGGCACGCGAGCCATCGCCCACGACCAACCGAGCTGGAGCGAGCTCGAGAGGCCGCGGCTCGGATCCGGGTTCGGCACGCGGTCCGCGTCGCGCCAATCGATGCCGGCCGGGCCGTCGCCGGCGACGACGACGAGGGGATCGGCCAGGCCCGCCTCCGCGAGGACGTCGAGGACGTGCTGGAGGACCGCCTTGCCGCCGACTCGCGCCTCGAGCTTGCGTCCGCCGAACCGACTACCGGCCCCAGCCGCGAGCACGACGGCGCGAACGCGCGGCGGCGGCATGATCGCAGTCAGCCCACGGACGCGCGGGCGATCATCGGCGCGCCGGAGCCGCCACGTCGCGCGGCGACGATCTCGGCGAGGATCGCGAGCGCGGTCTCCGATGGCTCGCGACCGCCGAGATCCAGCCCGATCGGCCCGTGCAGCGCGTCGAGCTGCTCTTCGCTCAGGCCCGCCTCGGCGAGCCGGCGGCGCCGGTCCGCCTGGGTCTTGCGCGACCCGACGGCGCCGACGTAGCGGGCGCCGCGACGAAACGCGTCGAGGATCGCGGGCTCGTCAAACTTGGGATCGTGCGACAGGATCGCGACGGCATCGTTGGGGCCGAGGTTGATGGCCGCGAAGGCGTCCTCGGGCCAGTCGACGATGAGCCGGTCGACATCTGGGAAGCGTTCGGCGGTCGCGAACGCGGCGCGCGCGTCGATGACGATCCGCTCGTAGCCGAGAGCGCCCGCGAGCTCGACCAGCGAGCGAGCGATCTCGGTGGCGCCGACGACGACCAGGCGCGGACGCGCCGGGAACGACTCGATGAATACCGTCCGATCACCGAGCTCCACGGTCCTGGAGCGCCCCGCGGTCAACGCCTCGGCCCGGAGCACATCCAGTGAAGTGGACGCCGGAAGCCCGGCGCCAGGTCGATCAGCGGCCGGCGGCGGCGTGTCGGCGGGCAGATCCATCGCGACCGTGGTTCCGAGTTCGGCCGCGCCTCCCCCACCCGCTCCGGATTGGTCGCGCGCTGCGGCGAGCACCGCATCGGGGACGCTCGGCTGGACGAGAACATCGACGATGCCGCCGCACGCGAGGCCCACCGACCACGCGAGGTCGTCGCTGATCCCGTACCGAATCACGCTCGCGTGCCCGGTTCGACGCGCCTCGGCAACCGCTTCGGCCGCGGCGCCCTCGACACAGCCGCCACTCACCGATCCGATCATCCGGCCGTCCTCGGCGACCAGCAGCACGGAGCCCTCCTGGCGCGGAGCCGATCCGTAGGTGCGAATCACCACGGCCCGCCCGACCGCGAGGCCCGCCGCGCGCCACGCGTCGTACTGCTCCAGGAGTTCCCTCATGGCCGTGCGGAGCCGCCGGGCTCAGGCGATGCGCGGCGCGGCATTGGGGTCTTCGGGACCGGCGTTCAGCGGCGCCGCGACGTAGGCAGGCTGCTGTGCCGGTGGAACCGGCGCGATATGTGCCGCCGCTCCCCCGCCGCGCCGGACGTCGGCTGCGCGCGCGCCGGCAAGCACCTCCCCGAGCCGCTCCAGGGAGGCGACGGTACCGGCAGCGAGGAAGTCATCGATGTACGGGAACGCCGCGCGCATGCCCGCGGCGAGCGGCTGGTAGCCGGCCGTGCCGGCGAGCGGGTTGAGCCAGACCAGTCTGTGGCAGTTGCGTCGGAGGCGAGCGGCCTCCACGGCGACCAGCGCCGGATCGCCGCGGTCCCAGCCGTCGGACACCACGATCACGACACCGCTCGTTCGCAGCGACCGGCGCGCCCACTTCACGTTGAACTCATGGAATGACTCGCCGATCCGCGTCCCGCCGGCCCAGTCGGTCACGGAATCCGCCACCCGGGCGAGGGCGCGGTCCCGGTCGCGGTCGCGCAGCAGGCGCGTGACGCGGGTGAGCCGCGTCCCGAACACGAATGATTCGGTCTTGACGGACGACTGCGCCGCGAGCGCCTGCACGAACCGGAGGAGCAGGCGGGAGTGCCGCTCCATCGAACCCGAGATGTCGCAGATCACGACCAGTGGCCGCGGCCGCTTGACCGGGCGGCGCCAGACCCATTGCAGGATCTCGCCGCCGGTCCCGAGGTTGCGCCGGAACATCGCCCGCGGCGCGATCCGGCGGCCGTGCGGGTGGAGCTCGTAGCGGCGCGTGCGTCGCTGCTCCAGCTTCGGGACCAGGAGATCGACGAGCCGCTCCGCGTCCCGCAGCTCCGCCGGCGTCATCCGATCGAATTCGCGGTGGCGGAGGGCTTCCAGCTTCGAATACGCATCGGGCGAGATCGAGAGCGCATCCGGATCGCCCTCCTCGCCCTGCTCGTCGTGGTCGCCCGGCAGCGGCATGCCGCTCTTGTCGTCGCCCGCCTCTATCCGCTCATCGCCGGCCATCGGCGGCTGCGGGCCCGCCTCGCCGCCCTGGTCGGGCACGAGCTCCTCCCAGCCATCCTCGAGCAGCGCCTCGGTGCCGAGGTCAAGCCGGGCGCGCCAATAGGCATCGAACGTGACGTGGTACGGCTCGATATCGTCCTTGCGACGAACGAACACGGCCTCGCCGGCCGCGCGTACCTGGTCGCGATCGCCGATGTCGATGATCTCCAGCGAGCGTGCGAAGTCGATCGCCGCGGCCAGATCAACCGGCAATCCGGATCTGCGGAGGGCCCGCCCGAACCCGACCGCACGGCCGAACAGCTTCCGACCGTCGACCTGGCGCGTCGCCCCGGTACCCGTCATGGGATGCCCGCCGCCCGCCTACCGGCCTGCCGGCGTCTCCGCCAGCAGCTCGCGGACGCGCGCGCCGCGGACGTGCCGGATGTCCTCCTCATACTTGAGGACGACGCCGAGCGTCTCGTCGACAACCTGCGGGCTCAGCTCGGTGGCGCCGAGCGAGAGGAGCGCGGCGGCCCAGTCCAGCGTTTCGGCAATGCCCGGCACCTTCGTCAGGTCGACGGCGCGAAGCCGATGGACGAAGTTGACGACGCCGTGGGCGAGCGCCTCGGGCGCGCTCGGCACGCGAGCGAGAACGATCTCGTATTCCTTGGCCTCGGTCGGATAGTCGATCCAGTGGTAGAGGCAGCGGCGCTTGAGCGCGTCGTGGACCTCGCGTGTGCGATTTGAGGTGAGGATCACGCGCGGCGGCCGCTCGGCCTTGATCGTGCCGATCTCCGGCACCGTGACCTGGAAGTCCGACAGGATCTCGAGAAGGTACGCCTCGAACTCCTCATCCGCGCGATCGATCTCGTCGATGAGCAGCACGGGCGGAACGCCGTCGGTGGACTCGAGCGCCTGGAGGAGCGGCCGGCGGATCAGGAACTCGGGCCCGAAGATGTCATGTGCGCTCGCTCGATCGACCGCGCCCTGCGCCTCGAGCAGCCGGATCTCCAGCATCTGGCGCGGGTAGTTCCACTCGTAGACGGCCGTGTTGACGTCCAGGCCCTCGTAGCACTGGAGCCGGATGAGCTTCGCGCCGAGGCTCGACGCCAGCACCTTGGCGAGCTCCGTCTTGCCAACGCCCGCCTCACCCTCGAGGAGGAGCGGCCGCCCGAGCTGGAGCGCGAGGAACACGGCGGTCGCGAGGCTGCCGTCCGTGATGTAGCCGCGCTCGCGAAACGCGGCCTGGACGCCCGCGGTCGTGCTCAGGTCGCCAGGCGCGAGCTTCGTCTGCGCGTCGTCGTTCGAGGTCGTCTTCATGGAGCCGCGACGATACACGAACCGGCGCCGCGGCCCCGGCTGCACCGCCGGCGCGCACGCCGCGCCGGTCCTTCTTCGCTCTGCAGCCCGTTCTCGAGTTAGTTCCAACCATGCAGAACCATCGGCGTTGACCCCGAAATCGGGGTGTCCGCCACGGCCTGCCAAAACTCGATGCCCGTTCGAACAGGGTGCACGCCGGGCCATCGGATTGGCGAATCAGGCCATACCTTCGATAGTTCCGCATGAACGGAACCAATTCAAAACGGGCGTCGCTGGAATTGACACCCCGGCGCTGAGTTCAGATGGGACCGAGACGCGTTGGCCCCAGGGTCAGCCTCGAGCCGTGGCTGGGCCGCGCGCAGCGGGCGGCCCAGCCGCGCGTGGTCGTCTAGCGGCTCGTGAGCCTCGCGCTGGCCGCGTCGGCGGCGCGGCGCGCCATGACGATGGCCATGGCCGCACGGTATTCGCGGTCTGCGTGGATGTCGGAGGCGACGCGCTGGCCGGTGGTGATCGAGCGGATCGCTTCATCGAATGGGGTGCCAGCGAGAACGGCCCGTTCGACCTCGAGGGGGCGGTACGGCTGTTCCCCCACCCCGGTCACGCCGATGACGCAGCCGTCGCCGAGCGCGACCGCGACACCGGCGATCGGGTAGCCCGAGGCGGGTTGCGGCAGGGCTCGGTAGGCGGAGGCAATCGACGGGGCGAGCGCCGGGATCCTGATCTCGATCAGCATCTCGTCGGGCTCGAGGACGGTCGCGAAGGGGCCCGCGAAGAACTCGGCGGCGGCGATTGAGCGCTCGCCGCGGGAGGCGGATCGGGCGATCAGCTCCACCTCGAGCGCGAGCGCTGGCGCCGCGATGTCGCTCGCGGGGTCGGCGTGGGCGAGGCTGCCGCCGATCGTTCCCAGGTTGCGGACCTGCACGTCGCCGATGACGGCGATCGCGTCGGCGAGGGCGCCGTGGGACCGGATGCGGGCGTCGTCCAGGAGCGTCGCCCAGGTGGTGAGTGCGCCGATCGAGAGTCCGCCACCCGGGAGGTCGCGGACGCCGCGGAGCTCCGCGAGGCGGCCGACGTCGATGAGCCGTTGCGGGCGCGCGAGCCGCAGCTTCATCAGCGGGATGAGGCTCTGACCGCCGGCGAGCACGCGGATCGATGGGTCGGCGCCGGCGATCAGCTCAAGCGCCTCGTCGAGGCTCGTGGCGCGCGTGTAGTCGAAGGCGGCGGGGATCACTGGTCGGCCTCTGGGTAGCGATCGGCGACCGCACGCGGCCCGGCGTGCTGCTCCGTCCAGGAACGCGGCGCATCGCCCCGCATGACGGCGGCGCCCTCCTGGATCGAGGTTACGATCGACTGGTAGCCCGTGCAGCGGCACAGGTTGCCGTGGATCGCGTGGCGAATCTCGCCGTCGTCCGGGTCGGGATCGCGGGCGAGCAGGTCCAGGGCGGTCATGAGCATCCCGGGCGTGCAGAACCCGCACTGGAGCCCGTGGTGCTCCACGAACGCGGCCTGGAGGGGGTGGAGATGCTCCGAGTCGGGAGCGAGATCCTCCACGGTCAGCACGGTGGAGCCGTCCGCCTGGACCGCGAGCACAGTGCACGACTTCACTGCGCGACCGTCGAGATGGACCGTGCACGTGCCGCACGACGAGGTGTCGCAGCCGACCTTGGTGCCGGTCAGGTCGAGGTCTTCGCGGATGACGTCGACGAGGAGGCGCCGAGGCTCGACGTTTAGCGTGACCCGCTCGCCGTTCACGACGAGGTCGATCGCGATTCGCGCTTCCGCAGCGGCCGCGCCCCGGCCCGCGTCGCGGTCGATCAGCTCCACGCCCCGACCGCGGCCACGTCCTCGAGCGCGTTGCCGATGCCGTCGACCATTGCGTCGATCTGGGCTTCGGTGATCACGAACGGCGGCGAAATGTGGACCGCATGCCCACGCAGGACGCGGCTGGCGACGCCATGGTGGAGTGCCGCGGCGACCACCTTGTCGACCGTCGCGGGGTCCTTCTCGAGGATCGCCGGCTTGATCGCGACCGCGGCGGTCAATCCGATCGTCCGGATATCGCCGACCATCGGAGCCCCCGCGAGGCGACGAACGGCCGTCATGAGGACCGGCTCCAGCATCGCGACCCGCTCGACCAGGGCCTCCCGCTCGATGATGTCGAGGTTGGCCATCGCTGCCGCGGCCGCAGCGGAGTGCCCGGAGTACGTGTAGCCATGGCGGAACACCGCGCCGGCAATCGGCTGGTCCCAGAATGGCGCGCGAACCCGCTCGCCCACGAGGACGCCGCCGAGCGGCATGTAGCCAGAGGTGACGCCCTTGGCGAACGTGATCATGTCGGGCTCGATCCCGAAGCGCTGTGACCCCCACATCCGCCCCATGCGCCCAAATCCCGTAATGACCTCGTCGGCGACGAGCAGGACGTCGTACTGGCGGCAGAGCGCGGTGATGTCGCGCCAGTAGGTCTCGCTCGGCGGGATGACGCCGCCGGCACCGATCACCGGCTCGCCGACGAACAGCGCGATCTCGTCGCGCCGCTGCTCGAACAGCTTCGCGGTCGCCTCGACGTCCATCGCCGGCACCCGCACGACCTCGTTGATGAACGGCTCGCCGCCGTAGCCCGCCTGCATGATCGGCATGCCGCCGAGGGACGTGCCCAGCGCATGCATCCCGTGATAGGCGTGCTCGCGCGAGACCATGAGGGTCTTGTTCGGCTTCCCGACGACGTCCCAGTAGCGACGAGCAAGCTTGCCCGCGGTATCGATGGCGTCCGAGCCGCCCGATGCGAGGAACACGACGGAGTTCGCCATCGGCGACAACGCGGTGAGCCGATCGGCGGCGCGCAGGGTCGCGTCGGTCGTGTATGCCCCGAACGACGAGTAGCCGTGCAGCTTGGTCATCTGCGCGGCGACCGCGTCCGCGATCTCCTTGCGCCCGTAGCCGACGTTGCAGAACCACAGGGCGGCTGTCGCGTCGATGTACGTCTTGCCATTCGTGTCGGTGATCACGGCGCCGTCGCCGGATGCCATCACGATCTCGCGGTCCTTGACCACGTGCATGTCCGCGAAGCCGTGCCAGAACTTGGTGCTCATCGGATCGCGAAGCCTATCAACGCTGGCGCCTGCCCAACGCGGCGCGGCGCGCGCTGATCGAGCGCGGGTCCACGGAGCTCGCGAGCTCCTCGCCCGGCGGGAGCGCGGCGAGTCTCGCCGCCGTGCCGAGCGCCTGGAGCTTCCGCAGGGCCGCCACCCAGGTGAGATTCGCATAGGAACCCGCCGAGCCGATCCCGACCCGCGCGATCCCCCGTCCCCCGGTCGATGCGGCGTAGTGGGCGGCCCAGAGCAGCACTTCCCTGGGCTCGTCGTGCGCCTCGCGAGCCCCCAGCGCCCCGACGACGATGCCCCGATCGCCCGGCGTGCGCGTCACGAGGTTCCAGTTGTCGGGTCCCTCGATCAGGTCAAGGGCGACGCTCGCATACGGCGCGGCGAGAATCGTTTCGATCCCCGCGCTCGCCGCCGCCTTCCCCACGATCGATAGCGACAGGTGTGTGCCGGTCAGGCCCTCCGTGAGCGTCTGGTGCGCCTCGCGGAACAGCCGCCGCTCGCGGTCGTCCGCGCCAATCAGGTGCGCGTCTGCCTCTTCGATCTCGACCATCGGGCTGCCGGCCGCCGCGAGCGCTTCGACCTCGCGCCGCAGTGCCTGCGCGTAGGCCATCGTCCGCTGCTCGCGCTCTCCCTCGTCGAGGCGGGTGCCGCGGCGGCCGAGTGTGTATGGGCCGGGCAGCGCCTGTTTGACGGCCCGATCGGTGAGTCCCGCTGCGAAACGCCAGCCCTCGACGGCACCCTCGATTTGCTCGAAGTCCGGATCCCGAAGCCGCCCGTCGGTGATTGGCTCCAGGCCGGCCTCCTCCTGCGCACGGACGACCGCCTCGATCAGCGCATCGATGTCGCCATCGGCATCGGGTCGCGGGAGTGCACCGAGCAGGGTCGAAAACATCCGCGGATCGTACGGCCGACGGTGCGCGGGCGGTGGCTACGACCGGTGCGGTGGCTGCTCAGGGCCTGGTGGGACGCCAAAGGAGCGCCGCGATCGGTGGCGGGTCGGCCGGGACGAGCTCTGGCCCATCTCTTCCGCAGGGCCCATTTTCGAGTTGGTTCCGTTGAAGCGGAACCAGCGCAAGAAGAGATCGATTTGGGGGGCAGGGCCTGCGGCGCGAAGCCGACGCCCGCGGGAACTCGCGTAAGCCGCAGCCAATCTCCGTCCGCGATCATCGCACCCCGCCCGCTCATCGAGGTGGACGCATGCCGCGGCGAATGGCGGAAGGCATCGAGCTTCTGGCCGATCCCACGCGCCGGCGCATCGTCGCGCTCATTGCCGGTCATGTTTGGCACCCGGGCGACATCGCCACCGCGATCGGGTTGAGTCGACCGGCCGTGAGTCGCCAGCTCAGCCTGCTGGTGGAGGCCGGACTCATTCGTTGGCGCTGGTCACCAATCGATCGCCGCAGCCGCAACTACTTCATCGAGAAGTCGATGCAGGAGCCGATCATCGCCTGGCTTGCCGGAGTGGACCTTCGAAACGTTCGCCCCATCGATCGGCCCGATTGGTCGCCGCCGATGCGGGTGCACCGATTGCGTCACGACGCCCGGGAGATCGCGTTCGAACGTGAGGATCGCAGCGGCTCGGACTTTGGTGACTGACAGTTCGACCGTCCGATTTGGACCTTTGTCGCGATCGTTCCGCTTCATTGGAAGCATCTTCAAAACAGGGCTGCGGGAGAGTGATGCGGGCGCCCCTTGCGGTGCGAGCGGATCGTGTGGGTGCCGTCCGGATGCACCGCGGGTGCGCCGGGCCTCCAGGATCCCCCTTTACATGGCGCTTACGTGCCGGCGCCGGGCTGCGAGGCGCTGGGCGTATTCTCGCGCCCGTGAAATCGATCCTGGTCGTGGATGACGAGCGGAACATCGTCGACCTGCTTCGGCTGTACCTCGAGAAGGAG
>JANLSG010000164.1:0-3516 GCA_031362295.1 Chloroflexota bacterium
GCCAGCTGGCCGCGCCTGACGTGGCGGGAGCGTTGCAGGAGGGGAGCGCCCTCCGCCTGGAGGACGCACTGGAGCTCGCCCTCGATGCGTTGGCCTAAGGTCTAGCCCGACACGCGCCGCTCGAAGGGCACGTCCCGCGGCGTTCGCTAGCTGGCCGCCAGCTCCGCGAGCCGCCGCCGATACGCAATCGACGCCCGATCGGGCCCGGCGATATGCAGCTCCTGCGAGAGATCGACCGGGAGCTCCTCGGGCCGTTGCGACTCGGCGATCGGGCGGTCCTGGTCGAGGATGAGCGCCTGGAAGTCCGCGAGCGCGGCATCGGCCGCGGGATCCAGCGAGTACGTCCGCGCGTTCCAGGTGAACGAGCGGCACCGCCGCGCAGACAGCGGCGCGACCGCAAGGAACAGCACGAAGTGGTTCCCCTCGGGTCGGTCCGCTGAAGCCGGCAACAGCTGGTCCAGCGTCACCGACAGCGGCAGGTGGAGGGTGTAGGTCGTCGGGTCGCGCTGGACCTTGACGCCCGGCGCGACGTCGCCCTTGACCGACGCCTGCGGCTCCTCCAGCGCGATGTCGAAGGTGATCGTGACGCCGTCGTCGATGACCTCATGCTCCGGGCTGAGCGGCTTCGATCGATCGCCGAGAACGCCCGGGTGCACCCACGGAAAGTGAGAAAAGTCGACGAAGTTCTCCACCCGGCGGGCGGCCGAGCATTCCCAGTCGTACGTCTCGATGGGGATGGTCCGGAAGCCTGGCTGCTCCCACCACGAGTCCGCCCGAGGGAG
This sequence comes from Chloroflexota bacterium, assembly GCA_031362295.1. GTDB lineage: Bacteria > Chloroflexota > Limnocylindria > Limnocylindrales > CSP1-4 > UBA5189. Next base: position 783 of record JANLSG010000164.1, read on the forward strand.
GGGATAGGCGGCGCTCGGGTCCTCCCACCCGCCCCTGCCGGGTTCGAGAAGGACCCAGACGAGGCCGACCGCGACCACTGTCGCGTAGCGCGCCACGCGAGCGCGAGCAGGAATCGACCGTCCGTGCACCGCAGGGATCCGCCGAACCACGCCCTGCCGGTCGTAGCTCCAGCCGTGGTACGCGCAAACGAGGCACGGCTCGCCCACCGTGCCACTCCCATCAGGCGCCGGCTGGCTCCCGTCATCCACCCAGCCGAGCGACAGCGCCGTCCCGCGATGCACGCACAGGTCCGGGAAGCACGCGATCTCGTCCCCCAGCCGCACGACCACGAGCTGCTCGTCGAGCAGCGTCACGGGGATCGGCTTGTCCTCGAGGTCCGATACCCGGCACACCGGCTGCCAGCACCGCCGCAGCGCCTGGTGCAGCCGCGCCTCGCCCGCGACATCGAGATGCAGATCCGACTCCTCGGTCACCCGCCGATCATGGCACGCCGCCTGCGGCTGCTCGAGGTGTCGCACGCTGGAGTGGCAGCAGCAAGAACACGCAGCCGTGGCGGTTCATCGTTCTTCGAGACCGCGACGTCCTGCTGCGCATCCATGGCGCGGGCCTGCCACAAACGCGTGCGCTCGCGACGGCTTTGACCGCCATCGCCATCGTGACGCACGAGGAACCTGGCACCTCGCCCGCCTACGACGAGGGCCGGGCCGCCGAACGGATCCTGATCGGCGCGACCTTCCTGGGCCTGGGCGCGGGGATCGCGTGGGTCATGCCCGACGTCCGGCCCCTTGCGGCCGATCTCCTCGGCGTGCCCGAAGGCTGGTTCGTCCGGACAATCGTGGTCGTTGGGCACCCGACGGATGAGGCCCGCGCACCGAAATCGGCGCCCGGCGAGGGCCGACTCCCTCGCAGCGAGACCGTCTTCGAGGATCGCTGGCCGCCTGGCGGGAGCGACCGCTAGACCAAGCACCCGAATTCGGCGAAGCCGGTGAATCCTTCAGGCGAACACGACGTTGGACGCCGAATCCGGGCCACCGCGACGTACCCTTCGTCGAAATGGACACGACCACGTTCTACGCCGCGAGCTCTGGTCTGTGCTTCACGCTGCTGGGGTTCTGGTGGGTGGTGGTCCAGTTCCGGCACGCGGAGCTGACCGCCGACCGGGAGACCCGGCGCTTCATCTTCCTGGTGTCCCTGCACTTCATCGTCCCGGGGATCGTCTCGCTGGCCTCACTGCTCGCAACCGGCCCGATGTGGCGTGTCGCCTTCGGCCTTGCCGGGGTCACCGGGGTGATTGCCGCGGTGGCAGGGTCCCGCGCGAGCGCGTCGCACCCGGTCCTCGCCGACATTCGCCGCTGGGCGTGGCTTGGCATCCCGATCTACGCGCTGATCACCGTCGTCGCGATCGTCCCGGACGTCGTCCGCACCTCGCTGGGCCTCGAGCCGCTCCAGGTCGAGGGAATGCTCCTGTTGGCGATCCTCCTCCTGGGCATCCTGCTGGCTTGGTCGGTGTTCACGGGCTCACAGCGCTCGAAGACGTGACAGGCAGCGCTCGACTCGAACGCTTCATCACCGCCGCTGGTCAGACCCCGACCCCGCCGTCCGCTACGGGCCGCGATCCGGATGCGGAACGGCGACCACAGTGAGGTCATCGATACCCGCGAAGTCGTCGGGGTTGCAGGTGTGCAGCGGCAGGCCGTTCGCGATCGCGATGGCGGCGATCATCGCGTCGTACGCGCGAGCCGTCGCCTTGCGGCCTGACCGCCGGAGCGACGCGGCGACGCGACCGAATACGCGTGCGGCGTCGGCATCGAAGGGCAGTGGGTCGAAGGTCGCCTCCCCCTGCTGGAGGTGGGCGAGCCGAGCCGCTCGCACGGTCTCGTCGACTGCCACGAGCGGCCCAACCGACAGTTCGGCGAGGGTGATCGCGGAGATGGCCGGCCGCTCCGGCAGGGCGGAGGCGTCAGCGAGGCGGGATAGGAGGATCACCGTGCTCGTGTCGAGAAGACCGGTCGCGTCGGTTGTCACGGCTGGCGGTGCTTGATCAGAGCGCTGGGTCGACCGCGGCGTCGAGGTCAGCTCGGAAGGCCGTTAGATCGACGGGCGGCAGGCGGCGCCACTGCCGCAGCAGGGCAGACGCAGTCGCGGTCGTCGTCCGCATCGGTCGGAGCTCAGCCACCGGCTTGCCGCTCCGGGTCACGATGACCCGCTCGCCGGCAGCGACCCGATCGACGACCTCGCCGCCATGGTTCCGCAACTCTCGGATGGTGACCTCCGCCATGGATCGCAATGTATCACGCGTGATACCAACTGGCCGCCGCTTGCCAGCAACCCAGCAACCCAGCATACTGGGGGAATGAAGGCAACCTTCGAGCTGGACCCAGAGCTGTATCGCGCGATCAAGGTGGAGGCCGCGCGAGCCGATCGGAGCGTGCGCGAGGTCGTCGAGGAGGCGCTCGAGGCGTGGCTCGCAAACGCCGAGGAAGCCGAGGACCGAGCGTCCGCGACCGCCGCGCTGGAGGAGTACGCGAGAGCCGGCGGAGCGTCTGCGGAGGATTGGTTCAGCCGGGCCGCTGCGGAGACGAAGGCTACCTACGGTCCCACCACCGAGTGAGCGGGCGCTATCGAGTCGAGCTGGCGCCGGCGGCACAACGCGAGCTGGCCCGGCTGCCTCCAGGCGCGGCAGCACAGCTTCGCGGCCCGATCCTGGCGCTCGCGCTCGACCCGCGTCCTCAT
>JANLSG010000170.1:0-3676 GCA_031362295.1 Chloroflexota bacterium
TCCGAGCCGAACGGGCACGGCTTCGCCAGTGATTTCGCTTCCGGGGGTTTGCCAGAGGTCATGGAGCCCACAATCGGGTTCGAACCGATGACCTCTTCCTTACCAAGGAAGTGCTCTGCCGACTGAGCTATGTGGGCCCGAGGGCTTCGCGAGTGGAGCCGACGACGGGACTCGAACCCGGAACCGGCGGTTTACAAAACCGCTGCTCTACCAATTGAGCTACGTCGGCGACGCACGGCAACCCAAAGAAGCCGCCGGGGCGCCGCGGAATGATAGGTCGCATCGGGAGAACCGGTCAAGCGTGGCCGCCTTGGGCCGGTCCCCCGTCAGGTGGTCGATCGCTTCGAGGCGCGCTTGGGCTTGGCCTTCACCGCCGGCTCGGGCGGTGGCGTGCCGGCGGCCGGCGTCGCCCCTGGCTTCGCGGCCGGATCGCGCTGCCCGAGGACCTCGAAGACGAGGATGGACCCAGCGACGGCCGCGTTGAGCGAGCCGATCACGCCGCGCATCGGGATGCGCACGAACAGGTCGCACCGGCGCCGGATGGCGGGACTCAGGCCGTGGCCCTCGCTGCCCACCACGATGGCGACGGGGCCGCGGAGGTCCGCCTCGCGGGCCGTGAGGGAGGCGTCCGCCTCCGAGCCGACGATCCGGAGGCCGCGCAGGTGCAGGTCGGTCAGCGCTCCCGCGAGGTCGTCGACGGGGGCAAGCAGGAGGTGCTCCGTCGCGCCTGCGGAGGCCTTGATCGCGGCCGGCGACAGCGGTGCCTGGCGTTCGGTTGGGAAGATGACGCCGTGCACCCCGGCTGCCTCCGCGCTGCGGAGCAGCGTGCCGACGTTCTGGGGATCCTCGAGCGAGTCGAGGACCAGCACGAACGCGGCCTCCGCCCGCTCGATCGAGCGCGCCAGGATGTCATCGACGGAGGCGAACCGGCGGGCCTCGACGACCACCGCGACGCCCTGGTGACCATCGAATCCTGCGAGTGCCGTCAGCGAGCCGCCCTCGACCTCGACGATCGGGATCCTGAGCGTTGTGGCGTGCAGGACGATCTTCTCGAGGGCCTGGCGCCGTTGCGGCGTGACGAGCAGCCGCCGCGGCGGGCGGCCGGCGGTGAACGCCTCCTCGACCGGCCGGCGCCCGGCGATCAACTCCTCACCCTCCTCCAGCTCGGGTGCGGGCGCGGCGCGATGCGCCGGCGGAGGCGGCGACTCGTCCGCGTCGCGGATCGGGCCTGCTTCGCGAGGCTCGAACGAGCGAGTCTCGAATGGGCGTGGGCCCGACGGGCGCGGCGAAAAGGGCCGCGGCGGCCGGCCCTGCCATGGGCGGTCACTCGGGGGCCGTAGGCGGAACTCGCGCGGCCGATCATCGGGGCGCTCGAAGCCGGGCGGTCCCGGCGGCGGCCCGGCGGGTCGTCGCGGGCCATCGAAGGCGCCGGGTCCTCGTCCGGGTCCGCTCGGGCGGCCTCCACCTGGACGGAATCCTCCGGGTCGGCCCCCGCTGGGGCGCGGGCGCGGCGCCTCATCCGGACGCGGGCCGCGCCACTCGGATCCCTCGGGTCGCTCCTGCGGGCGAGCGCCGCGCGGTCCCCCGCTGTTGAATCCGCCTTGGCGACCAGCACCCGGGCGACCGCCAGGGCGGCCACCGCCTGGACGTCCCCCACCCGGGCGCCCGCCACCACCGCCCGGACGTCCCGAGCTGCGCGGTCGTCGTGGTCCGTCGGTCATCGAACTGCCTCCAGGCGACGCCAGCGTTGGCCATCGCGCGTGTCCTCGACGGCCACGCCAAGGGCGAGCAGCTCGTCACGAATTCGGTCTGATGCGGCCCAGTCGCGCCCTGCGCGTGCGGCGATGCGGGCTTCAAGCAGCTCGGCAGCGCCTGCCGGCAGGTCGCTCGTGCCATCTGCACTGTCGGGCAGGACGCCGAGGACCGCATCGAGCTCTCGAAGCAGCCCGAGCGCGCGCCCCGCGTCGCCATTGGACAGCGATCGATCGGCGATCCGCCGATTCAGCTCGCGCACCAGGTCGAACAGGGCGGCCAGCGCCGCCGAGACGTTCAGGTCGTCATCGAGCGCTGCCTCGAAGCGGGCGCGCGCGCTGTCGAAGACGGCCGGCAGGTCGACGGCATCGACTCGGTCCTCGGCATACGAATCGAGCGCCTTCGCGAGCGTGTCCAGCCGTTCGATCGCGGCCGCGGCGGCGGCCAGCGAATCCGGCGTGTACTCCAGCGCCTGGCGGTAGTTGACGGAGATCAGCGCATATCGAAGCGCCCGAGGCGACACCCCCTCGGCGAGCAGGTCCGCGACGCGGGCGATGTTGCCGACCCGGCGGGCCATCTTCGTTCCGCCAAGGCGCAGGTGGTCGCAGTGCAGCCAGGTGCGGACGAACGGCTTGCCGGTCGACGCTTCGCTCTGGGCGATCTCGTCCTCGTGGTGCGGAAAGATCAGGTCGATCCCGCCGGTATGGATGTCGAATGACTCGCCGAGGTGCCGCATCGACATCGCCGAGCACTCGATGTGCCACCCCGGCCGGCCCGCCCCGATCGACGTGTTCCAGGATGGCTCGCCGACCTTCGGCCCCTTCCACAGCGCGAAGTCGCGAACGTCATCCTTGCCGTAGTCGTCGGCCTCGACCCGTTCGCCCACCTGGAGCTGATCCGGGTCGAGTCGAGCGAGGCGGCCGTAAGCCGGCCACGAGCTGATCCGGAAGAAGATCGAGCCGTCGCTCGTGCGATACGCGTGCCCCCGCTCGAGGAGCGAGGCGATGATCGCGACCATCTCGTCGATGTGATCGGTGGCACGCGGCAGGACGTCGGGCGGTGTCATCCGGAGCGCGACGAAGTCGAGCGTGAAGCGCTCCAGCCAGCGTCCGGTGAGGTCGCCGATCGACTCCCCTGCCGCGTTCGCGTTGGCGATGATGCGGTCGTCGACGTCGGTGATGTTCATGACCCAGGTGACCCGCAGCCCGCGGTAGCGGAGGTAGCGGACGAGCACGTCGGCGAACAGGAACGAACGGAAGTTGCCGATGTGCGTGGGGCCGTAGACGGTGGGGCCGCACGAGTAGATCCGGACGTGGCCCGGCTCCAGCGGCTCGAGCGGCCGGGTCTCGCCGGTGAGCGTGTCCTGCAGGTGGAGGGTCATCGCTCGCCCCCGCTGTGGGCGACGGTGGCGATTGCCTCTGCCTCGATGACCCGCCCGGCGCCGACGTCACCCGACAGGTTGCCCGTGGACGCCTTGACGCTCACGGCCCCGACGTCGAGCGAGAGCAGGGCCGCGATTGCCGTGCGCATGCCCGGCAGATGGTCCGCGAGCCACGGCCGGCCGGCGCGGATCGAAAGGTCGATAGCAACGGGCCGCCAGCCCTCGGTGGCGAGTGCAGCGCGCACGCTTGCGAGGAGGTCCGCGCTCGCGATCCCGCGCGGCGTGCGCGCGTCCGCGGGGTGCAGCCCGCCGAGGTCGCCGAGGGCCACGGCACCGAGCAGGGCGCCGGCAATCGCGTGGAGCGCGGCGTCGCCGTCGGAGTGGCCGTGCAGGCGCGGGGCGCCTGCGATCTCCACCCCGCCGAGGCGAAGCCCATCGCCCGGCCCGAACGGGTGGCGGTCGGAGCCGAACCCGGTGCGGGTCATGCCCGTGCCGGCGAGGCGCAGCTCCGCGAGCGCGAGGTCGTCCGGACGGGTGATCTTG
>JANLSG010000238.1:0-2384 GCA_031362295.1 Chloroflexota bacterium
CCTTGCCGGGCCGGACGCCCGCGAACCAGTCGTGTGCCCGCGCGCCGGGGCGGTGCAGGACCTCGATGCCATACAGCTCGTCCGCGACGAGGGTGTCCTCGTACGGAACGAGGAGCGCACGCAGCTCGGCCAACAATTCGCCGGCGTCCACGGTCGCGTCAGTACGCGGCGAGCTTGCGGATTCCGTCCACGATCTTCGCCGGGTTGACCATGAACCAGTCCTCCAGGATGTGGTTGTAGGGCACGCCCGGGACGTCGGGTCCGGCGATGCGCGAGACGGGCCCGTCGAGGTAGTCGAACGCCTCCTCGGCCACGATCGCGGCGAGCTCCGCGCCGTAGCCCAGGAACCGGTTGTCCTCGTAGACGATCAGGCACTTGCCCGTCTTCTTCACGGAGGACAGGACCGTCTCCTTATCGAGCGGACGGAGCGTCCGCAGGTCCACCACCTCGACGCTGATCCCGTCCTCCGCCACGACATCGGCCGCCTCCAGGGCGTAGTGGGCCATCAGGCCGTAGGCGAGAATCGTGATCTGCGTGCCGGGGTGCGTGATCGCCGCCTTGCCGAGCGGCACGACGTAATCCGTCGCCGGAACGTCGCCGCGCACGGACCGATACATCTTCTTGTGCTCGAAATAGAGCACCGGGTCGTCGTCGCGGATCGAAGAGCGCAGCAGCCCGGCCGCGTCGTACGGCGTCGACGGGATCACGACCTTCAGCCCCGGCACGTGGGCGTAGAACGCCTCGACGGACTGCGAGTGATAGAGCGCCCCATGCACCCCGCCGCCGTATGGCGCGCGCACCGTCATCGGCACGCCGAACCCGTTGTTCGAGCGATAGCGCATGCGCGCCGCCTCGGACACGAGCTGGTTGAACGCGGGGTGGATGAAGTCCGCGAACTGGATCTCGGCGATCGGGCGCAGGCCGTTCATCGCCGCACCGATCGAGGTCCCGATGATCATCGACTCGCTGAGCGGCGTGTCGATCACCCGATCGTCGCCAAACTCGGCCCACAGCCCGTCGGTCGCGAGGAAGACGCCGCCCTTCTTGCCCACGTCCTCGCCGAGCAGGATGATCGACGGGTCCCGCCGCATCTCCTCGGCCATCGTGTCGCGGATGGCCTCGATGAACGTCTTCAGTGCCATGGCGCGGCCTCGACGATGCGCGCCATCAGTGCCCCGACGAGCCGCGGAGCGTGAAGCCCCAGGGTGGCGGCGTCTCTCCCGGCCAGTCCTCGGCGTAGACCCACTTCATCGCCGTCGCCGGGTCGGGCTCGGCGGCGGCTTCCGAGAAATCGGTGGCCTCCTCCACCTCGGCCTTGAGCTCGGCCGCGATCGAGGCCTCGAGCTCGTCGGTGAGCACGCCGGCGTCCTTCAGCTGGGCGCGGTAGCGCGGCAGCGGATCCTTCGCTGAAAGCTCGGCGAGCTCCTCGGCGGATCGATACTTCGTCTGCTGGTCGTCGGATGAGTGCGCCGTGAGCCGGATGACCTTGGCTTCGATGAGCGTGGGGCCATCGCCGGCCCGCGCCCGGTCGACCGCCGCCTTGGCGGCGACGTAGCACTCCAGCACGTTGGAGCCATCGACGATGACACCCGGCATGTTGTAGCCGGCCGCGCGAATCGCGACGTCCTCGACGGCGAGCTGCATCGACGCCGGCACGCTGATCGCGTAGCCGTTGTTCTCCACGACCAGGATGAACGGCAGCTTGTGGATGCCCGCGAAATTCAGGCCCTCGTGGAAGTCACCCTGGCTGGAAGACCCCTCGCCCATCGACGTCATCGCGACCTGGCCCGTCTTGCGGATCTTAGCGGCGAGCGCGATCCCGACCGCGTGCAGCATCTGCGTCGCGACAGGCGATGAGAGCGAGACCAGGTTGTTGGCGACATTGCCGTAGTGCCCGGGCATCTGGCGCCCGCCGGATGACGCATCGATCGCCTTCGCGTACTGCGCGGTCAGGATGTCCCGCGCGGTCATCCCGAACGTCAGGCACGTCGCGATGGAGCGGTAGAACGGCGCGATCCAGTCGTGGTGCTTCTTGAGCGGCCACGCGATCGCTGCCTGCGCGCCCTCGTGGCCCTGCCCGCTGATCACGAACGGGATCCGGCCGGCGCGGTTCAGGATCCACATTCGCTCGTCCACGGTCCGCGCCAGCGCGATGACCCGATACATCCCGATCAGGTCCGCGTCGGTCAGCCCGACGGACGCCGCGAGCTCCGAGACGCCCTCGGACGCCGACGCCTTCGCGCCCGCCGACTTCGCTGCCATCAGAAGTTGATGCTCCGGTCGTCGACGGCCAAGGCCGCCTCGCCGATGATCTCGCTGAAGGTCGGGTGCGGGTGCGTGGAGCCGCCGATCTCCCACGGCGTTGCATCGAGCGAGAACGCGAG
>JANLSG010000255.1:0-4785 GCA_031362295.1 Chloroflexota bacterium
CGCCGCCTGCTGCCCGCCCATCACGGAGATGCGCGAGTTGGGCCACGTCCACAGGAAGCGCGGCTGGTACGCGCGGCCGGCCATTGCGTAGTTGCCGGCGCCGAAGCTCCCGCCGATCAATACGGTGAACTTGGGCACCGCAGCCGTCGCGACGGCGGTCACGAGCTTGGCCCCGTCCTTCGCGATGCCGCCGGCCTCGTACTCGCGCCCGACCATGAACCCGGTGATGTTCTGGAGGAACACGAGCGGGATCTTCCGCTGGCAGGCGAGCTCGATGAAGTGCGCGCCCTTGAGCGCCGACTGGCTGAACAGGATCCCGTCGTTGGCGAGGATCGCCACAGGCCAGCCATCGAGGTGCGCGAAGCCGCAGACGAGCGTCTCGCCGTAGAGCGGCTTGAACTCGTGGAACCGGGAGCCATCGACGAGGCGGGCAATCAGCTCGCGAACGGGCACGGAGCGCCGAGTGTCCGCCGAGATAGCTGCGTACATATGCGCGGCACCGTCGCCGCCCGCGGGATCCACCGCCGGCGGCTCGGGCTCATGGCGATCCCACGGCGGCGCCGGTGCCTTGCGCTCGAGATGGCTGACGATCGACCGACCGAGGGCGATCGCGTGCTCGTCGTCGAGCGCCTCGTGGTCCGCGACCCCGGAGTGTCTCGTATGGACCTCCGCGCCACCGAGCTCCTCGGCGGAGACCTCCTCGCCGGTCGCGGCCTTCACCAGCGGCGGGCCGCCGAGGAAGATCGTGCCGGTGCCCTTGACGATGACGGTCTCGTCGCTCATCGCCGGCACATAGGCGCCGCCGGCGGTGGACGAGCCCATCACGAGCGCGACCTGCGGGATGCCCGCCGCCGACATCCGTGCCTGGTTGTAGAAGATGCGTCCGAAGTGCTCGCGATCGGGAAACACGTCCGCCTGGAGTGGCAGGAACGCGCCGCCGCTGTCCACGAGGTAGACGCACGGCAGGTGATTCTCGAGCGCGATCTCCTGCGCCCGCAGGTGCTTCTTCACGGTCATCGGGTAGTACGTGCCGCCCTTGACGGTCGCGTCGTTGGCAACGATCACGCACGTCGTCCCCTCGATGCGCCCGATGCCCGTGACGATGCCGGCGCTCGGGGCGTCGTCGTCGTACAGGCCATTCGCTGCGAGCGCGCTCAGCTCGAGAAATGCCGAGCCCGGGTCCAGGAGGCGATCGATCCGCTCACGAACCGGAAGCTTCCCGCGTTCGCGGTGCCGGGCAATCGACCGCTCGTCGCCGCCCGCCCCCCGCTCGCTGACGGTCGCCGTCCGCGCCCGGAGCTCGGCCACGAGCGCCGCCATGCGGTCGACATTCGCGCGCGCATCGTCGCTCGCCGAGTCGAGCCGCGAGCGGAGGATCGTCACGCCGCCGAGGATACCCGGGCGCCCGAGGCGAACGATCCCCGACGGGATTCCGAGCGCCTCAGCGGCGTCGGCTGCGGCGGGTCGTCAGGGCTCGAGGCGGATCGAGTCGAGGATGGCCCGCATCTCGGCCAGGTCTGCAGCGGGCGAGTCAATCGACCAGGTCGCCTCGACCACGAGGCGTTCGCCCTTGACATCGAGGATCCAGAACTCCTCGACGGGCTTGGCGTTGTAGGCATAGAACGCGCCCCCTTCGCCTTCAGCGACGTCGATCGGCGCGACCCAGCTCGAGAGGTGGCCGTCGACGCATCCGGTGAAGTCGCCCGCCACGACCGGAAGATCGGCCGCATTGAGCTCCAGGAACTTCCCGCGGTACCCGTACTTGGTCACGTCGTTCGGGCCTACCGTCACCTGGAACGGAGCCAGATTCGCGAGCGCGACAGCGAGGTCGTCGACAGTCGGTCCGACCGGCGGATCGGCCCACGTAGGGTCGTGGCACCCATCGCGCACGACGTTCACGACGGTGGTGATGTTCACCGAGATGTGCTCATCCCCGACGGACTTGGCCGCGCCGAACCACTGTGACCATCCCTCGGGGACGTCGTACACCACGCGGAGGGGCGTGGAGGGGTCGGAATCCGGGTCGATGAAGTAGGTGCCGGGCGCGAGGCGAGAGAGCTTCGCAAACCCCATGACATCCTGGGCCGTTGGTGCGGCGCTCGGCTCGCTCGGCTGCGCCTGTGCGCGAGAAGGAGCCGGCGTCGGGCTCGGGGTGGCTCCGGCACACCCGGACAGGATCGCCATCGCCATCGCGGCGATCAGCGATCGTCTCGCCACCGAACCGGCGCCAGTCGCCTGGACGTTCATCTCTCCCCTTCATCCTCATGCTGCAGCAATCGCACGCAAACAATGTGTCCAGCTCGATGTCGAAAGGTTCCACATTCGCTTTGGCGGTCGCATCGCTTGTCAAGGTCACGTGGCAGGGATGATGATGAATACATCATCAGGAGGTTTGTGAGCACGATGTCGGGCTCAATCAACGTCCTCAGGGGGAAGCCGCGGCGCGAACCAATGGCCCGGCCACGGCGCTGACGTCGAGCACGTCCGCGTTTCGATTTGCCAGCACCGGTCCGTCGCCCGGAGGATCAGGCGAGCAACCGCGTACAGGCGATCGCCGGCGGAGGTCGCGAGGACTTCGAATGCCTCGTGGTCTCCGCGCCGTGCCGCCTCAACGAGATCGCGTCGCATTCCCTCTCCATCAGCGCCACGGGCCGCCTGGGTCCGTGTTGTTCGTTATGACGCATCGTTCAGGCCCAAATACTCAGCCTTCGCTTGCCGGGCGGCCATCGTTGTGTGATGATGTTTGTGTCATCAGGAGGGTTGGAACGTGTCGATGTCGGGTCGGATGGTGAGATACGCGCGGCGCCGCAGCAGCCTGACCCAGCGCGAGCTCTCGGCGAAGGCCGGGATTCCACAGGAGACCATCGCCCGGATCGAGAAGGGCCGCGTCGACCCGCGAGTGGGCACGCTGGACCGGCTCCTGGAGGCGTGCGAGTTCGGGCTCGAGGCGATGCCTCGCCTCGGCATCGGCATCGACCGGCCCCAGATCCGCGAACGACTCGACCTGGCCCCTGGCGCGCGCCTTGCTCGGGCAATGCGCGAGGACCAGGCGATGCTCGAGTTCCGGTCACAGCTCAAGCGGGTTGCCGAATGACCGAATCGATCTCGTTCGAACCACGCGAGCTCCTCGCTCGATTTGTGACCGCCGGTGTCGAGTTCGTGATCATCGGCGGGCTCGCGGCGCAGGCGCACGGTTCACCGTCGATTACCGCGGACGTCGACATCGTTCCGTCGTGGGATTCGCCGAATCTCCGCAAAGTCGAGGCCGTGCTGCGAGACATCACGGCTATCCGACACGGCGTGCCGCCGGGTGGGTCCGCGCTCCCCCCGCTTGACGCTCGAACGCTCCTTGGGGGCGCCGTGTTCACGCTCAACTCGCGGTTCGGCCGCATCGACCTTCTCGCGAACCCCGAACCTGGTCTCGACTATGCGGAGCTCCGGAAGGCCGCCGTCACCGTCACATTCCTGGGGATGCCACTCCTTTTCGCTTCGCTCGACGACTTGATCGCGATGAAGCGCGCGGCCGGGCGACCGAAGGATCGGATCGAGCTGGAGATCCTTGGGGCGCTCCGCGAGGAGATCGACCGACGACCCGAATGACGGAACCCAACGGCCGTCGCCGTCGTCTCGCGGCCATGCCCGGCCTGCCCCGCCTGCTCCGGCCACTCGCACTCCCGCTCGCGCTTGCATTCGCGATCGCCGTGTCGCTCGGCGCATGCTCGCTGGGCAGCGTCGGCATCCCCGCAACCGGACCGCTCATCACCGTCACCATGCGTGGCGGGATGTGCGCCAATGGGGCGTGCGACAACAGCGTCATCCTCGACCGCAACGGGCGCGTCCACAGCGCCGCTAAGCCTCCCAATGACCTGGGAACCGTTCCCGCCCAGGCGATGGCGACCCTCACCTCCGCGATCGGCGCGACGGACTACGCCGCCATCCGTGCCCATCCGTTCACAGGCGAGTGCCCCGTCAACTTCGACGGCCAGGAGCTGATCTTCGAGTTCGCGGCCGGGACCGGCACCCAGCGGATCGCCTCATGCGAGGTGGACATCGACTGGGGTCATCCACTGTTCGTGGCCGTCGGGGTCGCGCTCGGGGAGTGGATCCCGCTGCCGCTGACCTGACGTTGAGCTACCCGCGCCGGCGGGCTCGACGGAATGCGACCACGGACGCCCCGAGACCGACTCCGAACGTCACCGCGCCGATCGCCACCCACGCGCCGATCCCGGGAGATCCGCAACTCTCGCCGGGGAGCTGTGCCGCGAACACACACGACAGGGCCACGCGAGCGAACAGGACCGTCCAGATCAACCCCGCGCCCGTGAGCAGCCCCGCGAGCGCCCTGAACCGGGGACCCTTCCACAAGATCAGCAGCAGGGTCAGCGCCAGGAACGGCAGCCCGATGGTGCCGAGCGAGAGCAGGGCGATTCCGTTCAGCGCCCCGAGGAACAGCCCGGGCAGCCAGCCAGAACCGAAGCGCGGCTGATCCTCGCTGGAGCCCGCGGACATGGATCCCTCCTGCTACTCAGCAATAGCACGTTTCTACGCCAATAATCTGCTAGCGTCAAGTGGCAAGTTCCACGGTTCGGGGGTACCCTGAACGCGTGACTGCCGCCCTCCCCGAGGCCAGAACCCTCGACGCGCCCACGTCCGCGGAGGCGATCCGCATTCGTCTCGCCGATGCGTGGGGCGAGATGGGTGCCGCGTGGGGCGTCGCGCCCGCGATCGCGCGCGTGCAGGCGTACCTCCTCACCCGCCAGGCGCCGCTCACCGAACGCGAGGTCC
>JANLSG010000272.1:0-3100 GCA_031362295.1 Chloroflexota bacterium
TCGCACGGCTCGGAGTTCTTCCAGGTGGAGGGCCTGATGATCGACGAGGGCACGACCCTCGGCGACCTGCGCGGCTTGCTGGACCAGTTCGCCCACGCGATGTTCGGCGCGGGGAAGAAGACGCGCTTCCGGCCCGGCTACTACCCGTTCACGGAGCCGTCGGTCGCGTTCGACGTCGAGTGCCTGGTGTGCGGCGGGCCCGGCTGTCCGGCGTGCGGCCGGAGCGGCTGGATGACGATCCTGGGCGCGGGGATGGTCCACCCGGCCGTGCTCCGCAACTGTGGCCTGGATCCCGAGCGCTACCAGGGCTTCGCGTTCGGCATGGGCCCGGAGCGGATCTCGATGCTCAAGCACCGGATCAACGACCTGCGCCTGTTCCTCGAGAACGACGTCCGCTTCCTTGGCCAGTTCCGATGACCCACAACCATTCTCGCCCTCGTCCAGGGCGCTCGGCCGCTGGAACGCTGGGAGAGCGGTACGACGAAGGAACCCGCCTCCCTTCATTACCTGGAACGCCACGCGAGCGAAACGTCGCAGGAAGCCCGGAAATCGGCCGGTTCGAGGATCATGTCGGTCGTACCGCACGCTGGGCGTTCCAACTTGCAGTGGCGAGGCGGCACAGCGTGGGCGAGGGCCTCCGATGAGGGTCCCGCTGTCGTGGCTCCGCGAGCTCGTGGCGTTCGACCTCACCGCGGAGCAGCTCGCCGAGCGCCTGACCCTCCTCGGCATGGAGGTCAAGGGCATCGAGCGACGGGGGACCGACTGGGCGAACGTCGTCGTCGGGGAGCTCCTCGCCGTCGAGAAGCACCCGCGCGCGGACCGGCTCTCGCTCACGAAAGTGACCACCGGCTCCGGTGAGCCGCTGGAGATCGTCTGCGGCGCGACGAACATCGCCGTGGGGCAGCGCGTGCCCGTCGCGCTTCCGGGTGCGGTCCTGCCGGGCAACCGGCGGATCGAGCGCACCGAGAAGATGGGCGTCGTCAGCAACGGGATGCTCTGTTCCGGTGACGAGCTGGGGCTCACCGCGGATTCCGACGGGATCCTGATCCTCGCCCCCGAGACGCCGCTCGGCGCCAAGCTCGCCGACCTGTACGGCGACATCGTGCTGGACGTGGACGTCAAGCCGAACCGTGGCGACGCACTGTCCATCGTCGGGATCGCCCGCGAGGTCGCGGCGGTTGCCGGCGGGCGAGTCGAGGTTCCCCCGACGGACCTCGTAGAGCGCGGACCCGCAGCGGCAGAGCGGCTCACGGTCCGGGTCGCGGACGAGGGCCTGTGCCCGCGCTTCGTCGGACGCTGGATCGAGGGCGTCGAGATTCGGCCGTCGCCCGACTGGGTCCAGATGCGCCTCCTGTCGGCCGGCATCCGCCCGATCTCGAACGTCGTCGACGTCTCGAACTACGTGATGGTCGAGCTCGGCAAGCCCATCCACACGTTCGATGCCGGCGCCGTGGCGCGCGACGGCCAGGGCCGTGCGGGCATCGATGTTCGCCTCGCCAGGGCAGGGGAGCGACTGGAGACCCTCGACCACGTCGACCGGGCGCTCGACGCGGAGACACTGCTGATCGCGGACGCAAGCGGACCGCTCGGGATCGCGGGCGTCATGGGCGGTGCATCATCCGAGGTCTCAAATGCGACGCGGGACGTGATCGTGGAGTCGGCGATCTTCGATCCCGTCAGCATCCGCAGGACGGCGTTCCGCTACGCCCTGCGCTCCGAAGCGAGCCTGCGCTTCGAGAAGGGCCAGGAGTTCCGGCTCGCGCGCCTCGGTGCGGACCGCGCCACGCGCCTGATCGCCGAGTGGGCGGGCGGCACGGTCGCGAGCGGTGCCGTGGATACGCACCCGCAGGAGCCGGAGCCGCGGCACGTGGCATTCCGCCCGGCGCGCGTGGATCGGCTGCTCGGCACATCGCTGGGGACTGACGCGCAGCGCGACGTCCTCAGCCGAGTGGGCATCGAGACGGAAGTGCCTGCCGGCCCCGTGGAGATCGCGGTGGCCGGTGGCGCCGCCCCGGTCTCCGTGACGGCGGCGGCCGGTACGGCGGTTGTCGCTACGGTGCCGACATGGCGGCGCGACATCGACGTGGAGGCGGACCTCGCCGAGGAGATCGCCCGCGTCCACGGGTACGAGAAGGTCCCGCCGCGAATCCCGCCGACGGAGATGCCGGGCTGGCGCGAGACGCCGCTCGCCGCGCGCGACGCGATCCGCGAGGCGCTCGCCGGCGCCGGCCTGACGGAGGCGGTGACCTACGCCCTCATCTCGCCACGGCTGCTCGAGGCGTTCCGATGGTCATTCGAGGACCGCGCCGCCGCCGGCGAGGCGCCGGCCCAGGGCCGCCCGGTCACCGTCACGAACCCACTGTCGATGGATCACTCGCTGCTGCGCCAGTCGGTCGTCGGCAGCCTCGTGGAGGTGGTCGACACGAACGTCCGGCACGGCCAGGCCGACGTCGCGATCTTCGAGATCGGCAGGGGCTACGGCGGCGTGACCGATGGCTCGCACGAATGGTGGCGCCTGGGTTTGGCGCTGACCGGCGCCTTCGAGATCCCGGCCTGGAACCGGCCGCGTCGCGAAGTCGACATCGAAGACGCGAAGGGCGCGATCGAGCTCGTGGCGCGCCTGCTCGGCGGGAGCGTTCCGGCATACCGTCCCTTGGCCGACGAACCGATCCTCCATCCCGGCCGCAGCGCGACCGTTGAATCCCGACTGCCGAACGGTGATCTCGCGATCGCCGGCGTGGTGGGCGAGCTACACCCTCGGCTTGCCGAGGCCCTGGATCTCCGCGCTCGCCGCGTGATCGTCGCCGAGCTGTCCGTGACCGGGCTTGCCGGGGGCAGCCTCGCGGTCGTCAGCTCCGTGCCGCCGCCGCGCTTCCGGCCCATCGATCGTGACCTGACCGTGGACGTCCCGGACGCGGAGAACGCCGCGGAGGTCGCGCGGCACGTCCGCGACTCGGGTGGGGCACTCCTGATGGAAGCAAACCTCGTCGGTTCGTACCGAGGACACCCGCTGGGCCCCGACGAGCGGAGCCTGACCTTCCGGCTGCGGTTCGGCGCGGCGGACCGCGCGCTCTCGGATGCGGAGGTGGACGGGGCGATC
>JANLSG010000330.1:0-7562 GCA_031362295.1 Chloroflexota bacterium
GGCGCGAGCTCGTACTCGACGCCCACCGCGTGCAGGTGCGTGCGGACCGCCGCGAAGTGCGCGGCGCACGCGTCGCACAGCCGGTCGGTGATCTGGGGAGCGGCCGCGTTCAGCGCGACCACCCGTGCATCCTTGGAATCCAGGAGCCGCAGCGGTGCGCGCTCCAGCCGGGCGCGCTCCAGCGGCGGCAGATCCCCAAGGTGCGCCCGGTAATAGGCGGAGAGCTCCTCCACATATGCCGGCCGACATGCCGCGTCTCCAATGGAGTTCAAGAGGATCGTGACCTGCGGCAGCCCCGCGTCGCGATAGAACCGGGCCGCCAGCTCGATGATCTCGGCGTCCACCGCAGGCCCGGGGTCCCCAATCGCCTCGACGTCGAACTGCCAGAACTGGCGGTATCGGCCGGCCTGCGGTCGGTCGTAGCGGAACATGGAGCCGGTCATCGTGACCTTGACCGGCTGCGGCCAGGTCTGCATCCCGTGCTGCACGTAGGCGCGGACGATGCCGGCCGTCGGTTCCGGGCGAAGCGCCCAGCGCTCGGCGTCCTCGTCGCGGGGCGCAAGCCGGAAGAGCTCCTTCTCGACGACGTCGGTGACTTCCCCGATCCCCCGCTCGAACACGCCGGCCTGCTCGAACAGCGGCGTCTCGATCGGGTGGTAGCCGTAGCGCGCGGCGAGGTCCTGCGCGAGTCGCTCCAGGCGCGCCAGCCCGACCCGCTCGGGCGGCAGGAGGTCGCGCGTTCCCCTCGGGGCTCTGAAGGCGGGCATCGCCGAAGTCTACCGGCGGCCGAACGTCAGCCGAGGTCGCGCTGGACCGAGAACACGTCCTTCAGCTGCTCGATGCGCGACAGGACGCGCGAGAGCTGGCTCACCGAGGCGACCTGGAGCGTCGCGCGCACGATCGCCGTGTGGTCCGTGCCGACCGCGACATCGGCGGCGAGGATGTTCACCTTCGCCTCCGCGACCACCTGCGTGATGTCGCTGAGCAGGCCGGTGCGGTCGTACGCCTCGACACGGATCGCGATCGGGTAGGTCTGGGCCGGCGCAGCCTCCCACTCCACGTCGATGAGTCTGCTGACCTCGCGCTCGTTGAGCACCGTAGGGCAGGAGCGCAGGTGCACCGTGACGCCCTTGCCGCGGGTGATGAAGCCGGCGATCGGGTCGCCGGGGATCGGATGACAGCAGCGGGCGAAGCGGACGAGGAGGTCCCCCACTCCCTTGACCCGGACACCGCCGGCGCGCGCGGGTGACGGCGGCGGCGCGACTGTCGGCAGCGCGAGCTCCTTGTCGTCGACGACGCCGAGGCGCATGACCACCGACTGCGGGCTCACCGCGCCGTAGCCGATCGCGGCGTAGAAGTCGTCGACGCTGTCGTAGTTCAGCTGGCGTGCAACCTCCATCAGCTTGTCCAGGCCCACCGCGCCGGTCGAGGTCCGGGCGAGCCGGCGGCACTCACGATCCAGCGCCTCGCGGCCGTGGACGATGTTCTCGTCACGCTCCTGGCGCTTGAACCATTGCCGGATCTTCTCGCGCGCGTGCTGGGTGCGGACGACGTTCAGCCAGTCGCGCGAAGGCCCGTGACCCGCGCGGGTCGTCACGACCTCGACGATGTCGCCGTTCTTGAGCTTGGAATCCAGCGGGACGAGCCGGTTGTTGACCTTCGCGCCGATCGTCTTGTGGCCCACGTCCGTGTGGATCCTGTAGGCGAAGTCGAGCGGCGTCGCACCGGCAGGCAGGTCCTTGATCTCGCCCTTCGGCGTGAACACGAAGACCTGGTCCTGGAAGATGTCGAGCTTCACGCCCTCGACGAATTCCGTCGCGTCGGACACATCGCGCTGCCAGTCGATGAGCTGGCGCAGCCAGGCGAGCTTGGCGTCGTACTCGCGATCCGACTTGGAGCCTTCCTTGTACCGCCAGTGCGCGGCGATTCCCACTTCCGAGACCTGGTGCATCGCGTTCGTGCGAATCTGAATTTCCAGCGGCTTGCCGTCCATCGCGATGACTGCGGTGTGCAGCGACTGGTAGAGGTTGTTCTTGGGCACGGCGATGTAGTCGTCGAACTGGCCGGGGATCGGACGCCAGAGCGCATGCACGATGCCGAGCGCCGCGTAGCAGTCGCGAACGTCGTCGACGAGGAGGCGGATGGCGTAGACGTCGTAGATCTCGCCGAACTCCGCGCTCTTGCGCTGCATCTTTTTCCAGATCGAGTAGATGTGCTTCGGGCGGCCCTGGAGGTCAGCCTCGATGCCCGCGGCGGCGAGGCGCGGCTTCAGCTCGTCGATCGCCCGGTCGATGTACGACTCGCGGCCCTTTCGCCGGGTGTCCAGGAGCTTCGCCAGCTCGCGGAAGCGCGTCGGCTCGATGACCTTGAACGCGAGGTCCTCCAGCTCCCACTTGATCTGCCAGATCCCGAGGCGCTCGGCGAGGGGGGCGTAGATCTCCAGCGTCTGGCGGGCGATCCGGAGCTGCTTCTCCGGCGCCAGCGAGGCGATGGTGCGCATGTTGTGGAGCCGGTCGGCGAGCTTGATGAGCACGACGCGGATGTCGTCCGCCATCGCCAGGAACATCTTCCGGATGTTCTCGGCCTGCTGCTGCTCGTGGGAAAGGGTTGAGAACTTGCTCAGCTTGGTGACGCCGTCGACGAGCTGTGCCACGTCGCCGCCGAAGCGTTCCTCGACGTCGGACAGCGAGTACTCCGTGTCCTCGGGAACGTCGTGGAGGAGCTCGGCCTGGACGGCGATGAGGTCGACGCCGAGGCCGGCGAGGATCTGTGCAGCTGCGATGGGGTGCGTGACGAACGGCTCGCCCGATGCTCGCGGCGTGTCGCCGTGGGCCTCGATCGCGAACTCGATGGCGCGCCGGACGTCGGTCACGTCGGCAGCGGGGTCGTGCTTGAGGATCGAGGCGATCAGCTGCTCGCCCATGGCCTTTGGCGAGTCCACCTTCCGCGGCCGGGCGATCGTCCCGGGGGCCTTGCGGGCGCGAGTGGCCGGCTTGGCCGCGGCTCCGTTGGTCGCGGCGGTCCCATTGGTCGCAGCGCCGTTCACGGGAGGAGGCGCAGTGCGGCGCGAAGCCGAGCGCGCCGGGCGCGCGGCCGGGGGGATCTCGGCGGGCCGCTCGGCCCGCGTTCGCGGGGCCACCATCGTGCAGAAAGTCTAGCAGCGGCCCGTTCGCCGAGACCTAGGGAAGAAGACCGTCGAGGTCCAGATCGTCAAGGTAATAGACCGCGAGGCCGGGTTGGGACCGGATACGCCGGTCGTTGGTGATGAACGCGGTCGCGGTGGTTCGGGCCGTCGCCAGATGGATCGCGTCGATCAGCTGGACAGAGCCCTGGCCACGGAGCCATGCGGCGTCCTCGGCGATGGCTGCGGTGATCGGCAGGATCTCGAGATCGATGTCGCGGAGCTCTGCCGCGGTTCGTTCGAAGCGTGCGCCGTCGCCATCCCGCGCAGGACCGACCAGGATCTCGGCAAAGGCGAGTGACGACAATGACGCTTTCACCCGACCGTCTTCGGCGGCGTCGATCAGCGCGGCCGCGCGCGCGGCCCGCGGTTCGACGTTCTCGAGCAGGTAGATGAGGACGTCAGCGTCGAGGGCGACTCGCTGGTGTTCCTGCACGAGTGTCCCCACGAACCAGCGATTCCCGCTCGACAAGCCCTGCCTCCATCTCGCTCCGAAGTCCGCGGAGGTACGCGTCTGCATTCGGCCCGTACGAGCCCTTGCCGATGCCGCGCAGGCGATCCGATGCTTTGGCCGGGCGCCGACGGAGGACCAATGCATCGTCCTGTACCTGGACGCTGAGTCGATCGCCCGGCTGGATTCCGAGCTGTCGACGGGCCTCGCTTGGTAGTGAGATTTGATGCTTGGTACTGACCTTGGCGCTTAGCGACATGCCTGAATGCTAAGCGACGTCCGCCAAGGCGGTCAACCGCGCGAGGCTACGTCGTTCCTTCACCCATCGAGCGCGCCTCCCAGAGTCCGTTCCGCAACCTCGCGATCGGACCAGGGCTCGGGCCCGTTGGGGCCGACGTTCCAGGTTTCGTGGCCCTTGCCCGCGAGCAGGACGATGTCGCCGGGCAGGGCGCGCCGGAACGCGTCGGCGATGGCCTCGCGGCGGTCGCCGATCACGAGGAGGTCCTTGCCGCGCTGCTTGCCGGCCGCTTCGGCGCCGGCCGCGATCGCCTCGAAGATGGCGTCCGGGTCCTCGCCTCGCGAATCGTCCTCGGTCACGATCACGAGGCGGCTCCGTTTCGCGGCCGCCTCGCCCATCAGCGGCCGCTTGCCGATGTCCCGCTCGCCCGACGCACCGAACACGCTGATCACGCCCCGACCCGGGGCCGCCAGCGGCTGCAGCTCGCGCAGGATCGCGTCGAGCGACGCGGAGGTGTGCGCATAGTCGACGACGACCATGAACGGCTGCCCAAGATCGACGCGCTCCATGCGGCCGGGGACGCCGTCGACGCCCTCGAGCGCAGCGGAGACCGCGCTGAGATCGAGGCCCCAGCCGTGCGCGAGGCCGAGGACGGCCATCGCGTTGTGGGCGTTGAACCGGCCGGGCAGTCGCAGGTCGAGGGTCCGCGCCGCGCCGCCGACTTCGAACCTGAGTCGTGACCGTGAGACCTTCGACTTGACGCTCGTCAGCCGGATGTCCGCCTCGATGCGTTCGCCGTACGTTACGGGCAGCGCCCGCGCACCCCGCGTCGCGTCCACGAACATGTTCGCGTGGGGATCGTCCGCGTTGATCACGCCGACGCCGGGCCGCCCGCCCTTCGCGCGCTGCGGCAGCCGCTCGAACAGGCTCACCTTGGCGGAGCGGTACGCCTCGAAGGTGCCGTGGAAGTCGAGGTGCTCGTGGGACAGGTTCGTGAAGATCGCGCCGTCGTAGTCCACGCTGGCGACTCGATCCGCGGCGAGCCCGTGCGAGCTCGTCTCGATCACGACGGCCCGCTCCCCCGCATCAACCATCTGGCGCAGGATCCGTTGGAGCTCGAGGGCGCCGGGCGTCGTATTCGGCTCCTCGTTCCGGATCAACCGCCCGCCAACGCGGATCCCCACTGTTCCGATCAGTCCAGTGGCGAAGCCCGCGCCTACGAGGCCCGCGGCGGCGAGGAACGAGGTGGTGGTCTTGCCGTTCGTGCCCGTCACGCCGACGGTCAGCAGCTGCCGGCTCGGGTCGCCGTACCACCAGGCAGCCGCGGAAGCGAGACTCGCCGCTCCCCGATCGACGACGAGCTGCGGCACCGGCAGGCCTTCGACAGGTCGCTCGACAAGGACCGCCGCGGCACCGCGGGCAACGGCGTCGGCGAGGAAGTCGTGGCCGTCCACCCGCAGGCCCCGAACCGCCACGAACAGGCTCCCCGCCCGCACCGCGCGCGAGTCGTCGGCGACGCCCGTGAGGGTCCGATCGCCCGGTTCGACGGATCCGATCGTCGACCGCAGCCGGCCCTCCGCAGCGAGGCGCTCGATGACCTCGGCGAGCAGGCGCGCCGCCGTCACGCCGCCTCCGAGGGAGCGGCCCCGCCCGAGCCGCCGCGGCCCAGCCGGCGCAGTCGCGCGATCGTGGCTCGCGCCTGGACCGCCGTTTCGAAGATGCGCGCGCCGAGCGGATCCACGACGAGGTCCCACGCGCCCACGTACTGGACCTCGCGGCCACCCCAGCCGGCCTTGAAATACGTGATGCCTTCGTTCGGGAGGCCCCACAGGTCGTACAGCTGGTACCCGGCGGCCTTCGCGCGCCGGAACGCCTCCCAGTTCACGAGGTACTTCGAGTTGCGCTTGCGGCCCTCGGCATTCGTGCCGCCGTACAGCGCGACGATCCGTGGCCCCCAGCCGACGAGGAACGTGCCCGACACGACCTCGCCGTCCGGTGTCTCGGCCAGGAGGAGCATCGCCTGGCCGGCCGGCGCGTATGCATCCCACAGGTCGCGGAAGAACCCCACCGAGCGGAACGGCAGCCCGACCCGATCCATCGTGCCGGCGAGCGTCCGGTGGAAGTCCGGCAGCCGATCTCGATCCGCGGTGATCACGGTCGATCCGTCGTCCTGCGCCTTGTGGAGCGACTGCCTCGTCTTCTTGCGCAGGCCGGCGAGGAGCTCCTCCTCCGTTCGGGTGAGGTCGATGACGCGGGTCGAGTGCGGCTGGATCTCCGGTGCGGGCCGCCAGCCGAGGCTTCGGAGCGTCGCCGCGACCGAGCCGTCCAGGTCCTCCAGCTCCGGGTCCATGCGCAGGTGCGCGATCCCGAGGCCCGCCGCTGCGCGCCGAGCGGCCTCGGTGAACGCGCCGAGCGCGTCCGCATCGAGTAGGCCCGTGGAAACCGGGCCGCGCGCGGCATACCCGAAGCCTTTCGGCAACGGCCGCGGATGGCGGACAAGCACCTGCGCACCCACGGGACCTGCGGGCACGTCGACCACGATCCGCGCCGATCGCCAGCCGTTCGGGCGCTTGACGACGCCCCACGGCGTGGCCTGCAGGAAGCTCGGCGCGGACGATTCGGCAACGAAGCGGTTCCAGGCCGCGTCGTCCGCCCGAAGTTCGGCCGCGTCGCTCATCGCCGGATCCGCCGCGCGACGGCCGCGAGCACACGGCCCATCCGGTACCGCCACGGGCGCGCGACCCACTCGTGATTGCCGGACTGCTCCACCCACTGCCCACCGAAGGCTTCCTTGAACGTGAACAGGCCGTGCATCTCCTCGCCGGGCTCCGGCTTGCGGCGGGCGGCCGGCGTGTCGACGCCGCCGAGATCCATCTCCTTGCGCCCCTCGCGGAGCGCGATCTGCATGCCTCGCCAGATCACCAGCCGAACCGCGCCCGGAAACTCGTCGCGCAGCTCGAACACGTCTGCCGCGTAGCCGTACGTCAGCCGCTCACCGTGCCGATGGAACAGCGCGCCGGCGAGCATCCGCCCATCCGGCGCGCGCGCCTCGAGGTAGATCGCAAGGCCTGCCTCGATCGCGTGCATGGACCAGTCGAGGAAAGTCGAGACGTTGTAGAGCAGCCCACGGAAGCCGCGTCGATCGGCGGTCACGCCGAGCGCCTGGTAGAACCCGCGCAACGCGGGTTCGAGGACGGCCGGGTCGACACCACCACCGGCCGGCACCTCGAAGTCCTCGTCCGACTCCCCTGCCCGCGCATCGAAGCGGACGACGCGCGCGCCCTGCTTCTCGGCGCGGCGGATCAGGTTGCGCGAGGTCTGCTTGATGATCCCGAACTGCGCCGCTTCGTCGCCCTCGAGCGGCACGCCGACGCGATGCCTCGCGACCTGGATCTCCTCGATCGGCTTGAAGCCGCGCTCTACGAGCAGGTCGGAGTAGCCGGTCTCGGCGCGAATCTCGCTGTCACTGGAGACAACATCGATGCCCTGAGCGACCAGCCAGTCGGCGACGTCCTCCAATCGACCCGCGGTTTCCTGCACTTCCTCTCCCGCCGAAACCGGGCCGCGCGGGATGTACGCCCCACCGCCGCCGATCCATGGCCAGGGTCGGGAGATCGAGAGCACGCGGAAGCCGTCGTCGAACACGAGGAAGCGGGGCTGCCAGCCGTGGCGGCTTCGATACTCGCCGTACT
>JANLSG010000003.1:0-2505 GCA_031362295.1 Chloroflexota bacterium
GGCGGCCCACACGATCCTCCGCGAGATCGAGGCGGAGGCAACCGAGCCGGCGTCGATCGATGGCCTGGCCGGTGTCACCGCGCCGGTGCTCCTGGTCCTCGGCTCGATCAGCCGCTCGCCGTTCCGGATCGGGACGGACGCCCTCGCGGCCCGGCTCGCCGACGCGCGAGTGGCGGTTATCGATGGCGCAGCCCACGCCGCCCATCACACCCACGCACCCGAGTTCGTGGCGCTCGTCCAGCGCTTCCTCGACTCCTGAGCGCCCGCCCGGGGGGCATTACTCGAGGGCCGCGACCTCGAACGGGCTGCTGAAGCCACGCAGCCGCTCGGTGCGAAACTCACCATGGGCGACCGCACGTTTCGCCCCCACGACCGCCTGCCGGCTGACGAGGATCTCTTCGGCGTTCGCGAGGGCACCGATCCGCGCCGCCGCATGGACCCCGGCCCCCTCATACCCGGACGCTGTGTGCAGGGCTTCGGCCGTGTGCAAACCGATCCTGATCGATGGTGCATAGCCGTGCTCGCGCCGATGCGCCTCGAACGTCCGTCGAATTGCCAGCGCGCAGTCGAGCGCCGAATCCGCCAAATCGAACGCGATGAAGAAGCCGTCTCCCGCGTGGTGGACCTCCTGGCCACCGTGGTCGCGGAGGAGGGAGCGAATCGTGGTGTCGTGCCAGGCTAGGAGGCGGCCCCATGCCTCGTCGCCGACCGCATCGATCAGGCTCGTCGACCCGACGACGTCGGTGAACATGAATGTCCGGGTCGCGCGGCGGGCCCGTGCCGTCGGGCCAAGGTCGGAGGCGGCGGTCGCCATGCGCTCGCGCGACACGGCAAGGTCAGGCACCGCTCCCAGGGTCTCGAACGTCGCCGCGGCGGCCGACAGCTCGAGGCCCGCAGCAGCGCCGGCGCCCGACGACAGGAGCGCCTCACCCAACGCCATCCGGGCCCGCGCGATCTCGTACGGTGCCTCGGTCGCCTGCCATGCGCGAACCGCCGCGCGTAGCGAACTGGCCGCGGCTTTGGTCGCGCCGGACGCCAGCTCGACAAGGCCTCGAGCGGTGGCTGCTTCGGCCCGCAGCAGATGGGTGTCGTAGGTGCGCGCGATCGACTCGAGCTCGTCGGCGGCAGACCGCGCGCGGCCGAGATCCCGGATCGCGATTGCGACCTCAACCTCGGCCGGCAGGATGTGCGCACGTACCAACAGCGTGACGGACGGCTCGGCAAGGGAGCCGGCCAGCATCCCGGCGGCGGCGTCGCTCTCGCCTCGCGCGTGGAGCACGAGTGCCAATCCCGGCGATGGATCTCGGCCGAGCCGGTGGGCCTGGCCGAACGCCTCCTCGGCGCCGGCCAGATCGCCCATCCGGCGCCGGATCTCGCCGATCTGGTAGAAGCCCTCGGCCGCATAGTCGTGGCTGAAGTCAATGAGCTCGGCGCACGCGCGACGCGCCTCCGCCTCCGCCTCTGCCCACGCCCCGCGGAGCCTGATCAGCTCGACACGCCGGACGCGGCACATGCCCGGGAACCCGGCGATCGATTGGCGCTCGCACCAGCGCTCCGCGACCTCCGCGAACTCGCTGGCACGCCGATAATCAGTCAGGTCCTCGGCTGCGACCGTCGCGTTGCAGTACACGATGGCCGTGGGCAACGGCGACACCTCGCCGGACACCGCGGCAACCACCGCCTCGTCGATCGCGTCGAGACCCTCCTTGACCCGGCCCAGGGCCAGGAGAACCCGACCGCGATCCTGCAGTCCGAGCGCCTCGACGTCGCGATCGCCGAGGCGAACGCCGAGCTCCAGGATCCGGTCGGCGAGCGCCAGCGCCCCGTCGAGATCTCCTTGGCCAAGGGCCTGGTTCAGCTGTGGCCGGAGCAACCAGCCGTTGGCGGCCGATTCGGGCTGGCCCTCGAGCAGCCGCTCGGCGCGCCGGACCCAGCCCGCGGCTATCGAACTCTCGGAACGATGGGAGTAGTCGGTCGCAAGCGCGAGCGCCGTGAGCGCGGCCCGGATTGGTTCGCCGGCAGATTGGTGGAGACGAAACGCTCGCTCCCGATGGCGAATCGCGTTCGCGAGCCGCCCCAGCCACCAAGAGGCCTCACCGAGGCCATCCAGATCCGCCCCGGTCAGCGACCCTGCGACATCCGTCCCCGAGAGTAGCTCCAGGGCTGTGTCCCAATCACGTGCGGCGAGCGCCTTGCGACCAGCGGCCAGCGCGCCTCCTCGCGGTTCATGATGCCCGGCGGCACGGCGATTCAGTGCGCGAGCGGTCATGGGCTGCGAAGGTAGCACGGCCTTGGCGCGGCACGGTGCCGGACATCGGCCGTACGATACCAAGCGTGAATGATCAGGGCAGCGGGCCCGAACCCGAAACGGCAGCGCCAGAGCCCACCACGACCTGCCCGTGGTGCGCGGCGGTGGCCGCGCCCGACGCGACCCGTTGCTCGGCCTGCGGCGCGGCCCTCGCCCAGCGTGAATCGATCGGCGGGCTCCGGATCCCGGGCCTGACC
>JANLSG010000014.1:0-7591 GCA_031362295.1 Chloroflexota bacterium
GCTCATCGAGGACGAGGCAACGCCGCTCCGCCTCGCAAGCCAGTCCGAGGCGCTGGATCGACTCATGGCCCTCGGGTTCACGGTGAATCCGAACCGCGAGGCGGGCCTGGACATCGAGGGCGTGATCGCGTTCACCGAGGCATGGCAGGACAAGCGTCACGGGTTGCCGTACGAAACCGACGGCGTGGTGGTGAAGGTCGACACCTTCGAGCAGCAGGAGCGGCTCGGCATGGTGAGTCGGGCACCGCGCTGGGCGATCGCCTACAAGTACCCGCCCGAGCAGGTCGAGACCGTCGTCGAGGACATCGTCGCGTACGTCGGGCGCACGGGGACCCTCACCCCCGTGGCACACCTGCGACCGACCAAGGTCGCGGGCTCCACGGTCGCGCGCGCCACGCTCCACAACCTCGACGAGGTGCGCCGCAAGGACATTCGGATCGGGGATCACGTCATCCTCCAGAAGGCGGGCGACGTGATCCCGGAGGTCGTGCGCTCGATCGCGGAGAGGCGCACCGGCACGGAGCGGGAGTGGGACATGCCCCCGGCGTGCCCCGTGTGCGGGCAGCCGGTGGTGCGGGACGAGGGCGCGGTGCGGCACTACTGCGCGAACGCGGCGTGCTCGGCGCGGGTCGGGCAGGAGTTCGGCTACTTCGCGGGCGGCATGGACATCGACGGGCTCGGTTGGGCGGTTCTCTCACAGCTCCTGGAACGCGGGCTGGTCAAGCGGCGCGGCGACTTCTTCCGGCTCAGCGTGGAGGACCTGGAGTCGCTCGACCGATTCGCGCGCAAGAGCGCGGAGAATCTGTATGCGGCCATCCACAAGGTCCGCCGCCGCCCGCTGGAGCGCGTGATCGCGTCGCTCGGCATCCCGCAGGTTGGCTGGACGACGGCGATCGAGGTGGCGCATTGGCTCGCTGCCGAGGTCCCCGCGGGCGACG
This sequence comes from Chloroflexota bacterium, assembly GCA_031362295.1. Classification (GTDB taxonomy): domain Bacteria; phylum Chloroflexota; class Limnocylindria; order Limnocylindrales; family CSP1-4; genus UBA5189. Next base: position 939 of record JANLSG010000014.1, read on the forward strand.
ACTGGCTCGCACGCGCGGCGGCCAAGCTCCGCGAGACGGCCGGAACGAGCCCGGAGCAGTTCCAGGAGCTCGACGGCGTCGGCCCAACGCTTTCCGCGGCGCTCGCGACGTGGTTCGCGCCGGGCGGGCCGGGCGAGGGCGTGCTGGAGGACCTCGCCGATGCCGGCGTGGAGGTCGAGCTGCCCGCGCCTCGGGCAGCGGTCGCCGAGGGCCCACTCGCGGGCAAGACCGTCGTCGTCACGGGCGCGATCGAGGGCTTCAGCCGTGAGGAGGCGGAGGCGGCGGTGCGCGCGGCGGGCGGCAAGCCGGGCGGGTCGGTCTCGAAGAAGACGGATTACCTCGTTGCCGGCCCGGGCGCGGGCTCCAAGCTCGCGAAGGCGGAGGAGCTGGGCGTACCTGTTCTCGATGCCGACGGCTTCCGGGCGCTCCTCGAACAGGGACAATGACGCCCATGCAGACATCCCCCGATCCCGTCAACGCCGCCCTCGCGTACCAGCAGTCGCTCCTTGCCGCGCTGGGCGAAGACGATCCCGCCGAGGTCCAGACGCATGGGCCGGCCGACGCCCGGGCGCTCGTCGCCGAGGCGGGCGCGTACCTGCGGATCAGGCCGGAGCCGCGCGAATGGTCCGTCCTGCTCTGCCTCGCCCACATCGCGGACGCGGAGCTGGTGATGGCGGGTCGCTACCGCTGGGTCCTCGCGCACGATCGGCCGGAGCTCATCGGCTACGACCAGGACCTGTGGGTGGACAACCTGCATGCCGACGACGATGACGTGGAGGCGTTGCTCGTCCAGTACGCCTCACTCCGCGCGGGCAACGTGACGCTTTGGCGCGGCGCGAGCGCGGCAGCCCGCGCCAGGGTTGCCGTCCACAGGGAGCGCGGCGAGGAGAGCTACGACCTCATGTTCCGGATGCTCGCCGGGCATGATCGAGTCCATCTCGCACAGGCGCGCCGCGCGCTGGAGGCGGTGCGTCAAGGGGTGATCCCCGAGTAGCTGGCGGCCAGAGCGCTCACAAAGCTCCGCGAGACCGCTTGGAACGTTGGCAGAGCGGTACGACGAAGGAACAGGGCGCGGGACCGCGACACCGCCGGCTACTTGGTCATTTGGGACGCCCGGCGAGCCAGGCGTCGATCGACCACTGCTTTCAAAGGTCCATGCCGCGGCCCGTTCAGGGTACCGCTCGCTGAGCGTTCCGTGGGGTGACTGAGGGCCGTCAGCCGATCGCGTGGTTGAACTGGCCCCAGATCCACTCGGGGTGCCAGGTCATCGCGTCTCCGCGGACCATTCGCGGCGCGGCCCAGCGAGGGCTGAATCCGAGTGCCGCCAGTCGCTCGAGGCCATCCTCGTTTTCCTGGAGGAGCCCCACGCTGACCCGGCCCTCGGGGCCGGCGGTGCGGCGCCGAGCATCGATGATCGCCGCCGCTGCCTCGAATGAACGGGCGACCGTCGCGCCGCCACCCCACGGCGCACGGATCACGAAAGCGTCGATGCCGCCATCCGGGCTTGGCAGGACCTTTGCGGTCTCCGGCGTTGCGAGCCGGCGGATGACGTGCGCACGATCCTCGCCGGTGCCTTCGCGGTCCAACCCGATGGCGGGCTCGAGGTCGTCGGGTTGGAACGGCCGAACGCTGGCCCCGCCGTCGAGCGGGGGCGCTGCGGTCCCCGGCGCTTCCATGATCCGATAGCGGGTCTGGACCTCGAAGCCCATCTTCTCGTACAGCCGCTTGCCGTCCGCGGTCGCGACGAGCACGAGGGTCCGGGCGCCCGCCGACTCCAGCCGGTCGATGATCGCCTGGGTGATGGCCCGTCCGAGGCCCTGGCCCCGGCGATCGGCCGCCACGAAGATCGTTCCGATCCAGCCGACAGCGCCATTCGCCGTGCCGACCCCCGTTCCGACGATCAACCCTTCGGCCTCCGCGACCATCGGCACGCACGTGGGCTGGCTTGTTGCGAAGGCGAGGAACTCGCGCCGAACTCCCCAGTCGTGACTGAGGATCATCTCGGTCGCCTGATCGACATCGGCGGGAAGCATCGGGCGGAGGTTGGGCATCGGTGGCCAGTATCATCCGCCGGTGGCTGGACTTACTCGCTCGGACGTCGAGCACGTCGCATTCCTGGCGCGCCTTCGACTGACCGGCGAGGAGCTCGATCGGCTGGAGGGCCAACTCAACCACATCCTGGACCAATACGCGAAGCTCGCCGAGCTCGACACGTCCGCGATCCCTCCGACGGCGCAGACCATCGAGATCGAGAACATCCTGCGCGAGGACGTCGCCGGGTCGTCGCTCACCGTCGAGGCGGTCCTCCGGAACGCGAAGCTCACCGAGGGCGACTTCATCGTGGTTCCGCCAATCCTCGGCGGCGACGCCTGATGGACACGACGCGCCTCCTCGGCCACGAGCAGGCCGCGCTCCTTCGATCGGGCGGCGTCTCGTCGCGCGAGCTGACCCTGGCGCACCTGGAGGCGGCCGAGCGCCAGAATCACGCGCTGAACGCGTGGCTCTTGATCGAGCGCGACAAGGCGCTCACCGAGGCCGATGCGGCGGATGCCCGACTCGCGGCTGCGCGCGCCGCGGGTCCCGCGGCGTTGGCAGCACTCCACCCGCTGTTCGGGCTGCCGATCGCGCTCAAGGACCTCGTGTCCGTCGCTGGTGGTCAATGCACCGCGGGCTCGCGGATCCTCGAGGGCTACGTCGCGCCCTATGACGCCCACGTCACCGAACGCCTGCGCGACGCCGGCGCGGTGATCCTCGGCAAGACCAACATGGACGAGTTCGCGATGGGCTCGTCGAACGAGTGGTCGGCCTTCGGTCCGGTGAGCAACCCGTGGAACCTGGACATGGTTCCGGGCGGGTCGAGTGGGGGATCGGCGGCGGCGGTCGCGGCTTTCCATGCGCCGTTCGGGATCGGGACGGACACCGGCGGCTCCATTCGCCAGCCAGCGGCCCTCTCCGGGATCGTGGGGCTCAAGCCGACCTACGGGCGCGTGAGCAGGTACGGGATCGTCGCCTTTGCCTCGTCCCTGGACCAGATCGGGCCGCTTGCGCGCGACGCGCGGGACGCTGCCGCGCTCCTGCACGCGGTCGCCGGTCGCGACGAGCGCGACTCCACCTCAGCGCCGGTCCCGGTGCCGGATGACCTGCTCCGCCTCCCGGACTCGGACGACGAGGCCGCCGGTTGGCTCAAGGGCAAGCGCCTCGGCCTGCCGAAGGAGTACTTCGTCAAGGGCATGGAGCCGGGCGTCGAGGCGCGGATCCGCGAGGCCGTAGCGGCCCTCGAAGCCGCCGGTGCCACGATCCAGGAGGTCTCGCTGCCGCACACGGACTACGGGCTCGCCACGTACTACATCGTGGTGCCCGCGGAGGCGTCGGCGAACCTCGCCCGCTACGACGGCGTGCGCTACGGCCACTCCGTCCGACTGCCCGGCGGCGACTTCATCGCCGACTACCTGGCGACGCGAGGCGAGGGCTTTGGGCCGGAGGTCAAGCGCCGGATCATGCTAGGGACGTATGCGCTGTCCGCGGGCTACTACGACGCGTTCTACCTCAAGGCGCAGAAGGTGCGAACGCTGATCAAGCGCGACTTCGACGAGGTCTTCGAGTCGGGGATCGATGCCCTCGTCGCGCCGACGTCGCCGTCGGTGGCGTTCAAGTTCGGGGCGAGAACAGCAGATCCCGTCGCGATGTACCTCAGCGACGCCTGCACGCTGCCCGCGAACATGGCCGGGATCGCCGGTATCTCGCTCCCGTGCGGCCTCTCCGACGGCATGCCGGTGGGCCTCCAGTTCATCGGGCCGCCGTGGTCCGAGCTGGAGCTGCTGCGCTTCGGGCGCGCGTACGAGGCGATCACCGCCGCGGCCCCGTGGCGCGCCCTGGAGCCCACGCAGCTCGGCCTGGCCGACGACCCGGCGGGCCCAACGCCGATGGAGCGCGCGGCTGCCCTTGCCGTCGCGTGAAGGTGTCCGCACGCCCTGATCTCGCGGGGCAGGACCTGGAGATCGCGCGCCTCGTCGCCGCCGAGTCGACGCGGCGTGCGAACACGATCGACCTGATCGCCTCCGAGAGCGAGGCGTCCGGGCCAGTACTCGAGGCCCTCGGTTCCGTGTTCGCCGCGAAGACGGCGGAGGGCTATCCGGGCCGCCGGTACCACCGCGGTACCCAGTTCGCGGACGAGGTGGAGCAGCTCGCGATCGACCGCGCCAAGGCGGTGTTCGGCGCGGGCCACGCGAACGTCCAGCCCGGCTCCGGCGTCAACGCGAACCTCGCCGTCTACCGCGCCCTCCTGAAGCCTGGCGACACCGTCCTCGCGCTCCAGCTCGCGCATGGCGGCCACCTGTCCCACGGCGACCCAGCTTCCATCACGGGTGCGGTCTACCGCTTCGAGCACTACGGGGTGCGAGCCGATACGGAGACGATCGACCTGGACGAGGTGCGCGACCTCGCGCGCGAGCACCGTCCGCGCCTGATCGTGACTGGCGGGAGCTCGTACCCCCGCGCCATCGACTACGCGGCGTTCGCCGCGATCGCCGCCGAGGTGGGCGCGAAGCTTCTCGTCGACATGGCCCACGTCGCCGGCCTCGTCGCGGCAGGGGAGCTGCCGAGCCCCGTGCCCCATGCGGACGCCGTGACGTTCACGACCTACAAGACGATGCTCGGGCCGCACGGCGGGGTGATCCTCACGACGGCCGAACTCGCCCGCAAGATCGATCGGGCGATCTTCCCGGGCACGCAGGGCGCCCCCGACTTCGGGCGGATCGCGGCGAAGGCCGTGTGCTTCGGATACGCGGCGACGGAGGAGTTCCGGGTGATCCAGCGGCGGATTCGGAGCAATGGCGCGGAGCTCGCGTCCGCGCTGGCGGCCCGCGGCGACCGGATCGTGAGCGGCGGCACTGACAACCACATGGTCCTCGTCGACCTGCGCGGTCGCCGGCTGACCGGCGACATCGCCGAGGTCGCGCTGGAGGACGCCGCGATCCTCACGAACCGCAACGTGATCCCCTTCGATCCCGGCACGCCGGACCGTCCGAGCGGCCTGCGCCTGGGCACGACCAGCTCAGCCCAGCGGGGCATGGGCGCGCCGGAGATGATCGAGATCGCCAGGCTCATCGACGAGGTCCTGCGCGCGCCGGAAGGGGCGGCCACCGCACGGCCCCGAGCGGAGGCGCTGGCGGGCCGGTTTCCGGGACCCGTGGCGCGGTAGAGTTCCCGGCGATGGTTGCCACGAACCCCCGTGTGCCACTTGCCCAGCGAACGCTGGCCCAGCGCGTCCTGGACGTGCCGCCGTCGGGCATCCGCAAGTTCTTCGACATTGCCGCGACGATGACCGACGTCATCAGCCTCGGGATCGGCGAACCGGACTTCGACACGCCGCGCGCCATCATCGAGGCAGGTGTCGAGTCGCTGCGCGAGGGCCGCACGCACTACACGTCGAACGCCGGGACCATCGAGCTCCGGCGCGCGCTCGCCGCGCATCTCGAGCGGCTGTATGGCGTGTCGTATGACCCCAAGACGGAGCTGCTGATCACCGTCGGGGCATCAGAAGCCCTGGACCTCGCGATGCGGGCGACCATCGACTCGGGCGACGAGGTCATCCTCCATGAGCCCTCGTACGTCGCGTACCTGCCTGCGATCCAGTTCGCCGGCGGGCGGGTGGTGCACGTGGCGACCCGCTTCGAGGACGACTTCGCCCTGGATCCCGCCGCCGTCGAGGCGGCGATCACGCCACGCACCAAGGCGCTGTTCCTCGGCTATCCGTGCAACCCCACCGGGGCGGTACTGCCCGATGCCGTCCAGGACGAGCTGGCGCGGATCGCCGAGAAGCACGACCTGCTCGTCTACAGCGACGAGATCTACGACCGGCTCGCCTTCGGCTCGTACCGCCACCGCGCGTTCTCGGCGCTGCCGGGCATGCGCGAGCGCACGATCCTGATGGGTGGCTTCTCGAAGGCCTACGCGATGACCGGCTGGCGGATCGGCTGGATGGCCGCGCCGGCCGCGATCATCGAAGGGGTCCTGAAGATCCACCAGTACGTGATCATGACCGCGCCCACGGTCGCCCAGGACGCGGCACTCGCGGCGATCATCGACGGCGAGCCCGAGGTGGAGCGGATGCGCGCCGAGTACGACCGCCGCCGCAGGCTCGTGGTCCACGGGCTCAACGAGATGGGGCTGGAGACGTTCGAGCCGCGCGGGGCGTTCTACGCCTTCCCGCGGATCACCTCCACCGGCCTCGATGCCGATACCTTCGCCCAGCGGCTCCTCGAGGAGGAGCACGTCGCGGTGATCCCGGGCAGCGCCTTCGGGCCATCCGGCGCGGCGCACGTCCGCGCCTGCTACGCGACCTCGTACGAGCGGCTCGAGGAGGCCCTCGTGCGCATCGGGCGGTTCGTCGACCGGATCGCGTAGCACCGGTGCTGGACCCGGGCACTACCCCGGCCGCAGTGGCCGCGAACGCGCTGGCCACAGCGGATGCCGCCGCGGCGCCCTTCCTGACGTTCCTGTTCACGGACATCGAGGGCAGCACGAGGCTGTGGGAGGAGCACGCCGAGGTCATGGGCCCGGCGCTGGCGGCCCACGACCAGCTGCTACGAGACGCCGTCGTGGCCGCCGGCGGGTCTGTCGTGAAGATGACCGGTGACGGGTTGCTGGCGATG
>JANLSG010000031.1:0-7703 GCA_031362295.1 Chloroflexota bacterium
GTTCCGCGCCCGCTACCGCCGGATCGACCTGCTCCTCATCGACGACATCCAGTTCATCGCCGACAAGGAGCGGACCCAGGAGGAGTTCTTCCACACGTTCAATGCCATCCACGAGGACGGCAAGCAGATCGTGCTGAGCTCCGACCGGCCGCCCAAGGCCATCCTGACCCTCGAGGAGCGCCTGCGCTCCCGCTTCGAGTGGGGCCTGATCGCGGACCTGACCGCGCCGGACCTCGAGACGCGCATCGCCATCCTTCGCGCGAAGGCCGAGGAGGGCGCGGTCCCGATCTCGTCCGACGTCATCGAGTTCATTGCGCGCAAGGTCGTGAGCAACATCCGCGAGCTCGAGGGCGCGCTGAACCGGATCGTCGCGTACGCCTCGATGGGCGCCATGCCCATCTCGATCGAGCTGGCCCAGGCCGTGCTCTCGAACGTGCTCTACAACCCCAAGAAGCGCCAGATCACGCCCGAGCGCATCGTCAAGGCGGTGTCGGAGTACTACGGCGTCGGGCTGGACCAGCTGAAGGGCCAGAAGCGCGACAAGGCGATTGTCGTCCCCCGCCAGATCGCGATGTTCCTGATGCGCGAGGAGACGGACGTCTCGCTCCTCCGGATCGGCGCGGAGCTCGGCAACCGCGACCACTCCACGGTCCTCCACGCCTGCGACAAGATCACCCGCGAGTCGGGCGGCAACGACGAGCTGCGCCGCGAGATCGCCGCAGTCCGCGAGCTGATCTACGCCGACTGAGCCCGGAGCCGCGCGCCCCGGCAGGACGGTCGCCGCACGCCAGAGTTGTCCACGTATTGCCCCGGCGCGGTGGAAAGCTGGTGTCTTCGCAAGATCAGGCGACCGCAGTACGACGTGGACGCAAGACTGGACAACCCGGTCGGGGCTCGTGGACCGTCGATGGCTGACTCCGCGCCCTCGGCTCCGCCACCTCCGGTTGTCCACCGCTGCGCGGGTCGCGTATCCCCGGTTTGGCGCCCGTGACCAACGGTTCCAGGTGGCTCGTCCACCGGCGCTGCGAACGGGAACGAGCACGGCCGTCCACGGAGTCCACACCATGATGATGGTGATGACGGACGTAGAAGAATGAAGGAAGATACACACACGACTGACGCGGCTTCGCGGGAGCCCGGGAACCCTGCGCAACGCACCCCTGCCCATGGAGTGGACCTGACGTGAAGCTCTCGGTCATGCAGGAGAACCTGGCGCGCGGCCTTGGTGTCGTGAGTCGAGCGGTCTCCAACAGAAGCACGCTGCCCGTGCTCGCCAACGTCCTCCTGAAGACGGAGGACGGCGGCCTGCGTCTCACGACGACGAACCTCGAGATCGGGCTCGTGTACTGGGTACCGGGCAAGGTCGAGGAGGATGGTTCCACGACCGTGCCGGCCCGGCTCCTGGCGGACCTGGTGGGCTCGCTCCCCGGCGGCCAGCGCATCGACCTGGAGACCGGCGCCAACGAGACGCTCCACGTGAGCGCCGGCCCGTTCCAGTCGCACGTGAAGGGCATCGATGCGGACGAGTTCCCGTCCATCCAGCCCACCGGCGAGCGCCCGACCACCCGAATCGCCCAGAACGTGCTCAAGCGCGCGCTGGAGCAGACCGCGTTCGCCGCGGCGACCGACGAGGCCCGGCCGATTCTCACCGGCGTCCTGTGCCGGTTCGAGGGCGAGACCGTGACCCTCGCCGCCGCCGACAACTACCGGATCGCGGTCAAGACCATCCCGATCCTGGACCCGGTCAGCGACACCAGCGTGGTCGTGCCGGCGCGCGCGCTGACGGAGCTCATGCGCGTGCTCAACGACACCGACGATCCGGTCGACGTCGTGCTCGCGCAGAGCCGCAATCAGATCCTGTTCCACCTCGAGGGCATCGACCTCGTGAGCCGGCTGATCGATGGCCAGTTCCCGAACTACGAGTCGGTCCTGCCGAAGGCGCACACGACACGCGCCATCCTCGACCGTGAGGAGCTCCTGCGGGCCGTGCGACCCGCGGCGCTCATCGCCCACGAGTCCGCCAACATCGTGAAGCTCCAGATCTCGGCGAACGGCGAGTCCGGGATCACGGTCAGCGCGAACGCGGAGATCGGCGACCACGTTGGCCAGGTGGACGCGAAAGTGGAGGGTGACGGCACGTCGATCGCGTTCAACGCGAAGTACCTCGCGGACGTCCTCGAGAAAGTCTCCGCCGAGCAGTTCGCGCTGGAGCTCCAGGGCCCGCTTGCCCCCGGCGTCTTCAAGCCCATCGGCGATGAGAGCTACGTCCATGTCGTTATGCCGGTTCGCACCACCTCCTGACACAGCCTGCTGATCCGGGCCTGCGCGTGCGTTGTCGCCTCCGCTGGTTCGGTCACGTACGTTTGCGTACGCTCCCTCACCTGCTCGGCTCCGCCTTCGCTCAGACCCGGCTGAGCAGGCTGGAAGTCGAATGAACACGGGCAAGCTGGATCGGCTGCGGCTGGCGGATCTTCGGTCGTATGCCGCGCTCGAGGTGGAGTTCGGTGCCGGGCCCCAGCTCGTGTGGGGCCCGAACGCGGCCGGCAAGACGAGCCTGCTGGAGGCGATGGTCGTGCTCGCGAGGGGCACCTCCCACCGAACCACGACCGACGTCGAACTGATCCGCTGGGGCTCCGACGTCACGCGCATCGAGGGCCACTCGAACGATGACGAGATCGAGGTCGCGCTGGTCCGTCCGGGCTCGGCCGCGGCGGCGAGCGGGGCGCGGAAGCGGATCCGCGTCAACGGCGTGCCGCGCCGCGCGCCGGCACTTGCCGAGCGGCTGCGGGTGGTCCTGTTCGCGCCGGAGGACATGCTGCTCGTGGTCGGGTCGCCGTCACTCCGCCGCGCGACGTTGGACCAGTTGGCCGCGACGCTCGTGCCGGCCTATGCGAACGAGCTCGCGACCTACGGGCGAGCACTCCAGCAGCGCAATGGGCTGCTGCGCGCCATTCGCGACGAGACCGCGTCCCGCGACGAGCTGCGCTATTGGGATCGCCCATTCCTGGACGCGGGTGGGGCCGTCGTGGCCGCCCGCCACGCGCTCCTGGGGCGCCTCGCCGGCCCGCTGGCAGCGGCCCACGCCGAGATCGCGCCCGAGGAGGCGGCCGCGGGCGCGCTGAGCGTGGAGTACGTCACGAATGCCCCCGCCTACGAGGGCGAATCCGCGCGCGATGCCCTGGAGCGCCGGCTCCGGGAGACCGCCGAGAAGGAGGTCTGGAACGGGACCACGCTCGTGGGCCCGCACCGCGACGACCTCGGGTTCGTGATGGGCGGACGGGACCTGTCCGCCTTCGCGTCGCGGGGCCAGCAGCGGACGGCCATCCTGGCGCTGAAGCTCGCCGAGCTGGACCTCGTCACCGCGCATGACGCGCGGCCGCCGCTCCTGCTTCTCGACGACGTGTTCTCCGAGCTTGATCCAGCCAGGCGCGGGCACCTCGTGCGCAGGATCGCGGACCTGCCCCAGGCGTTCGTGACGACCACCACCCTCGACGACCTTGACCCCGCCCTCCGGGCGATCGCCACGCCGTGGGAGGTCCGGGCCGATCCGGACGGCGCGCGGCTGCTCCCGGGCATCGCCGTGGAACGCTCGTGACCGACGACCCGCCGCGCCGGCGCCGCCCGATGTCGCGGATCGGCGACCTGATGCCCGGCGCGGCCGCCCACCTCGGGCTCGAGGACGAGCTCCGGCGCGCCAGGTTCCTCGCGACCTTCGACGCCATCGTCGCCGAGCTCGTGCCGGCGGCGCACGGTGCCTGCCGCGCCCTGCGGGTCGAGGGCGAGACGCTGCTGCTCGAGGCGGACGCGCCGATTGTCGGCCAGGAACTGGTCATGCACGGCGACCAGCTCGCCGCTGCGTTCCGGAGGGCACCGGGCGGGGCCCAGGTGCGTCAGGTACGCGTCACGATCAGGCGGCGCCAGTAGTCTCCGAAACCCGTCGTACCTCGTGCGATAATCCCCGCCCCGCCCAGCAACCTGGCAGAGGACGCAGTGGCCCACCGGATCCAGATGAAGCTCGGTGTCGTGCCCGATGCGGAGCGCGCGCCCGATTCGCCGGACACAGCGCTTCATATCGAGCCGCGTATCGGCGCCCAGACGCGGGGCAAGGGGCACCTGTACCTGCTGGTCACCAGTCGCGTCCCGGGGCCCAGGGCCCGCGAGGCCACGCGCCTCGTCGCCGACGCGATCCGGAGCGAGTACTACTACGACGAATCGGCCGGAATCCGGGTGTGCCTCGTCAAGGCCATCCAGGTCGCGAACAAGCGCCTGACCCACGCCCGCGAGAAGGGCGCGCTCGGGAGCGGGCCGGGCCCGATCGGCGTCGCGCTCGCGGTGGTCCGCGACAACGAGCTGTACGTATGCACCGTCGGACCGGCCGAGGCGTACCTCAACCGCGGCGCCCGCCTGTCCACGCTCCCAGATCCGCATCGCGACCGCGGCCTGCCATCCCCCGAGGTGGAGCCGGACGTGTGGCGGGGCGAGGTCAACGTCGGCGACCAGCTCCTCCTCGTCACCCCGTCGATCGTGGCGGCGCTCGGCGCCGACGTGGTGAAGGACGCACTCGTCACCCTTCATCCCCAGTCGGCCGTCGAGTCGCTGACGGCTCGCTTCCGCGATGCCGGCGGCACCGGGACCGACGGCGCCTTGATCATCGAGGCCGCCGAGGTCTCGGCGACCAGGGGTGGCGTCGTGCCGGTGCCCGTGCGACCCGCGGAGCCGCTCGCCGGCACGCCGGACCGCTCCCCGATCCCGCTCGCTGATTCCGTGGTCGGTGGCATCGCCGCCGCCCAGTCCGGCGCCCGGCGCGCCCGCGGCGCTGCTGGTGGCGTCCTGTCTCGAATCCTCGGCCAGGTCCAGGACGCGCTCCCGAGCCGGGATGTCCCGAATCGCCGCGTCACTCCGCTCAGCGCGCGCCGCGAGATGCAGCGCCGTGCGGCTGTGGCGATCCTCTCGCTCGTGGTCGTGGTGGGCGGGCTCGGGATCGGCTACGCCCTGCTCGGTGGCAAGACGCCGAACGGGCCGGCGATCGCGACGTTCGACTCCGCCCAGGGCGCGATCGAGCTCGCGCGCCGGAACCTGGATCGCGTGATCGGTCCCGGCATCGATCTCGTGCAGAACGACCCGACGCGCGCCGAGACGCTGCTCACCGAGGCGTACACCGCCCTCGAAACCGCGCAGAAGGCGAACGTCCCGGCATCGACGATCGACCCGCTCCGGATCAAGATCGTGGCCGCGCTGGACCGCCTGTACGGCGTCGTCAACGTCGGCACGACCCCGATATTCACCTTCCCGGACGACCCGGCGATCGACCTGCGCGCGATCGTGAAAGGCCCGGATGGCGCGCCCTTCGTGCTCGACGCGGCGACGAAGACGGTCTATCGCATCGACGTCGCCGGCAAGAAGGCGACCGCCATCTTCCGCGAGGGCAACAAGGCGGCGGGCGCAACCCAGGGAGCCCCGCGCCTCCTCGGTGTGGGCGGGCGCGACCTGCTGATGGTCGACTCGAAGAACGTGGTCTGGCGCTGGCGGCCCGCCAACACGAGCGGGAAGGGCACCATCACCCGGGTTCGCGTCACCGGGGCGACCGAGTGGGGCGACGACATCCTCGCGATCGGGACGTTCCTCCGGAACCCCGAGGCCAACCTGTACAACTTCTACGTTGTCGATCCTTCGGCGGAGCAGGTCCTTCGCTACTCGCCCGCCGCGGACGGCAGCGGCTTCCCCGCCCAGCCCAACCAGTGGCTCTCCTCGCCGCGGGACGTGAGCGGTATCACGTCGCTGTACATCGACGGTGACATCTGGCTCGCCGACGCTGGTCAGATCCTGCGGGTGGTCAACGGCAACAGCGCCGGCTGGGCCGCCGCGACGCCCGGCGACGCCGTCCTGCGCGATGCCCCGGTCTATCGCTCCATCGCGTCCGGCGCGGAACGACGCGCGGGCACCATCTACGGCTTCGACACCGAGAACGACCGCGTCATCGGGCTGTCCAAGGTGAACGGCGCGTACGTTGCCCAGTACCGACTCGCCGGCGGGGCGACGGGCTGGAGCGACTTCCGTGGCTGGTACATCGAGCCCGGGCTGGACCAGGAGCCCGATGTGCTGATCTGGATCAGCGCCAAGGGCCTCAATCGAGTCCTGCTCCAGCTGACGAGTGGCCTGCCGGCCGCGACATCGGCCCCGAGCTCCTCCGGAGGGAGCGGCACGCCCCGACCCAGCCAGTGATCCCGCTTCGGGATCGCAACCCGACGCGCCGGACCGCATACGTCACCCTCGCGCTGGTCATCGCGGCCTTCGCGGCCTTCGCGCTCGAGCTCTCCGTCACCGCGACGGGTGGCGACCCGGCGCTCGATTCGTTCTTCCGGCAATGGGGCGCCGTGCCCGCCGACGTCACGCGCGCGCTCGAGACGGGCAACTACCTCGGCCAGGCGACCATCGGGATGGTCACGAGCATGTTCCTGCACGGCAGCTGGCTGCACCTGCTGGGCAACATGCTGTTCCTGTGGATCTTCGGTAACAACGTCGAGGATCGCCTCGGGTCGCTTGCCTTCGCCCTGTTCTACCTCGTCGGCGGGATCGCGGCGGCGCTCACCCAGGTCGTGATCGACCCACAGTCCACGGTGCCGCTCGTGGGGGCTTCCGGCGCCATTGCGGCGGCACTCGGCGCGTACATCGTGCTGTTCCCGGGGGCGCGGATCCTGTCGATCGTGTTCCTCGGCTTCTTCTACCAGCTGCTCGAGGTGCCGGCGCTCGTGGTCCTGGGCTACTGGTTCGTGCTCCAGTTGATCAGCGGCTTCGGCTCCTTCGGGGCGGAGACGGCGCAGGGCGGCGTCGCGTTCTTCGCGCACATCGGCGGGTTCGTGCTGGGCGTGGCGGTCGGGCTGCTGTTGCGGGTCGTAGGGGCCGGTACGGCGCGGCAACCCCCGCCGCTCGGCTCGATGGGATAATCCGGGCATGGGCCGCCTGGTGGAGATGGTCATCGAGAGCGTCCGCGTCCACATGCTCTCCAACCGGCACGTGGTGATCCTCAAGGACACCGCCGGCGATCGCTACCTGCCGATCTGGATCGGCGCCTGGGAGGCGAGCGCGATTGCGATGCGCCTCCAGGGCCTCACCGCCGAGCGCCCGCTCACGCACGATCTCTTTGCGGCGGCGCTCGAGCGCATCGGCGTGCAGGTCAATCGCGTCGTCATCTCCGAGCTCGCCGATGAGACGTACCACGCCCGGCTTCACCTGGAGCGCGACGGGGTGGAGGTCGAGGTCGATTCGCGACCCTCCGACGCGCTCGCGCTGGCGGTCCGAACGGCGACCCGGATCTTCGCGGACGAGGAGGTCCTCGCCCAGGCGGCGCTCGCGACCGATCCGGACGAGGACGTCACTGGCGATGACGCCGACGACGAGCCCGGGTCGGAAGGCGCCGATCGGCCGCGCCGTCGCCGCCCACCGATCGAATCGATTGGGGAGGGGCCGGCTGACCCGCGGCTCGACATGTTCCGCGACTTCGTCAACTCCCTTGAGCGCGAGCAAGGCGGCCCGGAATCGGGCGGGAGAAGCAGCTAGCTGTGATTCCCATGGAGGTTGTTCACATCGACGGCTTCCGGAGAGGGGCCGGTGCGGCGTATGCAGATGCGAATGGAAGTTGCTCCGAGCATGCTCGGCGGGCAGCGCATTCGGTCGAACCTGCTGCCTGGCTGAGCGTGCTGGCC
>JANLSG010000061.1:0-10681 GCA_031362295.1 Chloroflexota bacterium
CGCGGCCAGGGCATCGGCGACGGCACGCCCGTGCACGTCAGCATCCCCACCCCCAACCCGTGGGTCCCGATCCGGATCCTCGCCCTGGGCAAGACCGGTGCCGACCGCATCGATGCCGACGTCTTCCTCCTCACAGATCGCGCGCCCGCATTCCTGCCCGCGCCCACCGGCGACAACGGCATGCGCCTCGACCACAGCGCGACGGCGTCGCAGAGTCTCCTCGACGACCTTCGCTCCGACCGCGGCATGGGCTGGGTCCCGACCGAGGGCTGGCTCACGAAGATCGCCGTCGATGCCAACGCGACGCAGCTGGCGTACGACCTGGCGATCGACGCGACCGGCGCCGGCGTCCCGTCATGGGTCCAGGCCGGGTTCGACGCGCCGCAGCCGATCACCATCGTCGTCGAGAGCGCCACGTGGACACGCGCGCTCGTTGCAGCCATCGCTGCGCTCGCGATCCTGATCCTGGTCCTCGCGCTCTCGCGGCCCGCGGGATCTCCCGCTGGCCGACTGACCCCGCAGGGCTGAAGGTCGAGATGTCGCGCAACCGGGCACGCGTGGGCATGGCGGCGGGCCTCGTTGTCCTCATGTTCGAGCTCGGCGCGATGGCTGTGGCGCTCGCCGCTCGCGGCGGGCCGGAGCCGTCCGCATCAACCGCGATCGAGATCGACATCCACTACTCGCACTTCGAGCCCGCGGCGATCACCGTTCCCGTCGGCGTGCCGGTCACGATCACCATCCGCAACAACGACCCGATCGATCACGAGTGGATCCTCGGCGACGACGCGGTCCAGGCCTTCCATCGGGCGAGCGCCGAGCCGCTCCACCCCGGAGTCCCGACCGAGGTCGTCGTCCCCGCCGGTCAAACGCGCGTGACGACCGTCACCTTCGAGGCAACGGGGACGCTGCAGTACATCTGCCACCTGCCGGGCCACGAGGCGTACGGGATGGTGGGGACGGTGTCGATCCGCTAGCTCGCCCGCGAGACGAGGACCACGATCGTCATCACGTAGCCGACGATCGCCGCTCCGCCGAGCCTTGGCGCCCAGATCGCGCCGGTCGAACGGTCCCCCGCGGCGCGCGCCCTGCGTCCGAACAGCAACGCAGCCGTCGCGGCGAGGATGCCGGCGAGCTCCACCACCTGGATGAGGCCCTCGACGCCCGCGGGTCGCGTGGTGGGGCGGAACGTCCACTGATAGGCCATGGGCAGCGCGACGGTCGCCAGGATCCCGAAGGCCAGCCCGATTCGCGCCTGGAGACTTGCAGGTTCGGAGCGCGGCTCCATGACTGCGTCCGACACCGCCGTCGGCGCCAAATTACGCCGCCCAGGCGTCCGGCCGCGGCTCGTGCCACCACGCCTCGCCATCAGCGCTTGCCGTTCACGCTGGCTCTCGTTCGCACGCTCGGATGGTAGCCGTGGACCGCGCTAGCATCGCGACCATGACGATCCCTGAGCACATCGAACATCGCATTCCGACGCCCGACGGCCGAGTCCTCGCCGTCGCCGAGTGGGGCGACCCGAATGGTGTCGGCATGTTCGCCCTGCACGGCACGCCGGGCGGCAGGATCACCTACTGGAGCGATCCCGGGATCTACGCGCGCCACGGGTTGCGCCGCTTCACGGTGGACCGGCCCGGCTACGGAAACTCGACCAGGAACCGCGGCCGCAGCGTCGCCGACTTCGTGCCGGACATCGAGACCATTGCCGATGCGCTCGGCGTCGAGCAGTTCGCCGTGACCGGCGGCTCCGGCGGTGGTCCGCACGCCCTGGCAGTGGCGTCGCTGCTCGGCGATCGAGTCCTTCGCTGTCTCGCCCAGGTATCGGTTGCGCCATACGGCGCGGATGGGGTGGACTTTCTCGCCGGCATGACCGCCGGGAACGTTGCCGAGTTCAACGCGGCCCTCGCGGGCGAGCACGTCCTGCGCGGCCTTCTCGAGAGGGAGCGCGCGACGACGCTCGGGCGTCTCGCCGACGGGAACGCCAACTTCCTCGGCGACGATTACGAGATGGCCGAGGCGGATCAGGCCCAGATGGCGAAGCACCTCCACCGGATCGCGGACCAGTTCAACGACTGCCTCCGGCCCGGGGTGGACGGCTGGATCGACGACGACATCGCGTTCACCAAACCGTGGGGCTTCGACGTCGAGTCAATACGAGTTCCAATGTTCATCTCGTACGGGCGAGCAGACACCCTCGTGCCCGCCGCGCACGGCGACTGGCTCGTGCAGCACATCCCCGGCGCGAAGGTCAGAGTTAGCGATGATGGCCACATGGGCGACGATGCCGAGGTCGAGCACGACATGGCCTGGCTCGCGGGTCGCGGCTGAACCGCATCCCCCCACGCCTGGTTCAACCCCGCCGCAAATCCTCGATCGCGGGCAAGAATGCCCTGACGCCATCGACAGAGTTGGGGCGGAGCTGGACCTGGACGTGTGCGATCCCGAGGTCTGCGTAGCGCCGCAGGTGCGCCGCAACAGCTGACGGGTCGAAGCCGGCGCCCGTCTCGACCAGCGTCTCGGCCGAGCGCGCGAGCGTCCGCGGGTCACGTCCAGCCGCCGCACAGGCGGCGTCAACGGCCGCGAGCAGCGGCAAGAGGTCCTCCGGCGAGCGCATGCCCGCGTTCCATTCGTCGGCTAGCTCGGCGGTCAGGCGCAGCATGCGCGGCCCTGCTGCGCCGACCATCACCGGAAGGCCGGCCGGGCGCGGGCCACGCGGCTGCAGTCGGGCGCCGCGCGCTGACTCGAGCTGCCCATCGTGATCGGCTCGCCCGGTGCGAAGCATGGCGGTGATGATTCGCAGGCCGTCCTCGAAGCGGTCGAACCGCCGTTCGAACGGGAAGCCAAAGGCCCGGAACTCGGGCTCGTTCCAGCCGGCGCCAAGCCCCAGGATGACGCGCCCACCGGAGATCTCATCGAGCGTCTCGGCCATCTTCGCGAACAGCGCCGGATTGCGGAACGGGGCGGCACCCACATACGTGCCGAGCCGGACTCGCGTCGTCGCCACCGCCAGCGCACTGAGCAGCGTCCACGACTCCCACGCGCCACTCCAGTGCCCGTCCGGGTCACCGAACCCGACATGGTCAGAGATCCAGACGGCCTCAAATCCGATCGCCTCGGCCGTGGTCGCCATCTCGAGGATGTCCGCCCACCGTGGCGTCTCGCCGGCCATCGACCCTTCGACGTACGGAAGATTGAGGCCGAGCGTTGGTCTACGGTTGGACATCGCCGGAGTATGCCCGGCTGTCAGGCCCGCGAAGGAAACAAGTTTGCGCGCTGCCCGTCTCAGCGACTGATGAATCTGCTCTGTTGGATCTGAACATCGACAGCGAGGCCGCTGTCACCGACCCGGTGCGGCTCGTACCCGGCGGGATTGGCCTCGCGGGAGCGCAGACTGGCGATGCCTACGCACGGCACGCGGGCGAGATCAACGGGTTTCTCATTCGGGCGGTTCGCGACATCGAGGTGGCTGCCGATCTCCTCGCCGACGCGTTCACGAAGTTGCTCGTCGAAGAGCGCGGCGGCCGCTGGCCGGACCAACCTCGCGCCTGGCTGTACCGCGTCGCGTCGAACCTCGTGATGAGCAGGGGTCGCCACCTCCAGGTGAGCAACCGGGTGGACCGCGTGCTCCATGCCCGGGAGCGCGGCCGCGTATCGGATTCGCCGGACGTCGAGGTGCTCCGTCGCGAACGTCGCGGCGATCTGGACCAGGCCCTGGCCAAGCTCGGACTCGACGCGCGGACGGCGCTGCTGCTCGCCGCCCAGGGGTTTGATGGCGCCACGATCGCGGTGACGATCGGTCGGACGGAAGTCGCGACACGGACCCTCATGTGCCGCTCTCGACTCAGGCTCCGCGAGCTCCTTCGGGAGGAAGACCGATGATCGACCACGATCAGGCCCTGACGCTTGCCGCCATGTCGCTGGACTTCTCACTCGATCGTTCGGCGAATGTCCAGCTTGACGAGCACCTCCGCGAGTGTGGGGAATGCCGAGCCGCCCTCGCGGAGCTGCGGCGCGATGCGGCACGTCTTGCCGCGCTGCCGCCGATCGCCCCGCCGACATGGGTCCGCGGTTCCCTGGGCAAGCGCCGTCCATCGAACCCGTACATGCTCCTGGCAGCCGCCGCGTTCCTCGTCACCGCGGCCGGCCTGGCAATTGTTGTGGGCACCAGGCTGCTGGACGACCGGACCGCGATCGTCACGCCATCCGCGCTCCCAACGGCGACGCTTGAGGCGTCGGCCGCACCGACCCAATCAGTCGTTCTGGAACCTCCGGCGTCGTTCATTCCCGTCAGCGACCTCACCTGGGATCCCCTCACGGCAACGGGTGGAGGGTCTGGATCGGTCCAGGGCGCGCTCAGCTTCAAGGGCTCGTACATCACGTACGGCGCGGATCAGGAAGGTCTGACGTGGGCGTCACGCTCAACGGATGGACGAACGTGGGAGACCGTGACCCTCGGTTTGATGGTCAGCCCTTGTCCGGGCTACGTCGTCAGGCCCGATTCTTCGATCTACGCCGCCGCGACGGACGGCAACCAGGTCATCCTCACCGGGATCGAGTCCGCGATGGATGTCAACCCATGCGACACCTCGCGGGCCGTGGCGTGGATCAGCTCCGATGGCCTGACGTGGCAGCGCTCGGAAGGGTTCGGGGCTGTCAATGGCTTTGCCGAGGCCATATTCGTTTGGGCGATCCCCGACGGCTGGGAGACGCTCGTTACCGGGGCAGGTGCGACGCCCACAAGGGTCTGGCGATCGACAGACGGCCTCCGGTGGACTTGGGTCAGCGAGCTCGACCCGGGCGTCAGCTCGATGATCTCCACACCCGTCAACGCGGCAGCGGATGGAACGCGCTTGATGGCGCTCTACAACGGCGAGGTCGGGGAGACGATCGAAGGGCTTCGAGGCGGCGAGTCGATCCTTCGTATCTCGTCCGACGGCAAGGGGTGGGCCCCGCTGGACGTTGCCCTCCCATTCGGCCGACGGGTTGGGGCGTCCGGGATCTTGCCGCCCGGCCGGTTCGGGCGGGACGCATGGCTGCTCGTGACGGGGGCTGACGAGCAGCAGCCGATCACCTGGGTCTCCGCCGACCTCAAGTCGTGGGAGCAGGGGACGTTTCCGCGTGATGACGTCGCCAGCATCGCGCTGACCCGCTACGGATATATCGCGACGGGCGAGACCCTCTGCGGTGCCGGAGGGACGTGTTCGACGGACCCCGTCCAATACCTGAGTACGGACGGTCTGCGCTGGACGGAGTTTGCCGCGCCAGTCGGGACGGTCATGGTGGACGGGCCGGCCGGAGTTCTTGCATTCGCGGGACCCGACTTCCGCGTCTGGATCCTGCGGCCGACTACTTCGTGATCCTGATCAGCCCGCTGAGCGTCGTCTTCGTGGTCGTTCCGGCGTAGCCAACCGGGACTGCGATCGTGACGTCACCGATCGCCTCGGCAACCGGAAGTCGAAGCGACAAGCAAGGAGGGCTCCGTTCACGGGCGTCAGTCGCGCCCGTAGATGGGTCAATGCCCGATCTAGGTAGACACGCACCGTAGGGCCAGGAACGATTGAACGCAGATCGTGCGAGCCCGGATCGTCAGGAGGCTATGGTGAACGGCGTGAACGCACTGCCCGTTGCCCTCGAAACGCCGACTCCAGTTGCCAAGCCGGACCTTGGCGTGCTCGGTCGCATTCTGCTGACGGCGGTGTTCCTTCCGGGATTGGCGGTCGGCTACACGAGCGGCCTGGGTCTGGCCTTCTATGTCCCGTTCGCCGGTGTGGGTGCGTTCCTGATCCTTCGGCGTCCTCGGATGACCATCGGCTGGATGCTCTTCGGCGTTGGTTGGGGTTTCGCACTCTTCTCGAGCCGGGTCGATGCGACGGCGGCGCAGTTTCAGGCCGGAACGGTGGAGCCTGCGGACCTCCTGTTCCTGTTCATGCATGGCGCCGGAGGCATGCTGGCCTATCTCCTGCTGCCGACACTGGTTTTCGCGTTTCCTTCGGGCCGGCTGCCTTCGGGACGATGGGGCCGCGCGGTGCGCGCCGGGCTCGCCAGCATGGCCGTCGTGCTTGCCATGGTGATCTTTGCTCCGATGCTCAATGTCAACCTGACCAGTCAGGAGCTGGGGGTCGTCGTCAGCAATCCGCTGCGGGTGCTTCCTGACCAGCCCATCTGGGCGGTGGTCAATCCGTCGCTGGCGATCCTGCTGTTCCTGATCTCGCTGGCAATCGCCGGTACATCGATCGGGGTGCGATTTCGCCGAGCGGTCGGAGTCGAGCGACAGCAGCTCAAATGGCTCGCGGTCGCCATCGTCCTGCTGGTGTTCGGCATGATCTTGGGCACCACCATCGCTACGGTGATGCCCGGCATCGGTAACTCGGGGGCAATCTGGTTGCCGGCCATCGTCGGCTTCCTCGCCGTGCCGCTCTCGATCGCGATCGCGGTCCTTCGATATCGGCTGTACGACATCAACACGATCATCAATCGCGCGATCGTGTACGGGCTGCTCACCGCGATCCTCACGGGCGGCTCAGCGGCCGTGATCGCACTTGGGCAGCGGCTCTTCGTGGGCGTCATCGGCGCGGGGTCCGACGCGACGATCGTGCTGACGACCCTGCTCGTCGTCACCGCGTTCAATCCGATCAAGGCTCGACTACAGACGATCGTCGACCGCCGATTCAAGGACAACCATGGACCCGATGCCGCATTCGATGCCTTCGTCGCCGAGGTTCGCGCGTCACTGAGTCCGCCCGATCTGCATCGATCACTCGCGCGCCTCCTCGATGTCGCCGTGGGCGCACACGGCTCCGCAGGCGGGTCCGTCACCGTCGAGACGGCCCGCCGCAAGCCATGGACATACGCGACCGGCAAACCGTGGACGGGTCCGGCCCTGGCCGCGGACGCATCGATCGGCCCCGCGCGCGTTCGCCTCGAGATCGCTCGATCGGATGAGTTCGCCACCGCCGACGCGATGCAGGCCGCCCTCGAGGCAGTCGTCGCGGAGGCCTCCGGGATCGCTGGCGCGGCCACATCGACGGGATCCCAGCCGGTATTCTGACGGCGCGATTTCGTTCGGCCGTGCGTTGAGGTGGCCCAGTGGATGGCGAGCCCACACCGGTGTCCCCGACCGATGCCAGCGTGCATGCCATGCGGCTTCACGCGGGCCGGCGTCGATCGCCCTTCGTGCCGTTGTCACTGCTGCTGGCGCTGATTGCCCAGGCTGTCGCAGTTGGGTCTGCCAATGCGGCGACGCGTCCGCGAATCTCCTACGAGGCATTTTCCGGGTCGGTCGACAGGCTGTGCGTGGGCGAGACCTATGACTTTGAGGTCGGCATCAGGCGCACTGCCACGATCAACGGCCAACGCTACGCGCAGTGGGTCGCCGGCGGATACATCCTTGGTTCGGTCGATCCTCCGAATGTCGGGCGATTCGAACCTGTGGACGCCGGCAGAGATGTGGTGGCCGGCCTGCCTGTGTCGGTCGCGACGTTCACCTTTGTCCCCACGGCGCCCGGCCGCGCGACGCTCGAGTTCGTTATTCTGCGCACGGGCGAGGAGCGCCGGATAGGGACAGGTTTCCCCACTAACAACGCTACGACGGAAGTCGAAGTTAGCGATTGCTTTGACGCCTACACGAGCGGGCTTGCGACCACGTTCGTCGACAAGGACATGCTTGACCTTGCCGAGCCGTTCTTCCTCACCGGCTACACGCCGAACGTCGGCGGGGTCACCACCGAGACCCAGTACATGTTCTTTGCCCCCAACCCGCAAAACCGCACGACGGGCGGCTATGCGTTCGTGGACACGGGCTGGGCGACCGGTCGTCCTGATAGCAAATGCACCGCGTACATCAGCGGTCGGTACGACGTCATCTTCTACGGTGACCCAAAGCGGCCCGTCGAGGGCGACCTGCTGATGAAGGGCTCGGGGGTCCTCATCTGCACGGGCTCTGCAATCGAGATCGACTACACGACCACGCCCGGGTTCCAGATCGGCTTCAAGCCCAGGCCGGCACCCCCATGACGCGTCGCCGGATGGCTCGCCGCCGGAAGGATGGGGCATGGCCCTTGTTGGTCGCGCTGGTCGCCACCGCGTGCGCGGGGCCCGTCGCAACGCCGGCCGGTGGGACGGCTGCGCCGACTATCGCACCAGGATCGACAGGATCAACACCGGGAGCAACAACGGGCGCGCAGGCATCGGGCCTCGAGGCCAACGTCGAGGTGGGTCCGGGCAGCTTCTACCTATCGGATCCACAGGTTGGCCTTGCGCAGCTGGCCAGCTACACCGAGACCCTCACGGTCTCGTTCGCGGGAACTGCCGATGGGCAGTCTCAAACCTGGTCGAGGTCGTACCGCCTGCAACACACGGCGCAGCCGTCCGCTTCGCTGGTGACGGTAGAGGTCACTGGGGATACATCGCCGCCTGATCCGCGATTCGTGGCCGAAGCCGCCGGCACGGCGTACCAGGGCGACGTCGACGGCACGTGCAGCGGTCGGTCGGTCGATCCGGCTGACTCGATCGTTGCCCGGTATGCGCCGGCAGGGTTGCTGCCGGGGCTGATGGGGGCCGAGGAGGCCGGCGCGGAACTGGCGAACGGCGTGACCGCCAATCACTACACCTTCGACGAGCGAGCGATGCTCGACACGGGCGCCGATTCCACCGGCGAGATCTGGGTGGCGATCGATGGCGGCTATGTCGTCCGCTTCCTGCTCAAGACGACCGCCGACGCCGCCTATTTCGGGGGTGGCCTGGCCGGCACAATCACCTGGGACTACCAGCTCATCGACGTCAACGCCGTGAGCGCGGTCGCGCTTCCGGAGGGCTGCCAGCTGGATGTGCCGATCATGGCCGACGCCAGCAACGCGCTCGTTCTTGCGCGGTACGTGGGATTTGACACGGCCAGCAGCGTCACCGACGCCGTCGCGTTCTACAAGCAGCAGCTCCCGAGTCGTGGGTGGCAGCTGAAGTCGGAACCGTTCAAGGGTGCGGACCGTGCGGTCGTGGAGTTCGCCAAGGGAAGCCAGGTCCTGAACCTGTTGGTCACGACCACCGAGAGCGGGACCAGGGTCGATCTCACGTTGTCGGTGAGCGGCTAGGCCACTATCGCGCGCGGCGCCGGCTCAGACAGGCTCGAGGCTCCGCAGCGCGTCGAGGAGCGCCGCCTCGACCATGTCCATGTCCGCGAAGCCGAGGTCCAGCCGCAGCGTCGCCGACTCCGTGAGCATCGGGTTGTAGGGCGCGCCGCTCCCTGTCTGGGCCCGGAAATCAGTCCGGACCAGCACGACCGGCTTCTTGCCGTACGCGTAGCCGCACTCCCAGGCCGTTCCGGAATCCGGGTCCGGGCCATCCATGATCGCGACGAGTGCGTCCGCCCAGTCGATACCGGCGACGTCGGTGGCGAAGATGCCGGCGGCGTCCTTGCCCTTCTCCTGGTCCTGCGGCAGGAATACCTCGTGGCCGGCGGCCCGCAGACGGCCGGCCAGCGCCGCGTTCCAGTCTCGCTCGGCGGCGCTGAACAGCGGCCCCGCGAAGTACAGCTTCACGGGCGGAGTATGCCGGGAAACCTCAGGCCGATCTGGATTGCATTACCAGTCGATACTTCACCACCGAGACGCTTTTCGGGGAGGTAGCAGATGCCGACGGGCAAACGAACGAGGGAGACAGGAGCAGCGCAGGCGGCGGCCGGGGCGGCGCCGACGCCGACGGGAGCCGCACGCCTGGCCCTGGTCCGGTCGAGCCCTCTCTACGCGCCCGGCGCGCTCCTGCTGACCCTCCTCATCGCGCTTGCCTTGCGCGAGGTCGCCTCGCTGGTCGTCCCGATTCTCTTCGGACTGTTCCTCGCGCTCATCGCCTCCCCCATCGTGAGGAGCCTCGAACGTCGCGGCGCAAGCGAGCGCGTCGCCCTCGCGGCCGCGATCGGCCTGGTCCTCATCGTCGTGCTCGCCGCGGTGGCCGTCATCGCGGTGTCGGTCTCGCAGCTCGTCGTCCTGATCCCGCGCTACGAGGATCGTCTCCGCGTCGTGATGGACGGGGTGGGCGAGTTCCTCGCCGGCTTCGGGATCGCCGCGGACCCCGAGGCGATCCCCGGGATGCTCACGCCCGGAACCCTGGCGGCGATCGTCCAATCGGCGGCGTCGGCCGTGTCGCGGGCAGCTGCGGCGATCTTCGTCCTCGCCTTCACGCTGGTCTATGCGCTCACGGGCGCGGCGTCACTCCGCGCCCGAGCCGAGGCCGCGTTCGGCGAGCGGCATGCGCTGCTCGCCGGGGTCGGGCGGTTCGGCCTGGACCTGCGGCGCTTCCTGGTGGTGCGTGCTCAGCTCGGCCTCTTTGCCGCGGTCCTGGTCTTCCTGCTCCTCGTCGCGCTCGGCGTTCCCCTGCCAGCCCTGTGGGCGCTGCTTGTCCTGGCCGCGAGCTTCATCCCGAACGTCGGCACCATCATCGCCCTCGTGCCACCGGCCGTCCTGGCCCTCCTCGACGGCGGACTCGGTGCCGCGGCAGCGGTCGTGGTCGGGTTCACGGTCATCAACTTCGCGCAGGACTACCTGCTCCAGCCGAAGATGATGGGTACGGAGCTCAACCTGAGCCCGCTCGTGATCTTCGTCTCGATCATCGTCTGGGCCTGGATCCTCGGACCCGCTGGCGCGCTCCTCGCCGTGCCACTGACGGTCGGGCTCGTCGCGCTCCTGGAGGC
>JANLSG010000064.1:0-14424 GCA_031362295.1 Chloroflexota bacterium
CCGAGGCCAGCGGGGCAGTGGTCGCCGCCGGGCTCGCGAGCGGGGACGCACCCGGCGCTGCGGAGGCCCCGGGCTGTCGGCCGAGCGCCACGATCGACGACGGCGAACCTGGTGCGATGTCGCTCTCGCTCGCGTCGAACAGGTCCACGGCGAATCGCACGGGAGCGTTGGGATCGACGGGCGGCGCCGGGGGAACCGCGGTCGGCGAGGCGCCCGGCGCCAGCGTCGCGGGCGGCTGCGACGAGCCGGTGGGCCGGACGGTCGCGATGGCCGTCGGGGCCGGACCCGACGGGCCTGCGGTCGGCTTCGGATAGACCGCGGCGGCCGAGTACACGCCCAGGAGATCCGTCTGGCTGAATGCGACCGAAGCAGCGCCCAGGGTCGCCGGCACCAGCTCCACGGTGGTGCCGTCGGGTCGCGTGACGACGATCGAGGTTGCGCCCGCCGGCACCGGGATCGAGACGGGATCGCCGGGCTCCAGCGCCTGTGTCGGCGCCGCCGAGCCGCCGAGCAGCTCGCCGGTCAGGTTGGCCATGAGCAGCGGAAACGCGACCTGGAGCGGCAGGTCCGAGTTGCGCGGCAGGAACGCGAGCACCGCCGCACGCTGGCCGTCGCGCTCGCCGATGTACAGGAGCGGCGATCCGGCCGGTCCCTGGATGACCGTGCGCGCCCAAGCGGGCGGGACGAGCTTCACGGCCTTGCCGATATGCACGCTGGAGAGGTCGACGAACTTGAGGATCGGCTCGTCCACGGAGGGCGTCCCGATCCCGGGATCGGTCAGGGAGCCGGCGACGTCGCCGAGGTCGCTGGATGCCGGCGGCGCGATCGCCAGGATCGCCGCGCGGGGCAGCGTCGCCGGCAGGAAGCCCTCGAAGATGATCAGGTCGAACAGCTCCGGGTGCGTGTCCGGCCCGTACTTCGCCGGCGTGACGCCGTACAGCTCGGTGTTCGGCAGGTACGAGAGCGCGGTTTCGAGATAGGGGTCGCCATCGCCGACCAGCAGGACCCGTCGAAGCCGGTCCGGCGGCACCACCGCCCACGCCCGGTCGTCGAGCGCGAGCACGTCCTTCGAGGTCCCGCCGGTGATGGTGGTGAGTCGAACCTCGATGACGGAGGCGCCACGGGGCACGTCGTCGACGATCACCTCCGTCCGCGTCTGCGCGTCGAGGGTGGCGAGATCGCGGGCCTCGATGAGGATGTCGTCGGCGTACAGCTCCAGGCGCCGCCGGGCCGGCTCGATGTCCAGGTTGGCGATGCTCACGAAGACGGACCTGGTCACGCCCGACGGCGCGGGTCGCACGGCAAGCGCGACGATGGCCTGGTTGCGCCGCTCCCGCCCGACCTGGAGGACCTGCACTTCGTGGTCGAGGCGGTTCGTCGGCTTGATCGCGAGCGCGGCGTCGGTGGCCACGAGGATGTCCGCGTCGCCGGCGCGGGCCGCGAGCGCGTTGGCGAGATTCAGCGCGTCGCCGAGGTCGCCGGTCGCTGACGAGACAGTGATCCCTTCGATTGCGGCCCGCACGCGCCCGAGGTCGGTAGTCCCGTTCACCACGACGCGCGCCGTGCGCCCCGCGGCGATCACGCTCACGGTGCCGTTCGCGGGCAGCTCGCGCAGCGCCTCGAGGACCTTGTTCTTGGCCTCCGCGAGGCGGCTGGGCGGGACGTCGGTCGAGGCCATGCTGGCCGACGTATCGATGATGATCACGACGTCGCCCGCGAGTCCCGCCGGGCGCTCGAAGAACGGCCGCGCCGCGAGCACGGCAAGCAGCAGGACGAGCAGGAGCTGGAGCGCCAGCAACAGGCTCCGTCGCAGCCGCTGCCACGGCGCATTCGCCTCGACATCGGTCAGGAGCTTCTGCCACAGCAGCGTGGAGGACACCACCCGCTCGTCGCGCCGCAGCTTGAGCAGGTACATCGCGAGCACGACCGGCACGAACAGCAGCCCGAGCAGCGCCAGCGGCGACAGGAAGCTCATCAGCCCACCACGCGGCGGCGACGAAGTTCTGCAAACACCAGCTCCGCGAGCGGCAGGTCCGTGGAAATGGGCACGTATGTGGCGCCGCGCCGGGCCGCGAGGTCCGCGAAACCCTCCTGCCACGCGGCCAGCCGAACCTTGTAGTCGTCGATCGTGGCTAGGTCGATCGTGACGTCCAGACCGTCGCCCGATTCCACGTCGACGAGGCGGACGTCCCCCTCCATGGACGGGTCGAGCTCGTCCGGCGAAAGGACGTGCAGGATGATCAGCTCCGAGCCGGTCGCGGCCAGCTCGCGGATCACCTTGTCGGCGGCGGGGTCCAGGAGGTCGGAGATCAGCACGACCACGCCGCGACCGCTCAGCTGGGCACCGGCGTGGCGAGCGGCGGCGAGGAGGTCCGTCGCGCCGTCGGCGGAGGCGATCCCGGACAGCGCCGACAGGAGCCGGAATACGCGACCGGAGCCGCGCAACGCGACCTGGCGCCGGCCGGCCCGGCCCGCGAGCGCCGTAACCGCGACGCGATCCTCCGACGCCAGCCCGATATAGCCCAGCGCGGCAGCGGCGCGCTTCGCGAACACCAGCTTCGGCGGGTTGCCGGCAGCCATCGAGGCCGAGCAGTCGAGGAGGAAGGAGATCGTGACGTCCTCTTCCTCGACGTACAGCTTGATGAACAGCTTCTCCAGCCGCGCGAGGACGTTCCAGTCGAGCTGGCGCAGGTCGTCGCCCAGCGAGTAGTCACGGAAGTCCGCGAACTCGACCGACTGGCCGCGCTTCACGGAGCGTCGCCCGCCCTTGAGTCCGCCACGGACTGGCCGCTTCATGATCAGGAGCAGCCGCTCCAGCTGGCGCAGAAACTTCTCGTCGAAGACCGTCGGGTCGATGTCCGACGGCAGGAACGCCGCCTTCGCCGAGCGGGCGTTCGAGGGCGGCGCGGGTTCGGGGGCCAGCAGGTTGTCGGTCATGGAGGTCGCCTCATCGCGTCGCGGCGGGCCGCGCGCGTGCGGCCCGCTACTCGACGCTGGGCGGTGGGACGGCGTCGAGGATGGAGCGGACGATCGCCTCCGGCGTTATGCCTTCCGCTTCGCCCTCGAAGTTGAGGATCACGCGATGGCGGAGCGCGGGCAGCGTGACGGCGCGGATGTCCTCGATGGAGACGTTGAAGCGGCCGTCGAGCAGCGCGTAGATCTTGCCCGCGGTGACGAGCGCCTGGGCGCCGCGCGGCGAGCCGCCGTAGCGCACGTACTCGCGAACGAGCTGCGGGGCGCGAGGCTGGTCCGGGTGCGTCGCCGAGAGCAGGCCCACTGCGTAGGCCGTTACGTGCGGTGCGATTGGCACGGCTCGGGCGAGCCGCTGCATCTCGACGATCTCGGCGGCGTTGGCGATCTTGCTCGCGGTAGGTGCGGCGACGCCGGTCGTCCGATCCATGATCGTGATCAGGTCCTCCTCGGACGGGAAGGGGACCATGACCTTGAACAGGAAGCGGTCGAGCTGCGCCTCGGGGAGGGGATAGGTGCCCTCCATCTCGAGCGGGTTCTGGGTCGCGAGGACGAAGAACGGCGGCTCCAGCTTGTAGCGGTTGCGCGCGACGGTGACCTGGTGCTCCTGCATCGCCTCGAGCAGGCTCGACTGCGTCTTGGGCGTGGCGCGGTTGATCTCGTCGGCGAGGACGAGGTTCGCGAAGATCGGGCCGGACTGGAATTTGAAGACGCGCTGCCCGCCCTCCTCCACCAGGATGTTCGTGCCGGTGATGTCTGCGGGCATCAGGTCCGGCGTGAACTGGACCCGGCTGAACGTGCAGTCGATGACGTCGGCGATCGTCCGCACCAGCATCGTCTTGCCCAGGCCCGGCACGCCCTCCAGGAGGACGTGGCTGTTCGCCAGCAGGCCCGTGAGGGTCTGGCGCACGAGCTCGCGCTGGCCGACGATAACCGTGCCGACCTCGCGCTCGATGGCCGCCGCGCGCTCCGCGAATGCCTCCGGCGCGATGTGCGGGATCGCGGCGTCGGTCGCCGTCGAGGTGGTGTTCATGGCTGCCTCCGTCGACCGACTGGCGGTCACTGGCTCGGGTCGAGCGAGCTGAAGTAGTCGCGCACGAAGTCACGCACGGACAACGGCAGGTAGCCGCGGTCCAGCGTCGTCTGCGCGAACTGCTGGAACTGCGCATACACCTGCTGGTAGCTGACATACGAGCCGGGATCGATGCCGGCGCCCTGCTGGTTTCCCTGGCTGACCTGCCCATCGCCGCCGGAGCCGGAGATGTACGAAGGATCGCCCGGCTGCCCGATGCGGCCGAACGGCGCAAAGATGTCAGTCAGGTCGCCACCCAGGGTGGACGGACGGTTCGGGTTGACCGGCCCGCCCAGGTTGGTCGTGCCGCCGAAGCCGGAGCCGAGGTACGCGGCGTTCGAGCCGCCGCCACCGATCGAGCCGGTGCCCTGACCCTGGCCCTGACCTTGACCCTGGCCTTGACCCTGCCCTTGGCCTTGACCCTGACCCTGGCCTTGACCTTGACCTAGCCCCTGGCCTTGACCCTGACCTTGACCCTGACCCTGACCTTGACCTTGACCTTGACCTTGCCCCTGGCCTTGACCCTGGCCGGTGCCCTGGCTCGCGCCCGGCTGGCCTTGACCCTGACCCTGCTGACCTTGCTGGCCCTGGCCCTGCTGGCCCGTGCCTTGCTGCCCGGTGCCCTGCTGGCCGGCGTTGGCGAGGTCGCGTCGTGCGTCCTGCAACTGGTTGGCCGCCGAGGTCAGGTCCCGGTTCGTGGCGACACGATCAGAAGCGGCGCCGAGCGCATCGGCGAGCTTGTCGAGTGCCGCCTGCGCGGACACTTTGTCGCCCTGGGCGAGGCTCTGGGCCGCATCGCGGAGCGCCTGACTGGCAGCGCCGCCGGCCTGGCTGGCCGCGCCTTCGAGCGCCGTCAGCTGGCGAGCCAGCTCCTTCTGCTCATCGGGCGTCATCTCGTCCACCTTGTCGGCGGCGGCCTTGACGTCCTCGGCAGCCTTCTTCGGATCGCCGTCGGGGTTGGCCTTGGCGTTGCCGGTGGCGGCGCGAGACAGCGAGCGACTCAGCGCGGACAGCGCCGCGGCTCGTTGTTCGTTCGCCGGGTCCAGCTGCGCGCGGAGCGCCGCCTCAATGGAGCCGAGCCTGGCGAGGTTGGCATCCAGCTGGTCCGGGTTCTCGCGCAGCTGCTTCGCGAGGTCGCGCAGCTCCTTCGCGAGCCGTGTCCGCGGATCGTCCGCGGAGGCGCCCTTGTTCTCGAGCTCGTCCGCAAGCTGGTCGAGCCGGTCCGCCTGGGCCTTCGCCTCCTCGCGCACCTCCCGTGCCTGCGCGATCGCAATGTTCTGGACGTTCGGCAGGAGGACGACCGGCGCGAGCGCGATCAGCGCGACGAGGGTCGCGACGGCGGGCCGCCGCGAGAAGCGCGGTCGGAACAGGTTGGCTGGGGTCGAGCGCAGCGCGGCAAGGGTGTCGCGGCGCTGGCGCAGCACGAACCCGCGACGCTCGGCGTCGGGATCGGTGGATTCGGTGTCGTCCGGGCCTGCGGCGGCGGCGCCCGTCCCCGCGATATCCGGGAACGCGACCGCAAGGGCGAGCGCGCTCGCCGCGCGATCGCCCAACCCACCTTCCCGGTCGACGGCGATTGCCGTCTCGCCGAGGCTCGGGCGGGAGCCGACGGCGAGCACGAGCAGTGCGAGTCCGCCCAGTGACGGGATGATGGCGGCGAGGGTCGGGGCGACCTCGATGGGCATGAGGCGCGCGAGCGTCCACAGGATGAGCTCGGCGAGCACCACCGCCGCGATCACGAGCCAGCCGCGGCGGACGATGCGCCGGAGCCACAGGCGCCGGCCATGCGGCCGGAGGAGCCGGCGGATCGCGAGCAGGTCCGGGTGCAGCGGACCGGCGATCGCCGCCCGCGGGTCAACCGGCACGAATTGGGCGGAATCGTCACGGTCATTGCCGCGCCAGGGCGCGCGAAATCCCAGCTTCGGGCGGCGGAGGCGGAATCGGGATGTCACGGGGCGCTCCTCCTGCGGATGAGGCGGCGCACGGGGCCCGGCAGGCTCGGACGCCAGCGGCGCGTTGGAGTGACGAACTGGACCGATGCGGTGGTGAGGATCACGGCGAGGACGAGGAAGCTGATGACCGT
The DNA here is from genome assembly GCA_031362295.1 of Chloroflexota bacterium. Taxonomy (GTDB): domain Bacteria; phylum Chloroflexota; class Limnocylindria; order Limnocylindrales; family CSP1-4; genus UBA5189. The sequence continues at coordinate 6,126 of JANLSG010000064.1, forward strand.
CTTCGGCCAGAAGCGGTCACGGAATGGGTCCGTCACCGCCGCGTTGACGTTGACCTCGGCATTTGGGTTCCCGAGGATCCCGATGAGCGGCTGAATCGCGGGAGCCGTGCCGTCGTCGCTGACGCCGCCGATGAAGACCCCGCCCCGCCCCACGTTCGGTACGCCACCGAGAGTGGGCTTGGTCGGGTCGATTCCGGGCGGGAAGGTCCCGTCTCCAGACCCGAGGATCCCTGACAGCAGGCTGCACGAGGTGCCGAAGGAGCCATCCTCCGTCCCGCACGCCACGTCCGCCTGGGCGACGAAGGGATCGAGATACAGGATCGCCTCCGACGGCGGAGTTCGCAGCCCGTTCGAGCCGATGTCAGCGGTCTTGGACAGGAAGTCGAAGAGGTACTGCGAGCCGAGGACCAGGGCGATGACGACGACGAAGGTGAGGCCAGTGGAGGCGCCGGTCCTCCGCGTCAGCGCGGAGAAGAAGATGCCGATGGAGCCGAGCCCGATCACGGTCGCGAGCAGGACGACATAGCCGCGGATGACGTCGTCCGGCGCCACGCCACCGAAGACGAAGACCAGTGCGGTCACGGGGATGGAGGCGAGGACGAGCACGAACACCCAGGCGAGCGCGCTCATCAGCTTGCCAACGACGATCGAGAAGGACGAGATCGGGGTCACCGCGAGGAGTTCCAGCGTCTGGTGCTCGCGCTCGCTGCTGATCGCGCCGGCCGTGGCCGCCGGAGCGAGCACCGCGACCATGAGCGTCTGGAGCATGAGCAGGTCGGCGAAGATGCCGCGCCCGACGCTCGCCGACGCGAACGTCGCCTGACCCCCGTACGACGAGAAGCCGGCAATCAGCTCCTGGTGGATCTGCTGGGACATCCAGGCGAATGCCGCGAGGAGCAGGACGTACAGCGTGAGGATGATGAATGCCCGGCGGCCGCGCATCCGACCGCGCAGCTCCTTCACGATGATTGCGACGATCCCGGACGAGAAGCGCAGGGTCGGCACCCTGCCGCGAAGCGAGAGCCGACTCGCGATCGTGCTCATGCGGCGGCTCCTTCGTGCATCCCGTCGGCGCGCATGGCCTCGTCGCGGTCGGTGACCTGGAGGAACAGCTCCTGGAGGTCGGTAGCGGCGGGCGAGTAGCTGGCGACGGCGATCTTCGCCCGGATCGCGGCGGCAAGGAGCGCGGCCGCCGCCGTCTCGTCGCCGCGGAACCCGATCTCGATCTGGCCGGAGGCGTCGACGGTCGCGGAGGCGACGTCCGTCTGTTCAGCGAACCAGACGCGCGCCGTGTCGACGCTGTCCTCGCCGCCCAGCACGCGGATGCGCAGCACCTCGCCGAGGCGCAGCTTCTGGCCGATCTCCGCGATCGTTCCGGCGGCCAGGACGCGGCCGCGATCGACGATGGCAACGGACGTGCACAGCTCCTCCAGCTCCGGGAGGATGTGGCTGCTGATTAGGATCGTCTTGCCGAGGTTGCGCAGCTCGCGCAGCAGCTCGCGCAGCTCGACCCGCGCTCGCGGATCCAGGCCGGATGCGGGTTCGTCGAGGAGCAGGACCTTGGGATCGTGGACGAGGGCGTGCGCGAGGCAGAGTCGCTGCTGCATGCCGCGCGACAGGCTGCTGACGTAGGCATCGCGCTTCGCGCCGAGGTCCACGAGCTCCAGGAGGTCGCCGATCATCCGCTTGCGCTGCGCAGGCCCGAGGCCGTAGCAGCGACCGAAGAAGTCCAGGTATTCCCAGACCTTCATGTCGTCGTACACCCCGAACGCGTCCGGCATGTAGCCGAGGACGCGACGCACTGCCTGTGGGTTCCGGCGAACCGATTCGCCGGCGATCAGGGCGTCGCCCGATGTCGGGGCGAGGAGCGTCGCGAGCATCCGAAGCATGGTCGTCTTGCCTGCGCCGTTCGGCCCCACGAGGCCGAAGATCTCACCGGCCTCCACGGACAGGTCGACGCCAGCGACCGCGACCGTGTTGTCGTAGCGCTTGACGAGCCCGGTGGTCTCCACGATCGCACTCATTCGACCGTCCCCTCGAGGGCGAGCTGGAACGTGAACTGGGCACCGCCCTGCGGATTGTCGTTCACGAAGCGGACGAGCACCTGCCCGGTGGCCGGATCGACGTAGCGGGCCGGGTCGGTGATCGTGTAGCTCGCCTCCGAGGCCAGCTGGGGCAGCCTGATCCACGCACCGCCCCCCGTGCGGTCAAAGAGCTCCACCTCGGGCAGGAAGTCGACCCGCGGTGCGAGGCAGCCCTTCGGTTCGGTGTTCAGCAAATCGGTGCAGGTGACGGGGATGCTCGGCAGCGGCGAGACGGCCTTTCCGCCCGCGACTGGTCCGAGTCCGCCCCCGGCGCCAAGGGTGAAGCGAACTTCGCGAACCGTGAATGTCCCCTCGAATGGGATCGGTCGGTAGGCGATGGTGGCCTTGCCCAGGCCCATGCTCAGGAACTGGCGTTCCTTGGAGAAGAACTGGGCGTCGCTGTCGAGCGCGGTCGCCCGAATGAGATCGCCCGAGAAGGTGACCGCGCCGTTGAAGTTGATCCCGACGGGCACGTAGTACAGGACGTTGCCGTTCCGGCGGGGCTGCTCGGAGCCGATCGACAGGTCCAGCACCTGGTTCCGGCCGAAGGCCAGGACCACGGCCTGATCGGCCTGCAGGGCCCCTCCGAAGGAGCCAGATGGGTCGTAAGTGAGCTGGTTGACCATCGCGTACCGCGTCGCCCGGCGGATGCTCTCGTCGGTCGTCGTGTCGAAGGGGGTCCCGACGACCTGGTCCGCAAGGGAGCTGAAGAACGGATTGGACTGGATGGTCACCTTGACCTGCTTCGTGGTGCGTGCGGCGACGTCACCGAGCACGGACACGGAGCTGCCCAGCACGACGGCGACGCCCTCGAGATTCTCGTCGGACGCGTTCTCGAACGTTCCGGTCAGCACGCCACCCGCAAGCGTCAGCGACACCTTCATCCGCGGCGCGCTGACGGGGAGCTGCGCGCGCACGACCCGCAACGAGCTGGTGCCCACGGACAGGTTGCGCACCGCGGAGGGTCGCTCCGGGCCGGTCCCCTGGAGGATGTCCAGCGTCGTCGTGCTGACATCCCCGAACATGTTGGCGTTGAGGGGCGCCGCGAGCAGCGCGCCCTGGGGGAGCTGGACCTGGTACGTGGCCCGGGTCGGCGAGAAGATGCCGAAGTAGACCTGCGCGCTGGCCTCTGTGGCGTCGGGTGCGCCGCGAACGATCGCGACCTCGTTGACCACGACGTCCGTCCCGCGCAGGAACGATCCGTAGCCGAAGGACGCGGCCGCGAACGCGAGCACCAGCGCGGGCATCGTCACCCACGCCAGCTCGCGCCGGTCCAGGCGCTTCAGGATCAGGTAGTTGATCGGCCCGATGATCAGGATGTACGCGCCGATGATCACGAGCAGCCCGGAGGTCGGCGGGAGCGCGAGCGCCGGCAGCTGGTAGACGGCCTGGACCAGCTGGCTGTCCTCGACCAGCACCCCGGTATCGCCGATCCTGTCGGGCAACACGCCTCGCCAGAGCGCCTGGGCGTTCGCGCTCTTTGCTAGCCACCCCGTCGTCGGATCGAAGCCAAGGATCGTGACGCGACCGTTGCCGTACGTGAGCTCGGCCGCGACCGCGCGGTCCCCGGAGGTCGCGAGGGCGCGCCCGTGGACCAGGGCACCTGCCATCGCCGGGAGGTCGGTCGCGCCATCAGGCAGCGGCCCGATGACCGAGAGGAGGCTGGACGGATCGATGTCCAGGGTGGCCGCCGGCCGGTACGGCAGGAGGTCATCCGGGAACGCGGAGAGCGTCGCGATGCCGGCGCTGCCGCCGACGATGACCAGGCGACCGCCCGCGGCGATCCAGCGCCGGAGCGCGCTCAGCTGGTCGATGGTGAGCTGGTTGCTATCGACGTCCTGCCATACGAGCCGGTCCAGGACGCCCCAGCCCTCCGCGCGCTCGGGCAGGTCGGCGAGCGTGAGCGGAAGGATCGCCGGGGCGATCCCAAACGCATTCGCGGGGAGCTTGAGGCCGCCGATGATCCCCGCCGGGCGTTCCGCGAGCACGCCGACCACGAGCTGATTCGATTCGTGGACGAGGTAGGCGACCGTGGCGCTGTCCACGACCTGGTCGTTCGCCATGAGGTCGACCTTGACGTTCTGTCCGAACGAAGGCGGTTGGGCGTGCAGGACGTACTTCTGATGCGAGCCCGTCGGGAGGCTGACGGCCATCGAATACCGGGCGGTGCTCTGGGCGCCGCCGTCCATCCGCAGCTCACCGACGATGCCCGGCCCGTCGTTCTGGAGGTCCACCTCGATCGCCGCCCAGCTCCCGACGCGCGCGTGGCCCTGGAGCAGGATCCGGGCGTTCATCGTGAGACCGCCCGCTGCGACACCGCTCAGGGCGAGCGGCCCGGCTGCGACCGCGACGACGGCCAGCAGCGCGGCGAGCCGAAGCAGGATCCGCCGGCCATGCGACCGCGCGGGCTGCGCTGGACGCCGATGCGGCACGTGGTCTCCTCGGTGCTGGCGGCTGGAGGTTGGCGGCCGCGCGGACTCCCGGATGAGCCGGCGGCCGAACCCAACGACGCCGGGAGGCCTCCAGAAGTTGCGCAGGCCTGCCTATCGTACGATTCCGGCCCGTGCCGACGATCCGCCCGTTCCGCGCGCTGCGCTACTCCCGCGAGCAGGTCGACGACCTCTCGGCTGTCGTGGCGCCCCCGTACGACGTCATTGGCCCCGATCGACATCGACAGCTCCTCGCGCGCGACCCGCGGAACGTGGTCCGACTGGACCTGCCGGAGGAGGACGCAGGTGACCCGCCGGACGAGCGCTACCGACGCGCCGCGCGGCTGGTGTCCACCTGGCGCACGGATGGGACGCTGCACCGCGACCCTCGGCCCGCCCTGTATCCCTACGAGCAGGCGTACACGATCCCAGGTCCGGAGCGGAACGCCACGCGCCGAGGGGTCTTCGCCCGCGTCGTCCTGGAGCCGTTCGGAGCGTCATCGGGGATTCGGGCGCACGAGCGCACGCTCGCCGAGCCGCGCGAGGACCGGTACCGGTTGCTCCGGGCGACGGGCGCGAACACGAGCCCGGTCGTGGGCATCGGCGAGGACCGGTCCGGGCGTGTCGCCGAGTGGCTGCGCGCGGTTGCCGGGACCTCGCCCGTCGCGGCACTCGTCGACGATGACGGCGTGGGGCATCGCCTGTGGCTCGCCCCGGTCGGCGAGAGCGACGCGGGCGACGCGGACGTCGAGGCGATCTGCGCGGCACTCGGTGCGGGACCGATCACGCTCGCCGATGGGCACCACCGCTATGAGACCGCGCTGCGCTATGCCAACGAGCGGCGCCAGGGCCTCGTGCTGGAGGATGCCCCGGCGTGGGCGGAGGTCCTGATGCTGATCCTGGAGCCGGTCGAGGGCGCGCTCACCGTGCTGCCGACGCACCGGGTGCTGCTGGGCCTCGAGGTCGCGGCGGTAACGAATCTCGTCGCGCGCCTGCCCGAGCTGTTCGAGGTCGAATCGGGCGTCGGCGCGGAGCGGCTGCTCGCGGCCTTCGGGGCCGGTTCGGAGGCGCCCGGGGGCGAGGGCCGGTTCGGGCTGTGGACGCGGGATGGCGGCGCGATCTTGCACGCTCGCCTTGGTGCGTTCGCCCCGTGGCTGCCCGCCGGCGGCTCGGCCGTCCGGCGGCTTGATGTGACCCTCGCCTCCGTGGCCATCGAGCGCCTGGCGGGAATCGATCCTGCCGCCGTGGCAGAGGGCCGGATCGCGTTTACGATGTCCGCCGCCGAAGCGATCGCCTGGATCGATGAAGGCCGGGCCCCCACGGGTTCGCTGGCGGCGTCGGCGGCGCTCCTGCTCGACCCGACGCCCGCCGCCGAGATCGTCGCCGTCGCAGCTGATGGCGACGTCATGCCCCAGAAGAGCACGTACATCTATCCGAAGGCCCTGACCGGCCTGGTCATCAACCCGCTCGAATAGCCGCCCGGAGGATCGATGCCCTCGTCGCCCGACGCCACGCTGCCACCGGCCGCAAGCCGGCCCGTCCGCAAGGACGAGATCGAGCTGCACGAGCGCGGCCTGTACATCGAGTCGTGGCTGCCGGAGCGGCGATCGCGGCGGAAGCCGCTGCTGTTCATCCACGGCGAGCTCGGCGGGTCGTGGGCCTGGGAGCGCTATCTCGGCTACTTCGCCGGTCGGGGCTGGGAGGGCCATGCGCTCAACCTGCGCAACCACCACTGGAGCCAGACGGCAGATCCGGCGGAGCTGTCCTTCGAGTCGTTCGTCGAGGACGTGGGGGCGGCATACGAGCGACTCGGGCCGTCGGTCGTCGCCGTCGGCCACGGGATGGGCGGGCTGCTGGCGCTCAAGGCGGCCGAGCGGCACCCGGTGAGCGGCCTCGTGCTCATCGCGCCGGAGCTGCCCGGCGACATCCGCGAGCCCACCGAGCCGCATCACATTCGCGAGGTGCCGGAGCTGTTTGGGCCGTCGCTACTCGGCTGGGCCACGCTGCCCGAGAAGTTGCAGCGCGACCGCCCGGACCTGACCCTCGCCGACGTGTTCCGGGTCCAGCACATGATGGGCCAGAAGCCGCACGAATCCGGCCGTGCCCGGCGGACGATGCTGCGCGGCGTGAAGATCGATCCGTCGAAGTTCGCCGACGTGCCGCGCCTGGTGATCGGTGGCGGCATCGATCGCGTCGTCTCGCTCGACGCGGCGGAGCGGCTCGCGACCTGGCTCGGTGCGGAGTTCGAGCCGTTCGGCGCGCACTCGCACTACGGATTGATCCTCGGCGAGGAGGGCTACACGCAGGTCGCCGACGCGATCCGCGGGTTCCTCGAGGCCCATCGCCTCTGACCGGCGGTCGCCGTCTGGGCTGGTAATATTCCGCCCGGCCCGGAGGTAACCTCTCCGCGCGCCGTCCGTGCCGCATTCGTCTAGAGGCCCAGGACACCGCCCTCTCAAGGCGGAGATCATCGGTTCGAATCCGATATGCGGTACCACCCCTTCGTCTGAAGGTGCACATGCGCGACGCCGGCCGGCACGGTCCGCCGCGGACCCGGGCAACGGTCCTCCCGTGACGCAAGTGCGCGCGACGACGCCTCGATGGGTCACGTACCTCGCCGCGTTCCTGTGGCTCGCGACGCTGCTGATGGGTCTCGGGATCCTGTGGGTTGCCTTCCAGACCGACTACCTGTCCGCGATGGCGGCCTCGGCCCCTGACACGGCGGCGCCCGGCGTCACCGACATCCTGATCGTGGGCCTGGCGCTCACGGCCTTCTGTGCCATCACGATCGGGTATGCGACCGTTGGCGCCTTGCTGGCGGGGCGACCGGGGGCTGGTCGCATCGGGGCGGTTCTCCTTGCGGGCGGTGTGCTGTTCGTGCTCGTCCCGTTCGGGTACATGGTCGGCGGGAGCCTGACCATGGCGAACCCGAATTCGTCGCTGAACCAGCTGCTCCTGCTCCTCGGACCAGTCACCGTCGGGCCCGGCGTGGTCGCGATCCTGCCGCTCCTCGCGATCGTGTTTCCCGACGGGCGGCTGCCGTCATCACGCTGGCGCTGGCCGGTTGCCGTGCTGCTGGTCCTCATTGGAATCGGGTCGTTGGTGCAGCTCGTCACACCGACAGTCGTCTCGGGGCCACTCCATGATCGAAACCCGATCGGGATCGAGGGGCTCCCACCGTTCGTGCTACCGCTGGGATATCTCGCGGTGGCGGTGGGGATCACGTCGATGACGGCCCTGGGCGTCGGGGCCGTGATCGTGCGCTATCGCCGCGGCACGCTCGTCGAACGCCAGCAGGCACGCTGGTTCGTCGTGGCCGTGCTTCTGGCGGCGCTCCCGCTGATGCTGTCCTTCCTGCCTGGCCTGGGCGGCCCCGCGACCCTGCTGGTTGCATCGTTTGGGCTGCTCCTGGTCCCGATCTCGGTGGGCATCGCCGTCACCCGATACCACCTCTACGAGATCGACCGGCTGATCAACCGGACGCTCGTCTACGTACCCCTCACGGCCATCGTTGCCGGCCTGTACGCCGCGGTCGTGGCGTTGCTCCAGCGTGTCTTCCAGGCGGTCACCAACGATCGGTCGGACGCCGCGATCGTCATCTCGACGCTGATCCTCGCCTCGGTCTTCACGCCGCTCCGAAAGTGGCTGGAGGGGGTGGTCGACCGGCGCTTCAAGACAGCGCCGGCTCATACGCCGGAGGGCAGCGTCGAGACGACGGGCACGCCGGAGTGGGAGGGTCGCGTGGCCGCGATCGCGCTTCGCGTCGTTCGGGGCGAGCTGGCCGCG
>JANLSG010000075.1:0-9642 GCA_031362295.1 Chloroflexota bacterium
TCAGCCCGGAGCAGGCGCGCGGCGAGCTCGCGACGCCCGCGTCGGACATCTACAGCCTCGGCATCGTGCTGTTCGAGCTGCTGACCGGCCGTCGGCCATGGACCGGCGATACCGCGGCCGCAATCGCGACGGCTCGGTTGACCGGTGCCGTCCCGAGCCCCTCGACGGTGCACGGCGGCATTCCGCCGACCCTCGTGGCACTCGATCGGAAGGCGCTCGCCCCGACTGCCGAAGGCCGCTTCGCGTCCGCCGGCGACATGGCGGAGGCGCTGGAGATGTTCCTCGGGGAGGAACGTGGCGCAGACAGCATTCGCGGCCGGAGCGCAGCAGCCGGTGCGGGAGCGGCAGCTGGAGCGGCCGGTGCCGCGGGCGCGCCTGGGTCCGTCGCCCCCGGGGCGGCGGCAGGTGCCGCTGCGGGTGCCGCGCCGACGCTCGCCGCGGGCGTCGCCCGACCCAACCCGGACGCGAGGATCCAGTATCCAAGCGATGCATACGCGGCGCGACGGGTTCCGCCAACCGGCAGCGTTCCGCCGCCGGGCGACGACCTCGAGGACATCGAAGAGCGTCGGGGAACATCACCGTGGGTGTGGGTCAGCGGCATCCTCGCCGTCGTTATCCTCGCCCTGGCGGCGTTCGCGGTGATGAAGCTCGTCTCCGGACCCGCGGCAGCGCCGGCGCCGCAGGTGAAGGTGCCGTCACTCGTGGGGATGACCTTCGAGGAGGCTCGGCAGGCCGCCACGACGCTCAAGCTGAAGGTGGAGCAGGTCGCCTTCGAACAAAGCACGACCGCGGCTGTTGGCACCGTCACCAAGCAGGATCCTGCCGAGGGCGCGACGGTCGACCAGGATTCCGTCATCTCGCTGACGATGGCGATCAGCCCGACGGGCGTGGCCGTCCCCGATCTCCGGGGTCGCGTCGAGGCCGACGCCGTCAACCTGATCGCAGCGGCCGGCCTCAAGGTCGGAGTGCGATCCGAGGAGTTCGACGCGTTCTTCCCGATCGGCTCCGTGGTGGGCCACACGCCCGGTCCGAATCAGGTGGTCCTGCCCGGGACGAGCATCGATTACGTGATTTCGAAGGGCCCCGAGCCCTCGCCGACGCCCGCCCCGACTCCCGTGCCGACACCCACCCCCGTCCCCACACCAGTCCCGACGCCCGTGCCGACCCCCGTGCCGACGCCCGAGATGCTCATCGTCGGCGATTACCGATGCGTACTCCTCGCCCAGGCGCAGGCCGAGATCCAGATCGACGGCTTCGCCCTCGGTTCGGTCTCCGGGCCCAACGACCCCGCCTCGATCGTGGTTGCCCAGGACCCGGCGCCTGATTCGGTCCGCGCGCCGCTCACGCAGATCGATCTCACGGTCGTGGAGCAGCCTGCAGCGACGTGTCCCGCCTGAGGCGTCGGCGCTAGCGCTCCACCTCGCCGAAGAGGCTGGTGCGGGCATCCCAGGTGTCTGCCGCGAGTGCTGCCGGTGCGGCAATCGTCGGCGGCCCGCCGAGCTCGACAGCGATTTCGTCGAGGGCGACGAATCCACGAATCGGGACACCCGGCTGGCGCCCAGTAACGGCTGCTTCGGCGGTACGCGGCTTGCCCTGGTCCGCGCCGGTCAAGGGTCGCTCGGCCCAGCAGCCACGCAGCTCGCGACCGGTCAGTGGACGCCGCTGGCGATCGAGCGCGCAGTAGCCCAGGTCGGCTGCGAGCGAAGGCCGGAAGTGGCGACAAGTCGAACAAGTGGTCGATGAACGGCGGCAGACCCAGCAGCGAGCCGTCTCTGCCTGTGGAGCGCCGCAGTGCGGGCAGTGCCACATTTCGTTGCCGATGGTAGCTGCGCGTTGCCCGGCCGTCACGCCGGCGGCGCGTTGGGCGCTACTTGACGAAGGTCAGCGTCACGCGGTCGGTCGAGGTGCCGTAGAGGCCGGAGGTCACGAGGACGGTGCCTAGGCCGCCACCGGTGGAGAGCGCACCGACAAGGGGCGTCGTGAAGACGGCACGACCATCGCCGTTCGTCACGAGCTCGTTGGAGATCGGGGAGAGGCCCGGGATCTGGAGCGTAAAGAATGCGTGCGCACCGGCGAGCGGCGCGCCGGACGGATCCGTGACGAGCACGACCAGCTGGATGGAGGCCGGGTGCTTCGCGACGGAGATCCGGTATGACGACGCCGTCAGCCGGACGCCCATCTTCGCCGACCCTTGGATGAGCTTCAGCTTTGCCTCGCCAACGTTGCCGGCGGGGTCCGTGCCGGTGATCGTGATCTGGTTCGTGCCGGGATCCAGGAGCATCCCGAACTCGAACTTGCCGTCCTTGGCGGCGACCGACGAGATCGACGTGGCGTTGCCCGTGTTGACCGCCACGAGGCTGGTGCCAGCCTGCGTCGTGCCCTTGATGGTGACCTCGAACGTGTCCACGGCCGCGCCGTTCTTGGGTGATGTGACCGTGAACTTGGGTGGCTCCTGATCGAGGATATAGGTGACGATCGGCGATTGATCTGATTCCTCCGAGCCCCGGAACAGGGTCGCCGAGATGTCGTTCCGGCCTGCCGTGAGCTCGAACGGGATGATCAGCCGGCTCGTCGTCTCGACCCGGACGTCGACGACCGGCGCGGCCTCCAGGCCCTCCAGGGCGAGGTAGATGCGGACCTTGGCGCCCGGGTCGCCGACGATCTCCTGGGGCACGTTCACGATCAGGTCGACGAACGCCTCGTTCGTATAGGGCTGCTCCGGAGCTGCAAGGATCGGCGAATCCGTCACGATCAGGTTGGTGGCCGAGGGCATCGGCGTCGCCGCGAGGCGTCCGAACGCGGAGCCGATGCCGGCGCCCAGGGTCGTCAGCACCGGGCCCATCCCGCCGCTTGCCGCGACGAACGCGGCTGCCGCGAGCGCCACGATAGACAGCCCGAGGAGCGTCCGGGTCGCGAGTGGCGGGCGCTTTCGACGGGCATCCAGTCCGCGATGCTGGCGGACGCGCCGACGGTCCGGCGCGGCGACCTTCACCGGCTGCGTACGGACGCTGGATGGCGGGCGGGGGCGAACGTGCGAGCCGCGGCGGGTCGTCATCTGGCCCTATCGTCGCACGCCACGGCCGGAGGACGCTGCGGTGTACGCTGGGGCGGCGCGGCGATGGAGTCGCGGTTGGAGTGGGGGATCCTGTGCAGCCTGGCGGTCCCAAGACGGGTCGCGGGGCCCGAGTGAGCGGGCGCCCGGCCTTCGGCCTCGGTCCGATCTCGCGAGTCTCGACCGTTCCCGCGCCCGGCGGACAGGATGTTCCGGACCGGCTCGTGAGCTCCCAGGCGGGGCGTCCCGGCGATCGACGGTTCGGCGTCACGATCGGCGGCGGACCGGCCGGCGATCCGGCTCGTACCCGCGCCTTCGGGCTGCCGAACCTTCGCCGCAACGTGTGTCCGCACTTCTACGTCAGTGGCGCGCGGGGCGCCCTGCCGATCCACGCGCCGCACCTGTTGAAGGGCATCGTCCGTCAGGACAGCGTCGTGTCGCGCTGCCAGCTGCGGGGCGGTGTCCATCTCGAGCAGAGCTACGTCAACGACGTGTGCCTCTCGCCGCGCTTCAATCAGTGCGTGTTCTACGAGGAGGAGCTCAGCGCCCATTGAGCCCATCGGGCTCGCCGGCAACGTCGTCCGTCGCGGCCGGGTATCACGCCGCGGTCGCGGCGCTCGCGGATCGCGGCCGATTTGGCGTGCGGCTGGGGCTGGGACGAACACGCGCACTCCTGAAGGTCCTCGGCGATCCGCAGCTCGAGCTGCGAGGCGCGCTGATCGGTGGCACGAACGGCAAGGGCAGCGTCCTCGCCCTCGCTTCGAGCGCCCTGCGCGCCGCGGGCATCCGCACCGGCACGACGCCCAAGCCGCACCTGGTGAGCTACCGGGAGCGGCTGGAGATCGACGGCCGGCCCATCGACCCGGTGACGTTCACGCGCCTCGTGGGCGAGGTCTTGGTCGCAGCCGATGGTGTCGCCAGGCGACACGGCCCGCCCACGGAGTTCGAGCTCATGACGGCGATGCTGTTTCGCTGGTTCGCCGAGGAGCGGGTGGAGGTCGCGCTCGTCGAGGTTGGGCTCGGTGGACGCCTGGACGCGACGCATGCCTGGGACGGCGGCGTAGCGGCGATCACGAACGTCGCCCTGGATCACATGGCCTGGCTTGGCGACACGATCCCGGCGATTGCCCGTGAGAAGGCCGCGATCATCGAGCGCGGCGATCGCGCGGTGACGGGCGCGACCGGCGAAGGGCTGGACGTCATCCGTCGCCGCGCTCGGCGGGTCGGAGCGCCACTCACGGAGGTCGCGCCGCCGCGCATCCTCGGCTGGGACCGTGACGGCCTGTCGGTGGAGATCGGTGCGCTTGGCCCGACACGGGTCTCGCTTCGGGGACGGCACCAGGCCGAGAACGCAGGCGTGGCGGACGCCGTGCTGGACGCGCTGGGCGGCGCGGGAATCGCGCACGTTGACGCAGCGGCCCGCCGACGCGGCTACGCGACGGCGACGTGGCCGGGCCGCCTGGAGCTCCTCCAGGTCGACGGGCACGAGGTGCTCCTGGACGGCGCCCACAACCCGGCCGGCGCCGCGGCGCTCGCGCAGGCGCTGGACGACCTCCGGCCGTACCTCGCCGGCGGCGACGAGGCCACGCCGCCGCCGCTCACGCTCGTCCACGGCTCGATGGCGGACAAGGACGTCGACGGGATCATCCAGGCCTTCGACGCCGCGCCCGCGCTCCGGGGCGCCCGGATCATCGCGACCCAGGTGCCGGGGGAGCGGGCCATGCCCGCGACGGAGCTGGGTCGCCGCTGGCGCGCGATCCGGCCCGATGCGACGATCACGATGGTCGCGGACGTCGCGACGGCGCTCGATCGGGCGCTCGATGGGGCGGTCGGGCCGGTGGTTGTCGCTGGTTCGCTGTACCTCGTCGGCGAGGCGCGTCGCCGCTGGTTCGACGACCCGAGGCTGCGCGACCCGGAGGCTCCCGGCACATGACGGATCTCGGCACGACACGGATCGGCCCGCGTACGTTCCACTGGGGCGGGCGCACGTTCGTGATGGGCATCCTCAACGTCACGCCGGATTCGTTCTCCGGCGACGGCCTCCTCTCGGGAGGAGACGCCATCGCCGCGGCCGTGGCGCAGGCGCGCGCGATGGCCGACGAGGGCGCGGACCTGCTGGACATCGGTGGTGAGTCCACGCGTCCGGGTCACGCCGCGGTGGGCGAGGCGGAGGAGCTGCGCCGGGTCGTGCCCGTAATCCGCGCGGTTCGAATGGCCCTGCCGGACATGCCCTTGACCATCGACACGACCAAGCCCGCGGTCGCCGAGGCCGCGCTCGAGGCCGGTGCCGACGCCATCAACGACGTCTGGGGGGTCGCGGAGGGCGGCGCGTTGGCGAGAATCGCCGCGGCCCGCACCGTCCCGATCATCCTGATGCACAACCGCGCCGAGCCGCGCTACGACCGGCTGGTCCCGGAGGTCGTCGATGACCTGCGCCGGGCGATCGAGCGGGCCGTCTCGGCTGGTGTCGTCCCCGCGAACGTCCTGATCGACCCCGGTATCGGATTCGGCAAGACCGCGGAACAGAACCTCGAGCTGTTGCGCGACCTCTCCGAGCTGCACGTCCTCGGCCGCCCGATCGTCCTCGGGACGTCGCGCAAGTCGACGCTTGGCAAGGTCCTGGACTTGCCCCCTGAAGAGCGCCTCGAGGCGACGCTCGCCACGACCGCACTTGGCGTCGCGGCGGGCGTGGACGTCGTGCGTGTCCACGACGTCCGGGCCAACGTCCGAGCCGCACGGATGGCCGACGCGATCGTCCGCGGCACATGGCACGATGGCCCCGCATGAGCGATCGAATCGTCCTCTCCGGCATGGTCTTCCAGGCGCGCCACGGTGTCGCGGAGTGGGAGAAGGTCGAGGCCCAGCGGTTCGAGGTAGATGTCGAGCTGGTCCTCGACGTGCAGCCCGCCGGCCTCGACGACGACCTGACGCGAACGGTCGACTACGGCGAGGTCTACCAGGTCACGAAGCAGGTGGTCGAGTCGACCACGTTCAACCTCATCGAGGCCCTCGCCGAGGCGATCGCCCACGAGGTCCTCGGCGGGCACGCGCAGGTCCAGGAAGTGGTGGTCCGCGTGCGCAAGCCCCAGGTGCGGCTCGGCGGCCAGCTCGCCTACGCCGGCGTCGCGATCCGCCGGGTGCGCGAGGGGTGAGCTGCGGGCGCGTCGCGGGCTAGAGCCCGTCCGGGCGAGTACCCAGCGTCACGCTGATCGACATGACGGAGGTTCCGCGGAGGACGGTCATCCTCACGACCTGGCCGGGCCCGTAGCTGGTCATGATCGCGTCGAGCGGATGCTCGGCATCGATGACCTGCTCCTCGATCTTCAGGATGATGTCGGCGTCCTGCAGCCCGGCTGCCTCCGCCGGGCTGCCCGGCGTGATCCCCGGCTTCACCTCGCCGGTGGTGTCGGTGAACGGCCCGATCAGGGCGCCCGCATCGACCGTGAGGCTCTTCGCCTTCTTCAGCTTCAGGTCGATCGCCTGGTAGCGGATGCCGAGATAGGGGCGGGCGAGCTCTTCGCCGGCCAGGGCCTGGGCCATGATCGGGCGGGCGATGTCGATCGGGATCGCAAAGCCGATGCCGGTGGAGTCGCGTTCGACGGCGGTGTTGATGCCGATGACCGCTCCCGAAGCGTCGAGGAGCGGGCCACCGCTGTTGCCAGGGTTGATCGCCGCGTCCGTCTGGATGAGGTTGTGCAGGTCGGTGGTGGCGTCGATCTGGACGGTCCGTCCGATGGCCGAGATGATCCCGGTCGTCACCGTATTCGTGTACGTACCGAGCGGCGAGCCGATGGCGATCGCGAGCTGGCCCACCCGGATGTCCGCGGACTTGCCGATCGGCGCCGCCGGCAGCCCGGTCACGTCGACTTTCACGATGGCGAGGTCGGTCAGCGTGTCGATACCATAAACAGTGCCCGTGAACTCGCGGCCGTCCTTCAGCTCCACGGTGAGCGACGAGGCGATCGCCTTGTCGGTGGTGAGGACGACGTGGCGGTTCGTCAGGATCCAACCTTCCGCGTCGAAGATGACGCCGGACCCCACCCCGGTCTCCGGGATCGAGCCGAGCACGCCCGTCGCGACGCCGGAGGCGGTGATCCGCACCACGGCGGGACTGACGTTCGCTGCGGCGTTCACCACCGCCGAGGATTCGTCGATGGCAACCGGACCCTGGGTTGGGTTGGCGCCGGCGGTCGCGGCGGGCTGGTGGTTCAGCGCGCCGGTGGACTCGAGCAGGAAGACGGTGCCGCCCGAGGCGAGCACCGCCGACAGGATCGCCGCGCCAATGATCGTGCCGATGCCTCCGCCACTCCCGCGCGGCTCGAGCCTGACCGACTCGACGGGCATGACCGGCGTTGGGATCGGCGCGGGGTCGTCCGCGGCAGCCGCGGCAGGCGGCGCAGCCACCGGATCGGTCCACGCCGAACGTGCCCACTCGGGCCTGCGCTCGGGCTCGGGGGCATAGGCGACGGTCTCGGTCTCGCCGAGGGGCGCGGGAAGATCGGAATCCGGGATCGGCTCGGTCATTCGTCGCCTACGGTGCGGGCTGCGGGTTCAGGTTCGGCGCCGGTGACGATGAAGTTTCCGCCACGCGGCGCTCGTCGTCGCCTGGGTATGGTCGGGGCTGGGCGGGCAGCACGACGCGGAACGTCGTCCCGGCGCCCAATCGGCTCTCCACCGCGACGGTCCCGCCGTGCATTTCGACGATGCTCCGGACGATCGCCAAGCCGAGCCCGCTGCCACTGCCGCGCGCCTCGCTGGCGCGAGAGCCGCGGAAGAATCGGTCGAAGATCCGGGGCAGCTCGGCGGGATCGATCCCGATCCCCGTATCGGCGACGGTGATCGACGCCGACCCCTCCGGCTCGGCGCGCACCTGCACGTCCACGTGCCCGCCGCGCGTCGTGAACTTGATCGCGTTGCCGACCAGGTTCGTGACCACCTGGCCGATCCGGACCGGGTCGTGGCGGATCTGGATTGCCTCGTCCGGGCGTTCCATCGTGAGCTCCACGCCGCGACGCTTGGCGGTGGCCGCCGCCTGGTCCACGGCCTGCTCCACCGACGAGCGGAGGTCCTCCCGCCGGAGGTCAAGCAGGACGAGCCCGGAATCGAGCTTGGACAGCTCCAGCAGGTTCTGGGCGAGCCAGTCCAGGCGCTCCAGCTGCGCGCGGCTGGTCTCGAGGAACTCGTTGCGCGCCGCCGGGTCGTCCGCGGCGCCCTCGACGAGGAGCTCGTTGAACGTCCGGAGGGCGGCGATCGGCGTTCGCAGCTCGTGCGAGACGTCGGCGAGGAACTCGCGGCTCCGATCGCGGTCCCGGCGGATGATCTCGACGCTCTCCTGGAGCCGCTCGGCCATCGCGTTGAATTGGAGGCCGAGGTTGGACAGCTCGATCGGGCCGCCCTCGATGGCATCGGACGGGACGCGCCGGGCGAAGTCACCCTCGGCGAGGTCGTGGCTTGCCTCGGTGAGGCGCCGGAGCGGCGTGGTGATCCGCCGGGTGAGCATGGCCGCCACGACCACCGCGACAGCGAGCGCGATCAGGCCGATCACCGCGAGGAGGCCCGTCACGTTGGAGATCGCCGCGGCCCGGTAGGTGTACGGGTTCTCGAGCGTGACCTCGACGCCATACGGGATGGCCGCCGACGTGACCTCGAGCAGGACGGGTTGGCTCTTGACCTGCTCTCGCGTCTGCCGGGGATCGTCCGGCGTCGCTTCATCCGTTGCCCCGAAGGTGCCGTTCGCGGCCGGCCGGAACGTCGTTCCCGTCAGCCCGAGGCGGATCTGGATGTCCGCCTGCGCGAGGTGGTCGGCCATGATCCGGAGCTGGGACTCCCGGGTGATCTCGGTGATCACCCCTGGGTCAACGATCCCCTCGCCCGTCACGACCGGGTGACCGGCGCGTACGGTGCCCGTGCTCTCCGCGATCAGGATCACGTACTGGGCGACGCCGCGAGCGCGCGCCGTAAGGTCGTCGTCCTGCTGCTGGTCGAAGTACGCGCCGAGGCGATTGACGACAAGCAGGCCCACGAGCCCGAGGGTCACCGCCACGACCGCGACGAACGCCAGCGTGAGCCGACCCTGGAACGTCTTCGGCGCGAGTCCGTCGATCAGGGCGCGGCGCTCAGGTTCTCAGCGCTCGGCGAACGCGTAGCCGACGCCGCGGATCGTCTGGACGAACGCGGGATTGGTCGGGTCGTCCTCGAGCTTGTCCCGCAGGTGGCTGACATGGACGTTGATCGTCTTCTCGTCCTGGTCGAGCGCCTCGTAGTCGCGCAGCAGGTCCAGCAGCTCCGCGCGGGTGTAGACGCGGCCGGGCTTGCTGGCGAGGTGGCGCAGGATTTCGAACTCCGTTGGCGTGAGGCTGATGCGCCGGTCGCCGCGCTGGACGCGGCGCCGATCCAGGTCGATGAGCAGGTCGCGGTGCCGGATCACGCGACCGCCCACGGCATCGGCGAGATCCCCGTACGCCCGCCGGAGCAGCGCCTTCACCCGGCTCAGGAGCTCGCGCAGCCCAAACGGCTTGGTGAGGTAGTCGTCCGCGCCCAGCTCCAGGCCGATCACCTTGTCGACCTCCTCGTCCCGCGCGGTGAGCATC
>JANLSG010000091.1:0-2885 GCA_031362295.1 Chloroflexota bacterium
GGAAACTCCTCGAACAGCTCGATGTCGGTCACCAGGCCGGCCCGGGCAAACGTCCCCTCGAACAGGTCATGGCTCAGCAGCGCGTTCTCGGGGACGCGCTCCGCCAGGGCCTGCTCGAATGCGTCAATGTCATAGATGCCCTTGCCGGTGTACGTCCCCTCGGCGAACAGGTCCTGGTAGACATCGGACACCGCGGCCGCGTAGGGGTCGATGCCGGCCGGGCCGGACGAGATTCGCTGGAACGGCGTGGCGTCCTTCTCGGTCGGCAGGGTCGGCGTGATCCTCGGCTGGAGGATCCCGTAGCCTCGGGTGACGCGTCCGGAGCGGCGGTCCAGCCCTGCCCGATTCAGCGGGTGCGCGATCGTGCCGACGAGGCGTGCCACCGCTCCCCGGGGGAGGCGCGTATCGGCATCGAGCGTCACCACGTAGCGCACGCCCGACGGCGGTATCGAGGAGGCCACCGACGAGCGGAGATAGTCCGTCGCCTGGGATCCGCGAAGGAGCGCATTCAGCTCGTGGAGCTTCCCGCGCTTTCGCTCCCAGCCCATCCACCGGCCCTCGCTCGCATTCCACCGGCGACGGCGATGGAACAGGAGGAACCGCGCGCCCCCGCCAGGGGCCTCGCCATGACGCGCATTGAGCGCTTCGACCGCGGCGACCGCCGTTGAGAGAAGGTCATCGTCATCGTCGACCTGCTCGGTCAGCGCATCGCGCCAGTCCGTCAGGAGCGCAAACCGGACGTCTCCGTCCGGGTTGCTGAGGTAGTGGATCTCGAGGTTGCGGACCTGCTCCTCGGCGTCGGTCCCACTCATGAGGAGCGTCGGCACCGCGACGATGGTCCGCAGCGATGTCGGCACCCCGTGTTTCAGCTCGAGTCGCACGAACCTCGCCGGCTCCACCGCCTCGGAGGCGATGCGGTTGACGAGCGCGATGGCGAGGTCAGATCCGGGTCCAAGCGCAAGTGCTGCCAGCAGCAGAGCAATCGGCCAGGGCGCCCCGGCTGCCCCAACGAGCAGCGCCAGCGCCACGATCAAGGCGGTCGCCAGGACGTTCGCGCCGACGTAGAGGCGCGCCGATCCGGCGGCCCGTCTGACGCGTTGGGCGAATCGTTCCCCGACTCCGAGGGATCGGGCGAAACGACGCCGGCCCTGGCCGATGAGGTGATAGCCGGGATCGGTTTGGCGCTCACGTTCGGCAACGGAGTCAGCGTCGGCGCCCGGAGTGGCGATCGGCCTGTCCGCCGCCGCCCTCCCGGCCGCCACAGCGGCTCGTGCAACCTCGACCTCCGACATCTCCGCTGCGCGGGCAAGCTTCTCCACGGCGTGCCGATACCGGTCGCGCGTGGCGAAGTCCATCTCGGCGAACACGGCGTGCTCGCCGAGGGCAGAGTCGACCAGGCTAGTGCTCTCGACGAACGAGGCCCAGTCGAACCAGGAGAGGAGGCGCATGCTCGTGATGACGTTGCGGACCGTCACGTTCATCTCGGCCTGGCGCTGGTGCTCGCGACGGACGGTCTCCTCGGCGGTCGTGCCCTCGGCCGCGAGCTGCTGCTCGAGCCAGCGAAGGGCGGGAGTCGTCGCCGGATCCTGGTCGCGCAGCCGCTGGAAGAGTTGCACGCGCGCGGCGGTTGGAAGGCTGCTGTCGGTCAGTCGGGAAAGCGCCCTCGCCGGGTCCACCGGCTGTCCCGCGCCGAGCGCCAGGAGCTGATCAGCGAGGGTGTCGGCCTTCTCCCTCGCTGCTCGGCCGCGCACGATCCGATCCGCGGTTCGGCGCAGGTTCTCCACCAGGACGATCCGCAGGCTGATCGCAATCGCCCACAGCTCGCCGAGCGTGACGGGCTCCACCCGCTCGTAGGCGACCACCATCCGGCGGACGCTCTCCGCATCAAACCGGCTGTCCGTGTGCGCGACGTAGGCCCAGGCAATGCCGAGGACTCGCGGATAGCCGGCGAGATGTCCCTCTGCGAGCTTCGGAAGCTCGCGATAGTAGGTGTCCGGCAGGTCGTCGCGGATCTCGCGCAGCTGCTCGTCGACGATGTGGAAGTTGTCAACGAGCCACTCCGCCGCGGGAGTGATCGAGCGCTCTTCCCGGATGATGCCGGCGAGCAGCCGATAGGCGTCCAGGAGGACCCGCCCATTGTCCGAGAGGCGCGGCATGATGGCCCGCCCCGCACGGGGTTCGCTCGTGACCCGCTGGGCCGCGGCGAGCGATTCGGCATGCTGCTCGAGTCGCTCGACGCTGAACAGCTCCGCGACGATGGGCGCCTCGGGGTCGCCGGGCGCCTCCGCGCGCCTACCGCCCGCGAGGCGATCCCTGGTCCGCTCGGCGACACGGTTGCCGGAAGGTCGGGTCGGGGTCCTCAGATGCGAACCGCTGCCAGCCGCTCAGCCCGCTCGCATTGCATCGTCGGATGATAGGCCTGGGACACTTCCCCCCGCGCCGCGGCAGCGTGTCAGCGTACGGAGGCAGTGTGAAGTGGAGCTTCAGTTGCCGACCTCGCTCTGATCGGGCATGGCGTCACTGCCGGACTCCTCTGCGGTCGAGGGAATCCCCACGAGCTCGTGCTGGAGCAGGAACAGGCCTGCGCGCTCAAGATCGCCGAAGCACTCCATGAACCAAATGACGGCCGAGTCGATCGTCAGGTAGCTCACGGTGTGAGCACGGCACTCGACGATTTGCCAGCCGTCGTGGCGGAGGCTCCAGCCCGAGGACAGCAAGCCCGCGGACTCCGCGAGGAGGTGCACGCGGGACCTGATGTCCGAGTATCTGGGATCTGCCTCCAGCCAAACCGTGAACATCGCTTCGCCCGCAGGGTTTGCCTCCAAGCCAAACAGCAGGCCGATCAGGGATTGCCCCCGTATGGCCAGCATGAAGCGGCCGTGGTA
>JANLSG010000103.1:0-5668 GCA_031362295.1 Chloroflexota bacterium
CCGAGGGCTACCGAGCGCCCGGACCCCATACGCGCCAGAGATTGACGCGGCCCCCAGGAGACCGCCCTCGGCGACCAGGACGAGCCACGACGACAGCTCCGCACCTGCGACCGGGATCCAGTCGCGGGCGACACCGACGACTTCGAGCGCGGCGAGGCCGCCGGCGCCCACCGTCGCGAGCCAGGCGCCGGCGGGCGCGCGCTCCCGTAACAGGACCGCGACGCACAGGCTCGCGCCGACGATCAGCGGACGAAGGAGATCGGTTGCCTGGGCCAGCGTGCCGTCACCCGGGGCGAGCAGCCGGAGCAGGACCGCCGCCGCGCCCAGCGCCACTGCGACCAGGAGGGCCGGCCAGAAGCGGGTGCGCGGCATCAACCCGGGCCGGAGTCGATCCAGCCCTCGCGGAGGGCGAGCACGGCGAGCTCGGTGCGCGACACCACGCCGTACCGGTCGAACAATCGGCGCAGGTGGCTCTCCACCGTCCGCGAGGAGATCCCGAGCCGCGCGCCGATCTCGTCACTCGTCGCACCCTTGTGCAGCTCGGTGAGCACGCCGATCTCGCGCTGCGACGGTGTTCGAGGCCCGAACCGCGCCGCGTCGAGCGCCGCGGCGGAGAACGCCGTGCCGCCGTCCGCGACCGTGCGCACCGCGGCGAGGATCGCGGCCATCTCGACGCCCTTGTCGAGAAAGCCCGAGGCGCCCCGCTCGAATGCCGACCGCATCAGCGACGAGCGATCGAACGAGGTCAGCACGATGGCTCGGCAGCCCGCCGCACTCGCCGCCTCGATGACGCGGAGCCCGTCCGTGCCCGCACGCAGCTGGATGTCGCACAGGACGACGTCGGGCCGATCCTCGCCGGCGCGCGACACGAGCTCGATCCCGTCCTCGGGTGTGCGCGCCGTCCCCACGATCCGGATCTCCCGCTCGCCGTCCGCGGCGACCGCTGCCTGGATCGCGAGCCCGATCGCGGGGTGGTCATCGACGATGGCGAGCCGTATCGGATTCACCTCGGCATCATCGCAGGGCGACCCGGCCGCGCCACTGCGGGATTCCACGCATCGCCCGGTCGGCGCGCCAATGCCAACCTCGGCGGCGACGACACTCCACGTTTTCAATGATCGTGGCCGGATACCAACGCGACGAGGTCGCTCGAGGATTCACCGGAATCAGTCAGATTGGTCCGCGGTTTTGCCCCGTCAGGGAGTCGACTGTGCTCGTGGCGGCGCACATTTCGACCACCTAGCCTGGTTCTGGACAGCCAACGCTGTGGCACCTGGTCGAGTTGGTATCCGGTGGCGAACATTCGGCGCCGGCGGCGCGGGCCGCCGCCCCCGTGGCGCGGTACCGTGGCGGGATTCGGCTATCTACTCGAGGGTGCGTCCCTCGCCGGGCCACTCGTAGCGAACGTCGGGCTGGCCTTCCTCGTTGTCGCCGTCGGTGAGCTCCATCGCCACGAAGCCGTTGCGCTCGTAGAACCGGCGCGCCCGGTCGTTGACCTGGAACGTCCACAGGCTCAGGCCCTCCGGCGAACGCTCCTTCGCGAGATCCACGAGCCGCCGACCGATGCCGCCACCGAGGCGGTCCGGCGCCACGTAGAGCTGCTCAAGGTGGCCCGGCGCCACGACCATCAGCGCCACGACGGCGCCGACCGCGCTGTCGGCGCCAGCGACGCTTCCCGCGTCATCGATCGCCACCCATGTCTCCATCGTGGCGACCATCCGGTCGCGCACCCAGCCGCGCACCTCGTCGTCGGTGTGGGCGAGCCGGAAGTCGTAGGTCGCGTGGAAGGAGTCGAGAAAGACCTGGGCGATCGCGGGCGCGTCGCCGGAAACGGCTCGTCGGAGTGTGCTCACCGCCGAACCATAGGCGCCAACGGCGTCGGCCCGCATCGGTAGCATCCGCGGCATGGAACCTCTCGACCTCGCAGTCATCGGCGGCGGCGCCGCTGGGACGTGGGTCGCTCGCACCGCCAAGCGGGCGCGGCCTTCGTGGTCGGTCGCCCTGTTCGAGCGCCACGCCCGCGTCGGTGGTCGCCTTCGGTCGGTGCACGTGGCGGGGCTGGACCATCCGATCGAGCTCGGGGGTATGCGCTACCTGTCGAGTCACCGCCGCGTCCAGGCAATCGTCGCGCAGCTCGGGATCGAGACGCGACCGTTCGATCCACACGGCGGGCCGGAGCGCTCGTTCCTCCGCGGCGTTTTCGGTGACGGGGCAACTGACCCGAACGCCGGGGCGGGCTATGCATTGCCCGCGGTCGAGCAGCCGGATCCCGCGCTGCCGATCTACGTCTGCGGCGAGAGCTTCTCGCGGGGCCAGGCCTGGGTCGAAGGTGCGCTCGAAACCGCTGAAACCGTTACCGACAGATTGCTCACCTGAGGCTGGAATCCTGCCCGCGCGCCTGCCATCATGGGCACGTGCCCGCGCCCGCCATGGCCCTGCTTCCCGAGGCCCGTCGGGAGCAACGCGCGCCGCACGTCTTCCCGCGGACGCGCGACAACTCGGCCGGCAGCTCCACGACGGCGAGCAGGATCCTCGACTTGCAACGGACAGCGGGAAACCGCGCCGTCGCGCAGGCGATTGCCTCCGTGCAGCGCGACGAGCAGAAACCGGGCGATAAGCCCGGGGACCAGAAGCCGGACATGATCACTGGGGCGGACAAGGCGGCGCCACGCAGGACCACGGGCTTCCTGGGGTTGAATACGGGCGCGGACAAGGAAGCCGCGAAATTGAAGAAGTCGACGCGCGACAACGTGCTGGAGTCGTACAACGATCCGGTTGCGGAGGCCCGCTTCCAGAAGGATCCGGAGATCATGAGCTTCGTCTGGGACGAGCTCGGCATCAGCGTCGGCGACTTCGCCCGCTGGGACCAGGCGAGCGACGTGCTGCTCAAGGCCAACAAGCACATGCGCGAGCAGCTCGTGGAGATGATGCGCTGGTTCGGCAAGGCTGAAAATGGCGAGATCATCCTGGATCGGCTCGTGCTCTCCGGTCACAGCAACGGCGTGGAGTTGTGGGGCGAGTCCCAGGTCGGCCAGGAGAGCCAGCCGGGCAACATGGTCATCGACCGGGACCTGCGCGGCATCGCGGAGGTGTTCCCGAAGGCCGCTGGGCAAGTCGAGGACATCATGTTCTCGGCGTGCTTCTCGATCGCCGCCGTGGAGCTCGTCGTCAAGGTCTTTCCGAACCTGCAGAACGCGTGGTCATATACGTCGTTTTCGCCCAGCATCAAGCAGGGTTCGGCGGAGCACGTGGGGGGCTTCGCCGATGCGACCGAGGGGGCAGGCAACCTCAAGCGCTCCGATCGTCGCGGATCGAGCGCGCTGTGGACCCGCAAGAAGGGCTACATCGTTGGCGACCCGAGCCTGGCGGCCGCCGGCCCGCTGTTCGCACAGGCAATGGGTGCGTGGCGCGACGTCGCCGGAGCGATGTACGGCGGGTCCGGCCCGGACCTGACCTCGGATCAGCTGCTGCCGGTCTACCTGCCGATCCAGCAGATGATCGCCCATCCCGGCACGCCGTCGGAGCGCCGGGAGCGCGGCGAGCGGGTGATGAAGATCCTCCTCCGGCTCCGGTTCTGGCCGGAGATCCGCAAGCGCTTCGGCACCGAGTACAAGGACAAGCTGCAGCCGGCATACGACGCCGTTGGGATGTCGCAACCCGAGTGGGCGTCCATGACCCGCAAGGCGGCAAAGGCCCACATCGATGCCGTCATGAAGGCCGTCGCGGACAAGCCCGAGGCGAAGTCCCACAAGGACCTGCTCGAGAAGTACCTCACCAACGGCATCTTCCTGCTGAAGGACGAGGACGTCATCCGCACCGACTGGATCTGACGAGTACGCCCGCAAGCACGCTCTCGCCCGTGTACAGGTCGCCGATGGTCGCCACGACGGCAACTCCGTCCTAATTGTAGATCACCGCATCGCGGCGGTCATCACGACGTCCTCTTCGAGGTGCAGGTCATGGTCACTTCGCGGCCGGCGCGGCCGCCGAATGTACGCCGCTGCGTACCAACTCGACGAGGTCGCTAGCTCCGGGCTGCCTTAGGAGCTCTGAGGTGGTCGAAATGCGCACCTGGGTGAACAGATTCGACGTGGTCGACCGCCAAACGAGGCCTCGGGATCCCGATTTCACGCCCTGCCGAGGCTACCTCGTCGCGTTGGTATCCGGCGACGACCATCCGGTCCGCAACGGAGTGCGTGACCTCGTGACCTGACCGTCGAGTTCACGCTCGATGGTCCGCGCTTCACTGCGCTGAACGGCGGCAACGACTTCAAGTTCTCCGAGGCGATCTCCATGTCGATCGATTGCGAGGACCAGGCCGAGGTGGACCGGTATTGGGATGCCCTGATCGCCGACGGCGGTGAGCCGAGCGTCTGTGGCTGGCTCAAGGACCGTTTCGGACTGTCATGGCAGGTCGTGCCGCGCCGGATGACGGAGCTGTTTGCCAGCTCAGATCGAGACGCCGCGAAGCGCGCCATGCAGGCGATGCTCAACATGCGCAAGATCGACATCGCCGAGCTCGAGCGCGCCGCCGCCGTGGAGGTCGTCCCGGCCCGCTAGCTGCTCGCCCGCGTCGCATCCGGGCCGCTATCGTGGCCAGGTGACCCAAGTCGCATTGACCCCTGCCCAAACCGAAGCCGCCCGCCTGTGGCGCCTGTACGCGCTGCACGCCGCGGTCCTCTTCAGCAGTGGCCCACGGCCCAGCGTTCGGGCGGACGACCGGTCGTTCTTCGCCGCCACGGGCTCGGACCACGTGGACATGAACCAGGCCGGACTGTTCGGCGAATCGACGGCCGACGACGCGGCGTCGCTCGCCCGCGAGGTGCTCGATGCCGGAGTTCCGTGCCTGCTCGGATGTTCGGATGGGGTACAGGAGCGGGTGGCGCCCGCGCTGCTGGCCGCGGGTTTCTCGCCGCTTCCAAATCGCGAGGCGATCTTCCGGCGTCCCGGGCCGCCGCGGCCGGCCACTCCATCCCAATTCGACGTTCGGCGAGTGCGACGCGACGACGACATCGTGGCGATGCAGGCGATCTTCCTGGAGGCGCACGGGTACGAGCCGGCGGCCGTCGCCGCGCTGTACGGCGATCGCGTGCGGGCCGACGACGGCCTTTCGGCGTGGCTCGCCTGGGACGGGTCGGAGGCGGTCAGCTTCACGATCGTGCTCGAGGTGGGGACGTCGCTCTCGATCTGGGCGGTCATGACGCCGGAACGGCACCGGCGCCGGGGTGCGGCGCGGGCAGTGATCGGGGTAGGGCTCGCCGGCGCGGCGGCAGTCGCCGCACGACCGATCGAGGAGACCCTCTTCTGGGCGACACCCGCGGGCCGGCCGCTGTACGACGCGATGGGCTTCATCGTCGCGGACGAGGTGGATGCGTGGGCCATCGGAGCGAGCGCGGAGGATCTCGCGACGTGGGGCGCATGACCCCGTCGCGCCTGTACCAGCCGGGACACGGGCGGTTCGAGGTGAAGGACCCGGCCGCGCTCCTGACGGAGCTCTGCGCGGTCGTGCCCGCGACCCTCGTCACCCACGGGCCGGACGGGTTCCGCGCATCGATATTGCCGATGCTGTTCGATCCAGATGAAGGCCCACCCGGAATCCTGCAAGGCCACCTGGCGCGCGGAAATCCGCAATGGCGCGAGATCGAGGCATCGATCGCGGCCGGCGGCG
>JANLSG010000105.1:0-2119 GCA_031362295.1 Chloroflexota bacterium
GAGGAGGCGATCCTCGCCGCTGCCTTTGGCACGACCCAGGAGGCTGCGGCATGACCACGGCGAATCTTCCCGCGGAGGCTGTGCCGATGGCCACCCGACTCGTGCGGCTCGCCGGTCGCGCCGGGATCCTGATTCCCTTCCTCATTGCGTTCATCGCGCTGAGCATCGCGAGCCCGTCGTTCCTGCGCTTCCAGAACTTGACCAACATCCTCGACCAGCAGTCCGGAATCCTGATCGTCGCGTGCGCGGCGACGTTCGTGCTGATCGCCGGGGGCATCGATCTCTCGGTCGGCGCGATCTATGGGATGGCCGGCGCCATCGCGACCATGGTCGCGGCATCGAACGGTCCGGCCGCGGCGGTCCTGGTCGGGCTTGGGCTGGGGCTGGCCGTGGGCCTCGCCAACGGGATCCTCGTCACGCGGTTCCGCGTCAACGCTCTGATCTGCACCCTCGCGATGACGTTCGTGGTGAGCGGCATCGGGGCGATCGTCACCAACGGCAACCTCGTCGTCGCGTTCGACCACCCGGAGTTCAAGGAGTTCGCCGCGACGCGAATCGCCGGGATCACCAGCGCGGCCTGGATGATGATGGCCATCGCGATTGCCGCCGCGATCGTGCTCGGCCGGAGCACCTTCGGCCGCTACGTCTACGCAACCGGGGGCAATGCCCAGGCTGCGCGCCTCGGCGGTGTCCGTGTCGACGCGGTTCGCGTGACCACGTTCGCCCTCAGCGGCATGGCCGCAGCGCTCGCCGGCGTCATTGACGCCTCGCGGGTGCTCAGTGCGCAATCCTCGAGCGGCCAGTTCCTGACCTTCACCGTCCTGACGGGCGTCATCGTCGGCGGAACGAGCATCCTCGGCGGCGAGGGCACGATCCGCCAGACAGCGCTGGGCGTCCTCTTCGTCGCGCTGATCGCGAACGGATTCAACCTCCTCGGCTTCGATCCGTTCTACCAGCAGATCACGCTGGGCGTGATCCTGTTGCTGGCAGTGAGCGTCGACGCGTGGTCGCGCCGGCTGGAATAGGGTTTCGGCAGGAGCACCAGATGCACCACGTCGGACGGATCGATTGGTCGTTCGCGGATTCCTCGTCTCTGGCGACGGCGACGGCGGCCGGCCTGTCGCGCGTGCGAATCGTCGGGCCGGACCAGGGTGCCGTCCACACCGACCTCGCGGCGGTGGTCCTGGCCTCGGGCGGTTGGCTCGCGCCGCACGTCCATTCGTTCGAGGAGGCGATCTACATCCTCGACGGCGAGCTGCTGCTCGACCTCGATGGTCACGTCCGTCGGCTCGTGGGCGGCGACTACGCCCTGATGCCGACGGGTTTTCGGCACGCCCTCGGCAACGCGAGCGACGGCCCAGTTCGATTCCTCTCGCTCAACTCGCCGCAACGCCTCCACCCCGGCGGGCCGCGGCAGGACACGTTCTTCGAGGCGCCGCAGGATCTCGCGGCGATGGCCGCGGCGGCGGCTAGGCCGCCGTTCGGCGACCCGACACTTCGCCTTGTCGGGCACTACGACGGCACGCCGCCACAGGCCGAGGCGCTCGCGGTCGCGGATCCGGCTCGGGGCCGCGTGCCAGCCGGGATGGACACGGCCCTGCTTGCGTACAGCGGCATCTCCGTGAAGATGCTCGTCGACCGGGGTTTCGGCGCCGATCACGTGACCATGTTCACCGTGGATTACGAGCTGGGCGGCGCGGCGCAGGCGCACGACCACCCGTTCGAGGAGGCCTACGTATTCCTCGCCGGCGAGGTCGAGCTGGAGCTCGAGGGTGCCAAGTACACGCTCCGCCCCGGCGATGTCGTCTTTGCGGGCGTCGGCGTGGTCCACGGCTTCTACAACGTCGGCACCGAGCGGGTCCGTTGGCTGGAGACGCAGGCGCCGCAACCGCCGGCCCGCCATGCCTACCGCTGGGTCCGGAGCTGGGAGCAATACGGATCTGGTGGATCGGGATCGAGGAGGTAGCGCACATGGCGGAACGGGGTTCAGTAGTCGTCGTCGGGGGCACGCGCGCGATCGGGCTGGAGCTGGTCCGGCACTACGCGGCACTCGGCGATGACGTAGTCCTTACCGGGCAGAGCGAGAACGTTGCCGCGGCGGTCGAGGCGGCCGGCGGCG
>JANLSG010000127.1:0-5042 GCA_031362295.1 Chloroflexota bacterium
GTTGCGGCCGGCGGCGAAGCCGTTGTCGATGCGCACGAGGGGTAGGTTGAGCAATCGCTGGTCGCGAAGCAAGCGGTCCGCGAGGTCGGCGTCGGGCATCGAGAGGTAGCCGAGGCCGGCGTCGTGCCACGCCTTGCCCTCGGTGTCGGCGATCGCGCGGGCGCCCAGCCGCTCAACGAAGCGTCTGAGCTCGCCCGGCGCCATCGGCTTGCGGCGCACGTCGACCAGGTGGACCTCCATGCGCCGCTCCTTGAAAAACCGGAGGGCGGCGCGCGTCGCCTGGGAGTCCGGCGTTCCGAAGATCTGGACGGTCGGGCCTGCCGCAGCGCCCGGCGCGGGGCTCACGCCGGCTCTAGTCGGAAGATCGGGATGTGGTGGCGCGCATTGCGGCGGTAGAGTCGATAGCCCGGGTAGGCGGCAGCCGCGACCTCGAACGCGGCCTCGTACTCGTCGCCCGCCAGCTCGCGCGCGACGACGGGCATGGACTCCGCCCGGAACCGGACCGCGGCTCGCGGTTCCGCGAGGAGGTTGTGCGCCCAGTCGGGCACGCGCCCGGAGCCGCCACGGGACCCGACGACGATCCGCCCGCCATCGGTCGGGAACGCAAACAGCGCGACGGTTCGCGGCAGGCCGCTCGTTCGACCCGTCGCCGTCAGCAGGATCGAGTCCGAGCCCAGCACGCGGCCGGTGATCCCTCGACCCCGCGAGGCGCGGTACAGGTACGCGTGCACGACGCGGTTGAACCGGGTCGTGGAAAACCAGCCGATCAGGCGATAGGCGACGTCCGGCAGGGCCATCGCGAGAAGCCTACCGGGCGCTGGAAGGGCAGCGCATCGCTACCATCGACGCCAGGAGGTGGCGCGATGATGGTCTGGTTCACGGTGCAGCTCGAGGACAAGCCGGGCTCGCTGGCGAAGGTCGCCTCGGCCCTCGGCGCCGCCGGCGTCAACATCACCGGCATCGTCGGCGTCGCGGAGGACACGGACGGCTCGCTCATGCTCACCACCTCCGATGCCGAGGCGACGCGCGGCGCGTTCGCAAAACTCGGGCTCGGCTTCCAGGAGCACGGCGACGAGGTCCCCGGCATGGAAGGGATGACGATCGCCGACCTGCGCGGCCGGTAGCCCCTCCCCTCCCCACCTCCGGATCGGCACATGCGCATCGCCACCTGGAACGTCAACTCGATGAAGGCCCGGCTCGAGAAGATCGAGTGGTGGCTGGAGCGCGCCGCGCCCGACGTCCTGCTGATGCAGGAGACGAAGCTCTCCGACGCGGATGCGCCGCTCATGACCTTCCAAATGGCGGGCTACCAGCTCGTCCACCACGGCGAGGGTCGCTGGAACGGGGTGGCGATCGCCGTCCGGGACGGCATTGCGATCGATCAGCCGGTCACGAACTTCGGCGACGGGCCGGTGCGAGACAGCGGCGCCGGCGCGACGGTCTCGCTGGAGGAAGAGGACTTCAACCCGTCCGACGAGGCGCGGATGCTCGCCGTCCGCGTGACCGAGCCCGGTGGCGAGCCGATCCGCGTCGTCAGCCTGTATGCGCCCAACGGTCGGGTCGTGGACTCGGCCTTCTACGACGGCAAGCTCCGCTGGTTCGCCCGGGCCCGCCGCTGGCTGGACGCGGCGCGCAACCCCGGCGAGAACCTCCTGATCGGCGGCGACTTCAACATCGCGCCCACCGACATCGATGTCTGGGATGCGCGCGCGGTCCACGGCGGAACGCACGTGTCCGAGAAGGAGCGCGCGGCGTTCCGGAGCCTGCTCGACTGGGGCCTCCACGACACCTTTCGGGATCGCCAGCCGGATGCGGGCGGCCGGTTCACGTGGTGGGACTACCGTGCCGGCAACTTCCACAAGAACTTCGGGATGCGCATCGATCACCTCCTGGTTACCGAGGCGCTCGCGGGTCGCGTCATGGGGGTCGAGATCGACCGGGAGGCGCGCAAGGGCAAGCCCATTCCCTCGGACCATGCGCCGCTCGTCCTCGACCTTGACGAGCCCGGCAAGCCGTTCAATCCCGGCTGGTCCGATGCGGAAGCGAGAATCGTGGCTCGCGGCGGCATCCGCCCGCGCTGATCTGCGCCCGCGATCCGGTTCGCCGACCCGGGCGTATCGTCATCCAGCGACCCGAATGGGCGCGCACCGAGGAGGTTCCATCTGATGCAGGGGACAGGACGACGCGGATTCGGGGCCCTCGCGCTCGTGGCGGTCGCAGCCATCGTCACGGCATGCGCGGCACCCGGTGCCGCAACCAACGGGCCCGCGACCGCCGCTCCCGCCACGACGACGCCGGCGACCGCCGCACCTGCCACCAACCCACCGGCGACCACGGCCGCCGGCGCCACCCTGGAAGTCCGCACCGACGCCGAGTACGGCGCGGTGGTCACCGGCGCCAATGGCATGTCGCTGTACGTGTTCCTGAACGACAAGGGCGACGGCAAGAGCACCTGCTACGGCGACTGCGCCGGCAGCTGGCCCGCGCTCACCGTGGCCGGCGCCGGCGATCTCACCGGGGGGACCGGCGTGACCGGCGCGCTCGGCACGATCACCCGCGATGACGGCGCCCTCCAGGTCACACTGGCTGGTGCGCCTCTGTACTACTTCGTCGTCGACGCGGCCGCGGGCGATACCAAGGGCCAGGGACTCAACAACAAGTGGTACCTGGCATCGCCGGCAGGCACGGCGGTCAAGGAAGGCGGAGAGCCTGGAGCCTCCACCTGCACTGGGCCCACCTGTTATTGAACGAGCTCGACGACGCGCGCCTCGCGGCCCGCATCGCCACCGGCGATGAGGCTGCCTTCGTCATCGCCTACGACCGGCACGCGAGCTACCTGTTCGGGTCGCTCGTGCGCTTCATGGGCGATCGCGAGGCCGCGTCCGAGGTCGTTCAGGATGCCTTTGTCACGCTCTGGCGGCGGGCCGCGCAGTTCGACCGAGCTGCCGGCTCGCTGCTCACGTGGCTGCTGGCGATCGCCCGCCACCGGGCGATCGACCGGCTTCGCGCGGAGGGCAGGCGGCCGATCCGCGACGCCGTCTCCCTCGACGCCGTCGTCTCCGGCGGCGGAACCGGCGCGATGTCGTCGCGCCCGGACGTTCCACCGGAGCTGGTCGCCGATGCCGCCACGGACGCGGGCACCGTTGCGGAGCGGCGCTGGACCCAGGCGGTCGTGCGCGCCGGCATCGCGGAGCTGCCAGAGCACGAGCGCGAGGTCATCATCCTCGGCTACTCGCTGGACCTCTCGCAGACCCAGATCGCGGCCCGCCTCGAATGGCCGATCGGCACGGTGAAGTCGCGCACCCGACGCGCCCTCGCCCAGCTCCGGGTACAGCTCGCTGGCGTCATCGATGCCGCGGATCTCACGTCGACGGTCGATCTCGCCGGGCTCACGCCCGCCCGGGCGTCCGATGGCGTGGCGGCGGACGACCGATGAGCACGATGGATCACGGCGCCGCCCATGAGCGCATCGAGGACCTCGTGCTCGAGCCCGTGCGGCTGGCCGCCCTCGCCGCATCTACCGATCCGGCCGACGTTGCCCTGCGCGAGCACATCTCCTCCTGCCCAACGTGCCGCGCCGACCTCGCGGGCTGGGAGCGACTCCAGCACCGTCTGTCCGTCTCGCTCCCGGGCACCGTGGAGGCCGCCCGCGCCGTGGTGGAGCCGGTGGAGCTGCCGCCCTCGCTTCGTGCCGCCGTGATCACTGCCGCGCGCGACGCGGACCGCGCACCGGCGCCCACCTCGATCGTGGAGGCGCGTTCGCGCCGCGCGCGCCGCCCCGCCCTGGCGTGGCTCGGCGTGGCCGCGGCCGTCGTCGTCCTCGCGGGCGGCGGGCTGCTCGCCGTCAACCAGGTCGCCCAACTCTCCGCCGCCCAGGCCGAGGCCCGCGCGCTGTCGGCGACCATCGCCGCGCTCGATCGCGTGCTCACCGCGGCGGACCATCGCGTGGTGCCTCTCCTGAACCCCAGTGGCGTCGCGTCGGGCTCCATCTCCTGGTCCAGCCAGGACCTCGTGGTGCTGACTACGGCACTGGAGCCGCCACCGGCCGACCAGGAGTACCTGTGCTGGCTCCGAGAGCCTGACTCCGGCGCCGTGATCGGCAAGATGTACTTCACCGGCCGCACCGCATACTGGATCGGCTCGCTCGACGAGTGGGCGACCTTCCGAATTGGCCCTGACACGCGCTTCTCGGTCGCCCTCTCACCGATCGACCGCACCCGCCCGTCCGGCCCCGAGGTGCTCTCGGCCGACCTCGGCAGCTAGCGAGAGCCGACCAATCGAGCGCGCTCCGATCGACTTTGGCAATCGTGGGACCTCCTCGACACGCCCCCCATTGGTGCGCCTGATTCTCGGCAATCAACGGAGCTCCGCGTCACGTCCTCATTCCCCCGCCGGATTCCATGCCATTCGCTGCATATCCACAAAGGCGCCAACCGGCTTATGCATCGATTGGCATAGGTTTCGCCCATGGAGAAAGAGGTGCGGGCCGGGAGGTGCGGGCCGGGAGGTGCGGGCCCGAGCGCGCGAGCGCGAGCGTGCGGGCCGGCAGAAGCGCCCGGAAGCGGCGCCGCTAGCGACCTCGTCGGGGATTGGCGCGGCGCGCCGGCCCAGCGCCGGCGGCGGTGGCTCGCGCAGCCGAGGCAGCATCCGGCGGCGGCGGCATCGAAGGCAGCGTCTCCTGCGAGACGAATCCGGACCGGATGATCCGCTGGAGCTCCAAATCGGCGAGAGGGTCGGTCTCCGGCGGCACGTAGGTTGCGAGCCGGCGCTCCACCTCGGCGATGGCGCGTTGATTGGCATCAAGCCCGCCGGCACGCACCCATGCCTCGCGGTTGTCGCGGTCGTAGACGCGGCTCGGGAGGTACAGCTCCGTCGGCCAGTGCTTCGTCGTGTGGTCGGCCATGATCAGGTGCTGCTCGGAGAGGACCTGGTCAACCAGCTCGCGCGTCGGCAGGTCGTCCGCCGGCTTGATCT
This sequence comes from Chloroflexota bacterium, assembly GCA_031362295.1. Classification (GTDB taxonomy): domain Bacteria; phylum Chloroflexota; class Limnocylindria; order Limnocylindrales; family CSP1-4; genus UBA5189. The sequence continues at coordinate 4,975 of JANLSG010000127.1, forward strand.
CGCGGACGAAGCGCAGCGCCTGGCCGCACAGCTCGTCGTCGAGGACCAGCTTCGGCAGGCTGAACACG
>JANLSG010000147.1:0-1698 GCA_031362295.1 Chloroflexota bacterium
GCCCGCGCTGGTCGCGCCCGCGATCGACTCGGAGGTGCGCGCCGCGTCTCCAGTCGGCGAACAGCCGCTCGACGTGGCGGTGGACGTCAACGCCCTTGGGCTGATTCGGGGGTTCGTGGGCGAGGTTCGCGTCTCCGGCGCGGACCTGGAGCGCGACGGTGTCACGATCGGATCACTCGGGATTACCGCGCAGAACGTCGGAATCGGCGATCACGCGGTCGGTCCGATTTCCGGCAGCCTGGAGTCCGTCGCCATTCCAACTTCCTTCGGCGGGTCGATCCTCGTCCGCGACATTGCCCTCTCCGGCTCCTCGAGCGCGCTCACCGCCACGGCCCACCTGGACCACGACGCCGCGGTCGCGTTCATCGAGCAGGCGTTCGTCGAGCAGGGCGTTGCCGCGACCGACATCGAGCTCACGTCCGGCGGGCTCTCGATGATCGTGTTCGACCAGCGTGTCGAAGTTGCCGTGGGCGTGCAGGACGGCGGGTTCGTGGTGCCGGACATGCTCGGCGCCGGCACCTTCGAGATCCTGGCGCCGCAACCCGACGATCCATGGCGCCTGTCCGGCGCCGTCGTGACCCCGAGTGGAATCGACCTGATCGCGGACGTCGATGCGAGCCGCCTGCTCGCGTCCGGCTCGTAGGAGCTAGGCGCTCTTCCGGCGACGGGCCGGTTTCTCTTCCTCGGCCTCGGTATCGGCGGCGGCTTTCGCCGACTTCGCCACGGCCTTGCCCTTCGCGGCGCGCTGCTCCTTGGCCTCGGCGACGGAGACCGGCTTGCCGCCCTTCGCCTCACGCGCGGATGTGGCGGCGTTGACGCTCGCCTGGAGCGCGGCCATGAGGTCGACGAGCTTCGTGGGCTCCTCGGTGGGCTCGACGTCGATCGTCTCCCGACCCTCGATCTTCGACTCGATGACCTGCATGAGCGCCTCGCGATACTCATCGCGATACGCGGCGGGATCGAACTCGCCGGTCATCGCCTCGATGAGCTGCGCGGCCATCTTCCGCTCGGCCGGCTTGAGCTCGACCTCCTCGTCCGGCAGGTCCAGCTCGCCCAGGGCGCGGATCTCATCGGGCCAGTAGAGCGTGGAGAGGAGCATCGTGTTCTCGAATGGGTCAAGCGCCGCGAGCACCTCGCGGTCGCGGATGACGATCTTGCAGATCGCGGTGAGGCCCTTGTCCTGGAGGACGTCCTTGAGCAGCGCGAAGGCTTTTCGACCGACCCTGTCCGGCTCGATGTAGTAGGCCTGCTTCACGAACTTCGTCTGGGTCTCGGCCTCCGCCGCGTCGACGAACTGCTCGATCTCGATCGACCGGACGGTCTTCAGCGGGAGCTTCTCGAGGTCCTCGTCGTTGATCACGACGTATTTGTCGGGGGCGTACTCGTAGCCCTTGACCGTGTCACTCCGCGAGATGATCTCGTCCTCGACGGGGCAGAAGACCTTCATCTGGATCCGCGTGAGGTCCTCCGCATGGAGCATGTTGAAGCTCACGCCGGCGCGTGACTCCGTCGCCACGTACAGCTTCACCGGGATGGTCACGAGGCCGAACTGGATGGCCCCTTTCCACATGGAACGCGGCACGGATCTCCCTCATGCTCAACCGTTCGCTTGCTCGCCGCGAGCGGGAGCCGACTCTACCACCGCCCCGCAACCAACCCAGCGCGGTCGCGCCGCGGTCAGATGTGCCGAATTCGCGT
>JANLSG010000155.1:0-24281 GCA_031362295.1 Chloroflexota bacterium
CGACGGTTGGATGACCGTGCTCGATGGCGAGGTCACCCAACGGAACCGTTCCGGCTCGGCGAGCTCGGCGATGGGGCCCGCCGAGGTCTCGCCGGTGACGATCGCCTGGATCGACGTCAGGTGCGCGCGCACGTCGTCCAGTTCCACGTCGGGAGCCAATGCACGGAGCGCGGCCGATTGGCGATCACCGAGCTCGACGCGCACGCCGAGGAACCGCCGGGTCCGGCAGAACAGGACGACCCCGACGTTCACCAGCTCGCCGCGCTCCACGCGTGGGGACACCCGCAACACCGCGTACTCGAACGCGTCACGCGGCACGACGCACCCCCTCCACGGAATCCACGAGCGCGTCACGTGCCTGGACACGGGTCAGGATGTAGCGAACGTAGGCGGCGCGCTGCTCGACCGGCCCGCCGATCCCCGCGGCGGCTCCTGTTGGCGAAAGCCACGCGTCCGGGACCGTGGCCACGATGCCTCGGAGCAGCTCGCCGGTTACGAGCGGAGCGAGGCGGTCGTGCGCGGCACCGATCGACGACGCATACGGCAGGAGCACGTGCTCCGCGATCGTCGCGAGCGGCCGGCGCGCGTGGGCGTCCGGGTCCAGCCAGGTGTGGTGGATGAACAGTGACGCGCCGTGATCGATCAGCCAGAGCCGGTGGTGCCAAGAGAGGAGGTTGGGGTTGCGTGGCGATCGATCGGTGTTCGTGACCAGCGCATCGAACCAGACGATGTTCGCGGCGAGGTTGGGATCCGGGGCGCCGTCGGCGCGCGGATCGAACGTCATCGACCCGGGCAGGAAATCCAGCCCGAGGTTGATCCCGGGGCTCTTTTTGAGCAGCTCGCCGACCCACGGGTCCGGCTCGACGCTCGCTAGGGCAGGATCGAGGTCGACCAGCACGAGCTCCGGCACCGGCAGCCCAAGCACGCGCCCGAGCTCGCCCGCAATCACCTCGGCCACGAGGGCGCGCGGACCCTGCGCGGCGCCATGGAACTTCACGACATACAGCCCGTCGTCGTCCGCCTCCACGAGCCCGGGCAGCGAGCCGCCCTCGCGGAACGGCGTCAGGTACTTGGTCGCGGTCACGGTGCGCAGGGTGGGGGAGGCCATCTCGGGCGAAGCGTAGCCCGCTTCGGCGCGTCTGCGGGGTTCGACAGCAGGGTTTATCGTTGCGACCGCAACGATCACCCGAAAGGACGCTTCGAATGACGACCGACGCTCAGGCCTGGGAAGAGCAGCTCATCGCCGACCTTCGCGCCAACGGCGGCAAACCCAGCCAGGGTCCGCTCGCTGGCCACGCGCTGATGCTCATGTGGACCACCGGCGCGAAGAGCCGAGAGCGCCGGCGCTCGATCGTGACCTACTCGACCGACGGCGACGGCTACGTGATTGCCGGGACCAACAGTGGCAATCGATCCAAGCACCCGAGCTGGCTCGCGAACATCCAGGCCGAACCGAACGTCACCGTCGAGGTCGCCAACGAGACCTTTGATGCAACCGCGACCGAGGTAACCGGCGAGGAGCGCGACAGGCTCTGGGAGCAGCACGTTGCTCAGAACCCGTGGTTTGGGAAATACCCCGAGCAGGTCACGGAGCGCGTGATCCCGGTCGTCCGGATCGCGGCGAAGGCGCCGCGGGGCTAACCCTGTGGCGCGAGGCGCTCGCCCGCCTCGACGCGGTGTGGCAACCGGTTTTCCGCCGGTGTGAGGGGGCACGAAAACTTCGTGTCGTAAACGCACGACGGGTGGTAGGCGAGGTTGAAGTCCAGGGCGTACGTCCCGTCGTGCTCCGCGTACACGTCGAGGTAGCGGCCCGCCCCGTATGCCTCGGTGCCGCTCGTCCCATCCAGGAAGGGCACGAAGATGGAGTCCGACGGACCTTTTGCAAACGTGTAGCCGGTGAGCGTCTGGGTCCCGCCGCCGAGCTCGAACCGGAAGACCCCGGCGCGCACCGCGTCGCGCAGCTTGCCGTCGGACGTGGGGATCTGGAACTGCACGGGCTCGCTGCCGGTGTACGGCTCAAGGGTCAGGCCCTCGAAGCGCAGCGCCTCGTCGACGGGGAAGTAGGGGATCCCGAGAAAGGTTGAGCGCTCTTCGGCGGGGAGGGGACTGCCCTCCGCCTCGCGGAAGTACTCATCCTTGTCAGCGCGGTAGTTGGCGATTGCATCGGGGTACGAGACGTGCTCGTGGCCCGCGTGATCGTGCCCTTCGTGGCTTCCGTGGTCGTGTTCGAGGGACATGTCGCTCCTTCGTGGGCGCCCATTGTCCGATACGGAGCCTGGCGGGCGCGCGAGGACCCCCGGCGGTCGGCGACCACCGAGGGTCCCAACGCGCGAAGCTAGGGCGTGGGCGTGAAGATCTCCGCGAGTGGGTTTGCTGCGTTGCTGTCCGTCCCGGCGACAATGAGCACCGATCCGTCCGGCAGCAAGGTCGCCGATCGAATGTACGACGCGACCACGGTCGTGCCTGCACTCGACCAAGTATTCGTCGCTGGATCGAAGATCTCGGCCGGCGCCGGCGTGGCCGCCTTGCCGCCCGCGACAAACAGGACGCGCCCGTCAGCAAGGACGGTCGACGCGAGGTAGTCCAGGTGGGTGGCAAGCAGACCATCCGCGGCCGACCAGGTACTCGTCGCGGGGTTGTACGTTTCAGCCGTGGCGGGCTGCCCGCCGAAGTACAGGACCCGCCCGTCGCGAAGCTCCACCGCTGTCTGCTCATCCTGCTTCGGGAACAGCGCTTTGCCCGTGGCCGACCATTTGCCGCTGGCCGGATCAAAGAGCTCGGCCGCCCGCTGGTCGTCGGAGAATCCGCCAACCACCAACACTCGGCCGTCGGCGAGCACGATCGGAGCGATCGGGCCGGCACGAGCGATGGTCATGTTGCCGGTCGCGGTCCACGTGCCGGCTGCAGGGTCCCAGATCTCGGCGGTGGCCTTCAAGCCGTCGTTGCCGCCGCCTGCAGCGAGCACGCGGCCGTCCGCCAGCAGCGCTCCGAACGCCTGCAACCGGGCGACGCTCATGCGGCCCGTTGACGTCCATGTTCCGGCGGCTGGATCGAAGATCTCGACCGTGTCGAGGGCGCCGCTCTGGTTACTGCCTCCGGCCACGAGGACGCGGCCGTCGGCAAGGCGAACGGCGACGGGATAGGAACGACTCACGGCCATGCTTCCCGTGGCCTTCCACGAGGTGGTCGTCGGATCGTAGATCTCCGCCGTGCTCAGCGGGACCTTGCCGCCCCCCAGGAGCAGGACGCGCCCATCCTGCAGGGCCATGGTGATCCCGCCGACGCCGCGGTCAACTGAGGAAGGGCCTACGACCCGCCATGCCGATGGCGATGCGGCCGGTAGGGTCTGGGTTGCCGTCGGCGCGGACGGCGACACGAGCGGCGGGCCAACGCTTGGACCGGGTCGCAGAACGTAGAGAACACCGCCAACCGCGAGCACGCCGATGACGGCGGCCGCGGCGACGCGGGTCTGGGTTGTCATCGTTGGGAACCTCCACGTCGCCAACAGGTGGCGGCGCTGATTGGTGTGGTCGATCTGGATGAGGGCGGCCTCGAGGACACGATCGGCCAGCTCATCGACGCCCTCTGCCAGATAGGCATGGAGCACACGGTCAAGCGGACGGAATTCGGTCATCGGCGTCGCCCTCCGACCACCGCGACGGGGCGCTCGTCTGCCTCGATGGCAGCGCGCATCGCGCGGTGGGCGTAATGCAGTCGGGAACGGGCCGTCCCAACCGGAATTTCCAACCGTTCGGCGATCTCGGTGGGAGTGAGGCCCAGGTAGTGGGTGAAGACGAGCATTGCCCGCTGGTCGACCGGCAGCCTTCGAAAGCCACGGTCGAGGCGATCCCGGTTCTCGACCGCCGACGACCCATCCGGACCTGTCGGCCCCTCGGCCGGCAGCTCGCGGACGTTGGTGTGCCAGGCCTTGGCCCGACGCGCCTCGTCGTAGGTCGCATTGACGAGCAATCGCTGGAGCCAGGCGTCGAAACGGTCCGGATCGCGGAGGCTACGCAGCTCACGCCAGGCGATCACCAGCGTCTGCTGCACGGCATCCTCGGCCCGTCCAACGTCCCGGAGGATTCGCTGCGAGATCCCCATCAGCCGGTCCGCGCGCGTGCGGGCCAGGACGGCAAATGCGTCCCGGTCGCCGCGCTGGGCCTGCTCGACGAGGTCGCGATCCAATCGCTCACCCTCCGCGGCGGCCATGGGGGACGCCTTCCATCAAGTCTGACTGGCGCGATGTGGTCGGCGTTCGATCTTCGTTGAAAACACGAAGCGGCCGCCCGACGCTCGTCGGACGGCCGCTCCTACCAAGGTTTTTTCAGTAGGCGCAGAAGGGCCCAGGCTCCGCGGGCTCCTGGCGGAAGACCGCTCCGACCGGCGCCAGGATGACGCTGATGTCGGTGGCCGGCTGACCCGTCTCGTTCCGGGCGATGTGTCCTCGACCGGAATCGACGTAGCCGTGGCCGGCCGTCACGACGATCGGGGAGCAGGTCGGATCGTCGTACTCGTAGAAGGTGAGGGTCCCTTGAAGGACCGAGATGAACACGGGGTACGGGTGCGCGTGCCAGCCGGTCGATCCGCCGGCGATGTACACGTGCTGACGTACGACGACGTCGATTGGCCCCTTGGCCTCTGCCTTGAAAAACGCACCGTTCGGCGGGTTGGACATGACCTTGAAGCCATCAAAGGTGCCCCTTACAAGCAGGGTCGGCGTAACACCCGTTGCCCCCGACGCCATGGTCAGGGAAACGGCTCCGACGAGGAGCGCAACCGCACCAATCGCGGACGCAGCTCGGGATCTGTGGTTTCGCATCGGATTCTCCTTCGGCCGCCTACGGCCATGGGTTGTAGAAGGGTTCGAGGGTGTCCACGAAGTGGTAGCCGAGGTTCCCGCCGGGAGACGCTGAGGCGTAGACAGTCACCGCACCCCAACTGAAGCTCGACGACCCGAGCAGGGCGGCAGGCACGGCGACGCGAATCACGTCGCCCTGGACCGTGAACGAGAGCGGCACGACGAGCGCCTCGTTGCCTTCGAGAAGGGGGCGTCGGTCCAGCAGCGACGCCGTGAAGGCATGGCCGTCCCAGAAGACGCGAGTGTTGAACTCGGGAGCGCCGGGCTGATTGGGCGGATACGGAGCGCCTTCCGGGAACGTTGCGGGATCGGAATCGATCGGAAACGCCCACCGAATGCTCGCGTTGGCCGGTGGCGGCACGCGCGGATCGTTTGGTATGGCTCCGGCGAGGTTCATCCGGAACACGAAGTTGCCGCTGTCATAGGACAGCGAAGCGCCAACGATGTCCATGAACGCGGGGGCCTTGTACAGGGCGTCGCCCGCAGGATCCGTCACGGCCGTCGCCCCGAATGCCGGGACACTCAGGGTGACCGCCGCAAGGATGCCCACGAACGTCCCTCCCGAAATTCCGGTTCGTCGCATGTGGTCCTCCTTCTAGAAGTTCCGGTCGTACGGCAGGGTCGAGCCGTTGTAGGTGAGGACGTTCCCGAGCGCTTCGTGCGTCCCATCCCCTGGGCACGGGCCGACGTAGGGATCCGCGGCGGGGTGATCGATCAAGGCGTCTGCCAGAGTTCCATCACGGTCCGAGATGGAGAAGCTGGCGCCGTGCAGGTACTGCCATAGCGACAACGTGGCGGGGCTCAGCGATGCCGAGTTCCGCGTAAACGTGACGAGGGCCGGCGCCTGCAGGCTGCCTGTCAGGGTGTTGGCGGCGAGCTCGAGGTTGATTGCGCCGCTGAAGACCCGTGGATCGCAGACGGACCCCACGCTGCGATAGGGGAAGCCAGCATCGATCATCAGGCCGATTCGGTTTCCATTGATCCGGTTATCGGCGACGATGGCGTCGATGAGAGCCGACGACTGCGAATCGCCCGGTGCCCCCGGATCTCGCCGCAGGATGAACAGGCGCAGCCCGAATCCCTGATTGCCGGTGTTGTTGCTGAGGTCGTTGTCCCGAACGACAGCGTTGAGCTTGTCGCCGAGCTCCGGAATGTTGATGCTCGCGCCATTGAGCAGCATCCCGCCGAGGGTGTTGTTGACCGAACGATTGCCGGATGCGACCACGTTGGATGGTGATTCGGCATAGCCGCCGGTCAGGATGGCGCCGGTTCCAACGCCGCTGAAATGGTTCCCGGTCAGCTGGCCCGACGACGCAACGGATTGGAAGCCGAGAAATGCGGGACCGCGGAAGACGTTTTCCGCCACCTTGAATCCCTGGACCCTGTTCAGGAGAACCTCGATGCCGGCGGCGGTGCCCTGAAGAACGAGATCACGGATGGTGACATCCCGCAGAATCGCTCCGTCGCTGCGTCCGACTCGAATCAGCGGCTGCGCCCCGAGGGCGCTCGTTGCGAAGACGCGTGTCTGCGTGTCCAGCGTGACCTGCCCGCTCGGCCAGGGATCGTCGGAGGCATAAACCAGCTGGCTCGATCCGCGCAGCTCAAGCGGAGCGTCGATGACCAGTGTGGCGCTCTGTGGATAATCGCCCGGCGCGACCTTGATGACTGCAGCCGCGTGGCTCGATCGCGCCGCGGCGACCGCGTCCGGCAAGTTGCCAAATGGGGATTTGCCAGTCCCGTCGCCACCAGTTCGCGCGTCGTCGTCCACATGAATGACGATCTGCTTGGCTTGGGCAGCAACGCCGGCTGGAGCGAGGACGGACAGCGTTAAGGTGCTCAGCACCGCAATGACCGCCCAGACGGGTATCGGTTTCCTTGTCACATTGGACACGCTCACTAACCCTCCGACATCGACGAATCAGCCTCCACGACGCGGAGCGGCTGGAGGCCGGCCCGTTGGGCGACGAGCGCGGCCTCGCTGCCGGACGACGCCTCGAACGTGAAGAAGCAGCTCTCGTCTTCGGGGACGTGAATGGAGCCGCTGAAGCAGACGCGCGTCCCATCCCGCGTCATTGCCTCGGCAGCCGCCCTCGCCCGTTCCTCTCGCGCCTGGCGCTCGCCGGCCGCGCCGCGTGCGAGGAACGTTTCGACGAGGTAGGTCGGCATGGCCCGAACCTACGCGCGGGGGCGCCGCCGATGAAACGTCAGAAGGTCCTGACTTTGCTCCCGTCGGTGGGCTGCGGGTCGCGTGGGTGGGTGCCGCCCCTTCGTGGCAGGTGCCCCGCAAGCTCGGTTCGGGAACGGAGTCCGAGCTTCGAATAGACGTGTGTGAGGTGCCCCGCCACCGTCCGCTCACCCAGCGACAGCGCCAAAGCGATCTCGCGGTTCGTGCGACCCTCGACCACGAGCGATGCCACGGCCAGCTCCGATGGACTGAGGCCCTCGATCCGCTGACGTCCGCCAACCCGGGCAATCTCGCTGCGGCTGGCGGCGGCCCAAGTCGTTGCGCCGACCTCCTCGAATCCCGCCAGGGCCGCCTCCAGCGCTTCCCGCGCCGTTCGCTTCTGCCGGCCGCGACGCCTGACCGTGCCGAGTGCATGGAAGGCCCGGGCGCGCCCGAACGGATCGCCCGCAGCGGTCGCGAGCTCCGCCGCGGTGGCGAGGAGATCGGCCGCCACGGACGTATCCCCACGCGCCGCCGCCGCCAGACCGCGACAACGCGTGATCTGTGCCACGACACGCTCGCGGCTGAGGGCAGCCGGGGCCGCTTCCCACCGGTCCAGTAATCGCTCGGCCGCCTGGATCTCGCCCGACTGGAGCATGGCCTCGACGTACTCCGCACGCCACCATCGATTGTTGACCTCGTCGAGGCTGCGGATGTCAGCGAGCCGCTCCGCCTCGAGCAGGTTCGGAAGAGCCGCCGCCACGTTCCCGGTCCACATGTCGCAGATCCCGAGCACGGCCGGATACGCAGGGACGAGATAGTCGCCCATCTCGGCGAGGCCCCGACGCGCGCACTGCCTCGCCAGCGCAATGTCGCCCTGGTGTACGGCAAGGATCGCTGACTGGAAGTCCGGCCGTGGGAATTCGCTGCCGTACTGCTCGCTGATTCCTTGCGCCTCCTCAACGTAGCCACTCGCGATACCCCAGCGGCCAGCCCAGATCTCGACGAGGGCAAGGAACGTCAGGACGATGCCTCGCATGTCCTCATCTCGGTCGCCCCAGGCCTGCAGCTGGTCCTCCAGCCAAGTACGGGCTCGGTCGGGCACGCCCGCCCACGTCAGCACGTGCCCAACGGCCACCGCAGCGGCCTTGAGCTGCCGCACGTCGCCAACACGGTCGGCAAGTGCATACCCTCGGTCGGCTATTTCGAGCGCCCGGGGGTCACCGAAGTCAAGGCGAATGAGCGCGAGCCTCGAGAGCGCCGCGGCCCGCAGGGCATCGTCATCGAGGTCCTCGGCGAGCCGCAGGGATGCCTCTGCGTGGTCGTTGGCGGCGCCGAGATCCGTACCACGCCACGAGGAGGCGAGCATGGCGTGGATGACAGCTTGCAGCCGAGTTGCACCCTCCGCCTCAAGCAGCGCCTCAGCGAGATACTCCGCAGCTGTCGAATCATCGAGCTCGGCACTGAGGATCAGCGCCTCGGCCCGTCGTATGCCTTGCGGCGCGCCTGCTCGAAGGTCCGCGGCGATCGCCCACGCCCTCGCCCCGCGTCCGGCGAGGAACTGCGCACGCGCCGCTGACAGGGCACGTCGCTGGCGATCGTCGACCGCATGCGTTGGGGTGAGGCGCAGTGCGTGCTCGGCAAGCTCAGCGGCGCTGATGGGGATGCCGCGGTCACTCGCGATTTGGGATGCCTGTTCGAGCTCCATCGCGAGATCGTCGGCGGGCCGGTCCGCGCCGAGGGCGAGGTGGCGTGCGCGGAGCAGTGGATCCGAGATTCGCGCTGCAAGGGCCTGGTGGGCTGCCCGGCGCTCTTCGTCCGTCGCACCCCCGTAGACCGCCGCGGCGAGGAGTGGGTGCGCGAAGGCCAACTGGCCATTCGAGCGCTCGACGAAGCCAGCCTTGAGCGCCGCCTCCAAATGCGCCGAAATAGCCTCGAACGATACCAACAGGCCGATCGGCAATCGGCCGTGGGCTGCGATGAGGAGGAGGGCCCGGCGCGTCCCCGCATCCTGAGACGCAAGTCGAGCGTCGATCAACGTCTTCACACTCCCGGAAACCGCGACCGGGACGTTCGTGTCGCGCGTCGGATCGATTGATTGCGCGCGGCCAAGCTCGAGCACGTGGAATGGGTTCCCGCCCGACACCTCATGCAGCCGGATAAGCAGCGGTCTCGGAAATGAAAGGTCAAGCCGATCTCGGAACAGCTGCTGCGTCGCGCCGATCGTGAGCGGACCGACGCCCAACCGTTCCGTTTGCCCCGGGCGGGTCGCCTCCTCGAGCCGCGTCCCTGCCCCAACTTCCGGGCGCCGCGCGAGCAACAGGAGGAGGGGCCGGTCAACCGACCGTCGGAGGGCGAACTCAAGCGCGGCCGCCGAAGATCCATCCATCCACTGGTCGTCGTCGATCGCGAGGACCAGCGGCTTGCGGTCGGTGAGGACACGGAGCAGTGTCATGATCGCCAAGCCGAGCGCCCGGGGATCCACTCGCGGCCCCGATCGATCCCCGATGAGCAACGCCGCCTCGACGGCGCGGCGCCTCGGTGCAGAGAGCGTCGCGAGCACCTCCTCGGAGAGGTCGACGAAGAGGTCGCCCAGCACGACATTCGGGAGCGTCTGCTCGTTCTCCGCGGGTCGGGAGACGAGCACACGGATTTCGCGGTCGCGAGCAGCCGCGACGGCAGCGAGCCATATCGTGGACTTCCCGATGCCCGCCTCGCCCTCGAGCACGAGTGCCCGCAGCCCCTCGGCCGGACGGTCGAGGAAGGCGTGGACGACGGCGATCTCGCTTTCGCGTCCGATGATCTCGTCCGTCACGGCTTGGCCATGATCGCGGCGATCGTCGTCACTGTCCATGGCGAATGGTCGGATGTGGATAAACCTGCTAGCGTGTCCTACCTAGATGCGGTAGGGCGCTCCGGTCAGCGCCCAGGTTTGACACACCACCCCCATTTGCACCTTCAGTAGAACGCCCTGACCGGTCCCGGCTGCAGATCGCAGCGGGTGGGCCGACGAACGTCAGGAGACTGTCTCTACATGTCATTCGACACACTCGGGCTCGCGCCCGAGCTCCTCCGCGCTGTGGCGGCCGAGGGCTACACCGTGCCCACCCCGGTCCAGGCCGAGGCCATCCCGCACGTGCTCGCGCGCCGCGACGTCCTCGCAGGCGCCCAGACGGGCACCGGCAAGACGGCTGCCTTCGTGCTCCCGATCCTCCAGCTCCTCCACGAGAACCGCCCGACCCCCAGGCACCCGATCCGCGCGAGCGGCAGCGCCGGCCGGCGCTCGTTCGGCGCAAAGCCCCAGATCGCGAGCGGTCTCCCGATCCGCTGCCTCGTCCTCACGCCGACGCGTGAGCTGGCAAACCAGGTCGAGGAGTTCGTACAGAACTACAGCCGTTCGCGGCCCGTCCGCTCCACCACCATTTACGGTGGCGTGGGCTACGACGCCCAGTTCAAGGCGATCCATGCCGGCCCGGAGATCGTGGTCGCGACCCCGGGTCGCCTCCTCGACATCCAGGAGCAGGGCAAGATCGACCTCCGGTCGGTGGAAATCCTCGTCCTCGACGAGGCGGACCGCATGCTCGACATGGGCTTCATCAAGGACATCCGCAAGATCATCGGCCTGCTGCCTGCGAAGCGTCAGAACCTGATGTTCTCGGCGACGTTTGCCGACGACGTCCGCGAGCTCGCGGCGACGATCCTTCGCGATCCCGCGCAGGTCCAGATCGCGCGCCGCAACGCGCCGGTGGACGCGGTTCGCCAGATCGTCCATCCAGTGGATCGCCACCGCAAGCGCGAGCTGCTGAGCTACCTCATCAAGAGCGGTCGCATCGATCGCGCGCTCGTCTTCACCCGCACCAAGCACGGCGCCAACCGGCTCGCCGAGCAGCTGGTGATGGATGGCATCGATGCCACCGCGATCCATGGCAACAAGAGCCAGGGCCAGCGGGTCCGGGCGCTCGATGACTTCAAGGACGGCACCGCGTCGATCCTCGTCGCGACCGAGGTCGCGGCCCGCGGCCTGGACATCGAGGAGCTACCGCACGTCGTCAACTACGAGCTGCCGACGACACCGGCGGATTACGTGCACCGCATTGGTCGTACCGGGCGTGCCGGTCTCGATGGCGACGCGATCTCCCTCGTGTGCATCGACGAGGCCGACCTGCTCGCGGAGATCGAGACGCTACTTCGAAAGCCGATTCCGTGGGAGTACATCCCGGGTTTCGAGCCTGATCGCGCCATCCGCGCCGAGCCCATCCGCGAGATTCGTCGGGGTGGCGGTGCCGGCCGCGGCGGCCCTAGCCGTAGCTTCTCCGGGGGTGGGGCGGCGGCGCGTCGTGACGGTCCCGGCCGTGATGCCCCGCGCCGGCGTCCTGCGGGACGTCCCGCCGACGCCGGGCGACCTGCAAATGGACCTCGGACCGCGCCTGTCCATCGATCCGCCACGAGCCATCGACCGGCAAATCCCACCCGGCCGTACGTGCAGGGCACGTCGTCGAGCGGCGGGCAGGGCGGCCAGTTCACGACGATGCCCGGCGAGCGCATCGCTCCTCGGAACCCCGGCTGACCCACGTGCCGGACGGCGAAGACGCGAAGAAGAGCACCGCAGCGGAGCTGCTTCGCGACTGGCGCGCAGCTGAGCGCGAGGTTGAAGCCAAGCGCGAGGATGTGGAGTCTGCCAAGGCCGCGGCCGATGCCGCCGCCGAAGCCGCCGAGGCCGCGAAGGAAACGGGCGAGGCCGCGCGACTGAGCACGGAAGCGGCGGAGCGCGCCGAGCAATCGGCCGTGCGCACCGCCGAAGTGGCCCAGGCAGCAGCGCAGGTCGCCCGCAAGGAGAAGGCCGAGGCGGAGCAGCCACTCCAGGAGTCGGCCAAGGCCGCCGCCGAGGCGGCGGACGCCTACAAGGAAGCCGCGCGGAAGGGCTTCCCGAAGGACTAGGGCTCCCGTTCGGCGAGCTTCGCGAACGCGTTCAACTCGCCCTGGAAGCTGCCGCGGTACGAGCCACCGGCGAAGGTCCGGCCCGCCCATCTGGTCGAATTGTCTCGCTCCGGCTGACCGCTCGCCGATCCCCAGCGCCGGTCCATCTTCCCCCGCAGCCCTCTTTTCGAGTTGGTTCCAACGAAGCGGAACCACCGGCACTTTCCCCCAATTCGGCGTGGCGGCGCGGGGTCGTCCCGGTGGGTCGTTCAAATCGAATGGGGCCAGGTCACGACGCCACATCCGCGAGGTCAACGCGCGCCGTGGGCCGTGCGACGTGGCGCCGGAGCGCTCGACGACCAACGCCGTTGCGGCTCCGGTTTTTCTCGGGCGGCGCCAGACGACAAGCAATCACGCTCAGCGACCGGCCTGCAGCTGGATGGTCACCGGGCGAATCGTGCCCCTCCTTTCGATGGTTCCGCATGAGCAGAACCAATTGAAAACAGGCGGCCGGGGAAGTGGCGTGCTGGCGAGGAGTTCAAATTGGAAGAGGAACGGGAAGGGCCGCTGCCGAGGATTGGATCGAGTAGCTGTTCGTCGTCACAAACGGTCCGGCCTCCAGCAGGCAGACCGTGCGATCACCGCGCTCGGCAAGACGGCGCGCGAGGACACAGCCGGCGGACCCGGCGCCGACGATCAAGACGTCGAAGCGCTCCATCGATTGCATGGAATCAGCCGCCGTATCCGCGTACGCTTGGCGAGACGCTACACGCCCGGATGACATGACCATGGACCAGGCCGACATCGATGTCCGAAATGCGACCTATCGGCAGTTCGTCGAGCACGGACGCGTCCCGACGACCGCCGAGATCGGGGATGCGCTCGGGCTCACTGCCGCGGAGGTGCTGAGCACCTGGCGGCGGCTGCACGATGCGCACGCGCTGGTCATGGACGCCGACGGCGTCATCCTGATGCTCAACCCGTTCGCGGCCCGACCAACGCCGTTCGTGGTCGAAGCGGCGGGACGCTCGTGGTTCGCGAACTGCGGTTGGGACAGCTTCGGGATCGGCGCCGCGCTCGGGGTGAACACCGTCATTCGCACGACGTGCGCCGATTGCGCGGAGCCGCTGACGATCCAGACCCGCGACGGACTGCCGCTCGATCCGTCGCCCGTGTTCCATGTCCTCGTGCCGGCGGTGCAGTGGTGGGACAACATCGGCTTCACCTGAAGCACGATGCTCGTCTTCCGGTCGGAAGCACATGTCACCAACTGGCTCGCCGGCCGGCCAGCCGGGGCCACCATCTCGATCGGCAAGCTGGCCGAGCTTGCGAATGCCTGGTGGGGCACCCGACTTTCGCCGGATTGGCGGCCGCGCACGCGCGAGGAAAGCCAGGCAATCCTGGACCGGATCGGCCTCATCGGCCCGTTCTGGTCACTCGGCTGACGCAAGCGAGCGTCGCGGCCGGCCGGCAGTTCTGCCCCTTTGGCCGTAGGCAGGGCGGGTGAGCTCGCGCACGATATGGCGGCTGAGATGGTCGAACGAATACTCGCTGGCGAGCTCGAAAGGATCACCAGGCCGATCCGCCGGGACGCCCACGGCTCGAGCTCGGTCGGGCCTGTCGCGAAGCGGATCCTTGCGCTCCAGGCGACCGCGGGCAATGCCGCGGTCGCGAGCGTCGTGCAGCGGGCCCCGAAGAAGAAGCAGCCCGCGTGGGTGGGCGCGGCGCAAGCAACGCTCGGCAAGATGTTCCCAAAAGACCCCCTGCTCGGCAAGGTGGTCATCAAGAATTATGGCGACCTGAACGCCACGCTCCAGAAGATGGGCTTCGCGGCGTGGACGAATTCCAGGACGGAGATCTTCATCAAGGACCCGGCCCTGTTCGCGACGAACCCCGCGCTCGCGGCGGCGGTGCTCCAGTACATCCTCCAGCACGAGGCCAACCATGTCCGCCAGTTCGCGAAGGCGAAAGGTCCGCCGAAGGACTGGGAGACGATGGCGGCATACGAGATCGAGGCATATACCAACGACATCGCCTGGCTGGCGGGTGCGGGCGCGTCGGTCGTGACAGATCCAACCCAGAACAAGGAGCTGCTCGATGAAGCGAAGAAGAACCTGAAGGACGTCCAGGACACCATCAACGGTGCCGGGACCCTGACGGGCAAGGCACGGAACAAGTACTTCTTCACCGAGATGAAGAACAAGAACCTGATCCCGGCGAACTCGCCGGCAAAACCTGGCGCGCTGTACAAGAATCCCTAGCGAGAAGCCCGCCCGTGGGCGAGGTCAGCTCGCTGGCGATTCCTCTGCGGCCGGCGTGCTGGCGGGTGGATTCGCCGCGACGGGGGAGGGGACGAGATCGATGGTGCGGGCGCGGCGGGTGCGGCCGGCCTCGGTGCGAACTACGGCCGCGGGAATGACGCCGCCCACGAGCGACTCCACGATCGCGAACTCGCCCGCGTAGATGCCACTCATGATCTGGACCCGCGTGCCCTCATGGACACTGCCGCGGCCCTTCATCGCGTCGAGGTTGATCGACACCGTGCGGCTTGCGGCGGCTGCTGCGCGGAGGTCCGCGCCGGTGGGGACCCCGCTACCGCCGGAGGTTGCCGTCTTCGCCGGGGGATAGGTGACCTTGCGACGCCGCACGGCCTAGCGACCGCGCCTGGGGCGTTCTTCGATCTTCGGGGGCTTCGGCTCGTGGCCGGGGCGCGGCGGCCTGGGCTGCGTGCCGGGCGCCATGTCCACGGCGGGCGGTCGGGGCCCTCGCTCACGTGCTGCGCGCACCTGCGCGTCAAACTTGGCGGCCACGTCCGCGGGGATGCTGCCGCGCCATGCGCGCTCGATCTCGATCACGCGCTCGCGTTCTGCCGCCCGCCGGACCCGCTCGAATGCCGAATGCTTCGTCATCTGCCCTCGCCGATTGCTGATTGCTGGACACGTAGCATATCCCGCCTTCCTCCGCGCTATGGTTCGGCGCGATGGATCCAATCGGGGCGCCAGACGGCCGCGTTCGACCCCGGTTCGTGGGTCCGGACACCTTCGCGCGATTGCCGCGGCTGGATCAGGTGGATCGGGCGCATGTTGCGATCCTCGGGTTCCCGTTCGATGCCGGCGTGTCGTACCGGCCAGGGGCGCGCTTCGGACCGGCGGCCATCCGTGCCGGCTCCAAGCTCCTGCGCGCCTACCACCCGGGCCTCGACGTTGGCCCGTGGTCCGTCCACCAGGTCGCCGATGCCGGCGATGTCGCCACGAACCCGTTCGACATCCTGGAGGTGATCGCCCAGATCGAGGCAGGTGCTCGTGAGGCATTGACGCACGCGGACCGAGTGCTGGCGCTGGGCGGCGACCACACGATCGCGTTGCCGCTGCTGCGCGTCGCGCACGAGCGACACGGTCCCATCGCCCTCGTCCACTTCGACGCGCACCTGGACACGTGGGATACGTACTTCGGCGCTGCGTACACGCACGGAACGCCGTTCCGCCGGGCGTTCGAGGAGGGGCTACTGGCGCCGGGTCGGTCCGCACACGTGGGAATCCGGGGGCCCATCTTCGGGCTCGAGGACCTCGTCGAGGATGCGGGCATGGGCTTCGAGATCGTCACGACGGTCGACGTTGCTCGCGAGGGCGTGGACGCGGCGATCGAGCGGGTGCGGGCCAGGGTGGGGGACTCGCCGGTCTACGTGAGCATCGACATCGACGTGCTGGACCCCGCGCACGCCCCCGGCACGGGCACGCCCGAGCCGGGCGGGCTCACGACCCGCGAGATGATGCTGATCCTTCGCGGGATGGCGGGCCTCCCGGTGATTGGCGCGGACGTCGTCGAGGTCGCGCCGCCGTACGACCACGCGGAGCTCACCGCGCTGGCAGCGGCGAATCTCGCCTACGAGTGCCTGGCGCTCTTCGCACTGGCGCCCGCCGACTGAGCCGTCCCTTCGCCGGCACGCGTGGGGATTTCCGTCAAATGGTCACTCGGTGACTCTTCGTCAGCGAAACGTTGTCACCTGGTCACCGTGTGGCGATATGACGCGGATTTCGCGGCGGACTGAACTGGATTGAGCGTGATTCGGGTCGGGGGTGGCGAGGCACCCCTGACGAAGAGTTACTCCATGACCGAATGACGGAAACTCGACGCTGGTTCCGCCCGCCGCGGCGCGGGACTTCCTGTTCAAACGGCACGCGTGTTGGCGTCCGATCGGGCCGCGCGACTGCGGGACGCGCGGTCGGGGCTAGCAGCTAGCGGACTGCCTCGAGGAATTTCCGCGTTCGTTCGTGGGTCGGGTTGCCGAAGAACTCGGACGGCTCACCCTCCTCGATGATCTGGCCCTCGTCCATCATGAGGACGCGGCTGGCGACCTCGCGGGCAAACCCGATTTCGTGCGTGACGACCACCATCGTCATGCCCTCGCGTGCGAGCTCGGTCATGACCCCCAGCACCTCGCCTACGAGCTCCGGATCGAGCGCGGATGTCGGCTCGTCGAAGAGCATCACCTTGGGCTTCATCACGAGGGCGCGCGCGATCGCGACCCGTTGCTGCTGGCCGCCGGACAGCTCGCCCGGGTAGAAGTCGCGCCTGTGGCCGAGCCCGACGCGCTCCAGCATCGTCGCGGCGATGGACTGCGCCTCGGCCCTGGCGACGCCGCGGACCTCCGTGAGCCCGATCATCACGTTGCCGAGCGCCGTCAGGTGCGGGAACAGGTTGAACTTCTGGAAGACCATGCCGATGTCGGTGCGCTGGCGAGCGAGCGTTGCCTCCCCCAGGGGCACTGGTCTCCCGCCGCGCCCGTCCCGGACTCCGACGCGAGCGCCGTCGAGCTGGATCTCGCCGGCGTCGATCGGCTCGAGGAGCGCTAGGCAGCGCAGCAGCGTGCTCTTGCCCGAGCCGGACGGCCCGAGGATGGCTTTGACGTCGCCGCGGTGGACGCCGAAGCTCACGCCCTTCAGGACCTCGTGAGCCCCGTAGCGCTTGTGGACGCCCACCGCCTCGACGACGAAGCCTGCCGGGCTGCCGGCGTGGAGCTCGGCGATGACGTCGGCGTCGAGGATGTGCGCGATGCCGGCGCCGCTGTCGCCCGTCATCTCGCAGCGACCCCGCGCATGCCGAACATCGTCCGCCCGGAGCGCAGCGCTCGACCCTGCGACGTCCACACGTAGCGCCGCTCGAACCAGGCCTGGATGACCATGAAGACGCTCACCAGGACCAGGTAGTAGATCGCGGCGGCGAGGTACCACTCCGCGAACCGGAACGAGCTCGAGATTTGGGTCTGGGTCTGGGTCATGATCTCGCGCAGGGACACGGCGGAGGCCAGGCTCGTGATCTTCAGCAGCGTGATGAAGTCGTTGGCCATGGGCGGGATGATCACGCGCACGAGCTGCGGCGCCATGATCCGCCGGAACACTGACATTGGCGGCATGCCCAACGCCCGAGCCGCCACACGCTGGCCGTCGTCGATCGAGAGCAGGCCACCACGGATGATCTCCGCGGCGTACGCCGCCTCATTCACGGACAGCGCCAGCGCCGCCGCGTAAAAGGGCAGGAAGTCAGGGCCACGCAGCACCGGGATGAGCTGGGGCAGCGCGTACCAGACGAAGAACAGGAGGACGAGCGTGGGCAGCGCTCGGAAGATCCAGATGTAGCCCCAGCCCAGGATTCGGAGGAGGCGGAATCGGCTGTTCCGCATCAGTGCGACGCCGAGGCCGATCGCGAGGCCGAACACGAATGAGACGATCGTGAGCGAGATCGTGATGACGACGCCCTCGCGCAGGGCGCGCGAGCCCAGCGCATCGAGAAAGACGTCCGGATCGAAGTCCACGCCGTTCCTCGCTCAGCCGTTTCGACGAGGCCCGACCCGCCGCCGAAGCGGAGAGCCGGGCCTCGTCCGTCCTACCGGGGTTGCCGGGTCGTGCCTACTTGACGACGACCTGGAGGATTGCCGGATCCATCGCGTACTTGGTCGCGATGCCCGGCAGGGTGCCGTCGGTGTTCAGCGCGGTGATCGCCGCGACGAACGCATACCCGATGTCGGCCTTGCCCTTGCCGTAGTAGACGCCGTAGTTGTCGTCGCGCGGGAGCGCGTACGCAACCTCGTACTTGCCGGGGTTCTTGAGGGTGAAGTCGGAGACGGCAGTGTCCGTCTCCCAGACCGCGTCGACACGGCCAAGCACGATCTGCGCCAGCTCGTCGGCCACCTTGGCGTATGCGGCGATCTGGATCGCTGCCTTGCCCGCGGCCACGCACGCCTCGCTGGCGGCATTGATCCGCTGCTCTACGAGGCCGCCGCTCTGGATTGAGACGGACTTGCCGCACAGGTCGGATTCGCTCTTGATCCCCTTCGGATTACCGGCCGCAACCATGACGACCTGGCCGGTCGCCATGTACGGCACGGCGTCGGCGACCTCGAGTCGCTTCTCCGACACGTACAGCGCCGACCAGACGATGTCGCAGCGCCCCGCGGTGAGGTCGGGGATCAGCTGATCGAAGCCCGTGTTCCGGATCTCGATCGTCAGGCCGAGCTTGGCAGCGACCGCCTTGGCCGCATCGACGTCGAACCCGACGGCCTGGTTGGCATCTGTCACGTCCGCAGACGGGAAGAATTCCATCGGCGGATATTCGATGTCGACGCAGTCGACGATCTTGCCCGCGGTAATGAGGCTGGTGGGTGGTGCGATCGGCTTCTCGGTCGCCGGGGCTGTCGTTGCCGGAGCCGCCGTGGCCGGTGCCACTGTCGCTGCCTGGGTTGGTGCGGCCGACGGCGTGCCGCCGCTGCTACAAGCTGTTATCAGAAGGGTGACTGCGGCCAGCGCCGCCCACCGAATGCCGAGCTTCACGTTCTCCTCCTCGTCATGCCCCGGGTACAGGAACGCAGCCCGTGCCTCCAGCTGCGGGCCCCGGAGTGTCGCACACGTGTCCACCACCGCCCGGAGTCGTTCACGGTGAAGGTCACCAGCACCTGCAACTGGGCGTTCCGTCTGCTGCGCCTGGAGCACGACTAAAGCCGATCCGTCGCCGCGGCTAGCATCGAGGGATGCGTCCCGCGCTCTCCAGGCTGATCGAGCCGATCTTCCCCAAGCGGCTCGGTAGGAGCTTTCGCTGGCTCGTCTCGGGAACCGTCGTCGAGAACGTGGGCGATGGCATCGCGCTCGCGGCGGGACCGTTGCTGGTCGCGTCGCAGACGCGCGATCCGTTCCTCGTCTCCATGGCGCTGCTCAGCCAGTACCTGCCGGTGCTGCTGTTCGGCGTGATCTTCGGAGCGGCCGCGGACCGCTTCAACCGGAAGCGGATGGTCGTGGTCGTCAACCTGCTGCGCGCCGCCGTCCTCGTGGCGCTCGTGGTCACGATCGTGACCGGCAACGTCAACATCGCGGTCGTCCTGGTCGTGCTGTTCATCATGGGTACCGCGGAGACCCTGGCGGACTCCGCGAGCAGCACCCTCCTGCCCGGCCTCGTGGCGCGCGAGGACCTGGGCGTCGCCAATTCGCGGATGCAGGGCGCGTTCCTGCTCACGAATCAGCTCGTCGCACCCCCGATCGGGGCGTTCCTGTTCGCGGTCGGGATGGCCGTGCCGTTCGCGGCCAACGCGGTCGCGTTCGTGCTTAGCGCGGTGCTGATCTCGCGCGTCGTGGCGAGCACGACGAACGAGCTGCGCGAACGTGCCAGCTTCGGGACGGAGATGGTCGAGGGCATCCGCTGGCTGATTGCGCATCCCGCGATGCGGACGCTTTCCCTGACGGTATTCCTGTTTAACCTGACCTACGGCGCGGCGTGGGGCGTGCTCGTCCTGTACGCGGGCGAGCGTCTCGGCATGGATGAGGTCGGCTTCGGGCTGATCACCAGCGCGATCGCCGTCGGCGGAATTGTCGGAACCTTCTCCTACAGCCGCCTCGAGCGACGCTTCTCCCTGGGCGACCTGATGCGCATCGGCCTCCTGATCGAGACTGGCACGCATCTCGCCCTGGCGATCACCACGTCGGCCGCGGTGGCGTTGGGCGTCTTCGTGCTCTTCGGCATCCACGCGTTCGTCTGGGGGACTACGGCGACGGTGATTCGTCAGCGCGCGGTGCCCGATGAGCTGCTCGGCCGCGTCGGGGGCGTCACGCGAATGGCCGTGATGGGCGGGCTCGTCATTGGCACGCCCGTGGGTGGCGTCATCGCAAGCGGTTACGGGATCACGGCGCCGTTCTGGTTCGGGTTCGTGGGTTCCGCGCTGCTCGTCGTGGTCCTCTGGCGCCAGTTCTCGCACATCGCGCACGACGACCACGTACAGGCGACAATCGCTGCGACATGAAGGCAGCTGTCTACGAGCGCTACGGACCGCCGGAGAACGTCGTCGAGGTGCGCGAGGTCGACAGGCCCGAGCCCACCAAGGATCAGGTGCTCCTGCGCATCCACGCCGCATCGGTGAACCGTGCGGACCTCGACGGCCTTGGGCCGCGCCCGCAGATGATCCGCCTGTTTGTCGGGCTGCGGACGCCGGGCAAGCGGCGCGCGGGCATCGATGCCGCCGGCGTCGTCGAGGCGATGGGGCCGGACGCGACCGCCTTCAAGCTCGGCGACCGTGTGTACGGCGATCTCTTCTCGTACGGCGCTGGGGCGTTCGCCGAGTACGCGTGCGTGCCCGAGAAGGCGCTTCGCCGCATCCCGGACACGATGTCATTCGAGGATGCGGCAACACTGCCGCACTCAGCTGTCCTCGCGCTCCAGGGGCTCCGCCGGCGAGACGGCCGGACGATCAAGCCCGGCGACCAGGTGCTGATCGATGGCGCATCCGGCAATGTCGGGCCGTTCGCGGTCCAGATCGCCAAGGCCATGGGCGCCGAGGTGACCGGCGTGTGCAGCGCCGGCAAGATGGACTTCGTGCGCTCGCTGGGCGCTGACCACGTGCTCGATTATCGGGCGACCGACTACACGAAGGGCACGGAGCGCTACGACTGGATCGTCGACACGGATTCGCACCACGGGATCCTCGCCGTGCGGCGTGCCCTCCGGCCGAACGGTGTCTACGTGACGCTCGGCGGCACAACCTGGCCCATCGTCCGCGGCCTCATCGTCGGGCCGCTCATCTCGCGGTTCAGTGATCGATGGTCCGGCCTCATGCTCTGGTGGAAGCCGTTCAACGCGGACGACGTCGCCCGGATGGAGGAGCTCATCGCGGCCGGCTCGGTCAAGCCGTGCATCGATCGGACGTACCCGCTCGCAGAGGCGGTGGACGCGCTCCGACAGGTCGCCGAGGGACGCGCCAATGGCAAGGTCGTGGTCACGATCTGACGATGGCCGTCACACCGGATGCCGCCGAGCGTCGTCTGCCCGTGAGCACCACGGCCGCGACAGGTGCGAGGGGACAGGGGATCCGGCACGTGCTCGCCGCACTGCTTCTCGCCGGCTGCGTGGCTACTCCTTCGGCGGCGCCATCCACGCCGACTCCGGCGACATCTGTCCCGGCGACGTCAATCCCGGCGACAACTGTGCCCGGCACTCCTGGGCCGCCGTTGCCGACGAAGGTGCCGGCGGCGTTCGAATGGCAGCGGATCGGGTTGTTCGCGACCAACGAGGACCTCGGCGGGATCGCCGCGGCGCCGGCGGGATACGCAGTTCTGGAGTACCCGAGGACGATCTGGGCGTCACCGGATGGGCGAGGCTGGACGAAGTCCGAGCTCCCGTTTACCACCAGCACCAGCAACGGCTGGGATCTGGAAGCACACGCGAACGCAATCGTCGGCGGCCCGGACGGCTTCATTGTCGTTGGTGGGTACGACCACACGCCATGCCGGACTGAGGGTGGCGCCGGAGGCCCGCCGCCGTGTGACCGCAAGCCGATCGCGTGGACGTCGCCTGACGGGCGGACGTGGTCGTCCAGCGTCGGGAGCGCCATCCCCGCGGACGGCTCGGAGCTGCCGATGTACAGCGAGATGGTCCTGATCTGGGCCGCCGCTGGCGGCTGGGACGCCGCCGTGGAGGCACGATCCAGCGTCGTGAACCAGGGAAACACCCTGTTGCATTCGGTGGATGGCCTGTCCTGGACGCGCCTCATCTCGCCGCCGCTGCCTGCTGGCGCCCACTCCGCCATCGAGGTGAATGGGCACGGTGGCATGGGCACGGCGACTGGCCAGCGCGTGGTGTGGCAGCGTCAGGAGGACGGCCCGACGAGCACGCTGTGGTCAACCGAGGACGGGACCGAGTGGTCCGCGGTTCCCGCGGTTGATGGCACGCACACGGAGATGCGGTTCGCACTCGCCCCCAACGCTGACGGTCAACCGTGGCTGCTCGTGGGCGGGCGGTACAACGAGGGGCAGACGCTCGTCTGGTGGCGATCGGACGACCGCGTCGCATGGCGATCCGGACCCATCACCCCAACCGAGCCGCTGATGCAGGCGCTCTTCGCGGTGGCCCACCTGCGCGACGGATTCATCCTCCTCGGGTCGCAGGACGCGGACAGCCATCCCGGGCGGCCGACGACCTGGCTGAGCGATGACGGCATGACCTGGAGCACGGTTGGGGAGTTCGGCCTTGAACCGCCGGACGGCCCCATGTGGTTGGCCGACGGCCCGGCCGGCCTGATTGGCGTCGGACATCGCGATGGCGGCTCCTCGACCTGGCTCGGAGTCGACCGCAGGACCTGATCGGTTCGCGTATCGTCGACGGCACCATGCCGACAGCCGCCGACCTCGACTCCTTCCGGGCGAAGTTCGCAGGCGATGTCATCGTGCCCGCCGACGAGCCCTACGACCTGGCGCGCCGGGTCTGGAACACGAGGTTCGACGATCACCGACCGGCGGCCATCGCGCGGCCGACGGACACCCGCGACGTCGCGTCGGCGATACGGTTCGCGCGTGACAACGACCTCGAGATCGCGATCAGATCGGGCGCCCACAGCAACTCCGGGCACTCCACCACGAACGGCGGCCTGGTCATCGACATGTCGCGCATGCGCGGTGTCACCGTGGACCCCGGCGCTCGCACCGCCCGCGCGAACGGCGGGGCGCTCCTCGGCGAGCTCGACATAGCCGCCCAGCAGCACGGGCTTGTCTGCCCGACCGGCGTGATCGGACACACGGGGGTCGCGGGGCTGACGCTCGGGGCGGGCGTGGGCCGGCTCATGCGCAACTTCGGCCTCACCATCGACAACCTGCTCGCGGTCGAGCTCGTGACCGCTGACGGACGTACCGTGCGGGCGAGCGCGACGGAGGAGCCGGAACTCTTCTGGGGCCTGCGCGGGGGCGGCGGGAATTTCGGCGTAGCGACTGCCTTCGAATTCGCGCTGCACCCGTTTGGTGGCGTGCTCCACCGCGGGACGCTCATCTACCCCGGGGACCAGGTCCACGATGTCTGGGCGATGGTCAGCGACTTTGCGTCGGTCGCGCCAGATGCCATGACCCTGATCATGGCCATCAGCCGCGGCGTGCCCGAATCGGAGTTCCCGGCAGCCGTCGCGGGAAAGCCCGTCGTGATCGTCGCCTACAACCATTCGGGTGCCGAGGATGACGTGGCGCGAGACGTGGCCCCGCTGCACGCCGGTCCCAAGCCGGTGTTTCGATCGGAGAAGAAGGCGCCGTACCTGGAGATCCAGACCGCGCACGACCAGGAGATGGGCTGGGGGCATCGGTCGATGATCGAGAGCGGCTATGGCGACGGCCTCCGGCCGGCGGCGCTGGACGCGCTGGTGGAGCTCGCGGCCCGGTCGCCGGACGGATCGTCGTTCTCGGCCACCGTCCAGGGTGGCGCCATCCGGCGCCTTCCGGACGACGCCACGGCCTACACGGGCCGCGACGCGCGGTTCGACTTCAGCGCAGACACGGACTGGGACGATGCGTCCCAGGACGAGTTCAACACCGGCTGGGTGCGCGAGGCGATCTCGATCGTGGAGCCGGACATGACCCTCGGCCGATACCTCAACGGACTGTGCGAAACCGGACCGTCCCAGACGCGCCTCGTCTACGGCGACGCCAAGATGCCCCGGCTCACAGCGCTCAAGCGCGCCTGGGATCCCGACAACGTCTTCCGCCTGAACCACAACATCACCCCGTAGGCTCTGCCCGACGGGTCGCGTCCCGCCCCACGGGACAACGCACAGGTATCGTTCCTCGGGAGCGGCACGGCCCGCTTGTGCTTCCCGCCCGACGGGAAAGGTGAGCCGCCGCGACCTGCGCTGCCTCCGTCGTGATCGAGAGCACGCGATTCCTCCCATCGGACGGGACGTTTGAGCGCCCTGGACAACCACTCCAGTGCGTTCGCCCGTGGGGCGGGACGAGGTCTCGAACTTTCCCGCCCGGCGAGACGAGGCGCGGCGCCGACCGAATTTGGTCGTGTACCCTGCGCAGGCGATGAACCACCACCTCGCCCGGCGTC
>JANLSG010000156.1:0-18673 GCA_031362295.1 Chloroflexota bacterium
CGACGGTTGCGTACGAGTCGCGCCGCTCCCCCCAGGAGTCCGTAGACCACGACAGCACGACCGATGAGGATCGCCACGAGCCCCCAGATGATCGACGGCAGGGCGCCGAGCAGGTCGCTGAACGAGATCGCCAGGCCCACGAGCAGGAACGCGAACGCAGTGAGCAGGAACGCGATGAACTCCCAGACCGTATCGAGCGCCTCCAGCGCGCGCCGGCTGAGCCCCACCGCCCGCCCGTACGTCCCGATCACGACGCCCGCGACGACCGTCGCGATGATTCCGGACTGGTGCAGCCCGTCGGTCAGAAGGTACGTGCCGTAGGCGGCGGCGAGCGAGATCGTGAGCTCGATCGAGAGGTCGTCGATCAGCTTCATCAGGCGCGACGCCAGCCAGCCCACCGCGACGCCGATCGCGACACTGCTGACGACGGTGATCGCGACGGTCGCGGCTGTCTCGCTGAGCGTCACTGGTCCCCTCACGGCGTTCACTGTCACGACGAAGAGGACGATCGCGGTGCCGTCGTTGAACAGGCTCTCGCCCTCGACGAGCGTCGACAGCCGCCGCGGCGCGCCCAGGTTCCGGAACGTGGAGATGACGGCGACCGGGTCCGTGGCGGCGACCATCGCCCCAACGACCATGCCCAGCTCGAATCGAAGGCCGGTGGCGAGATTCAGCACGATGGCCACGATTCCCGCGGAGACCAGGACCCCTGGTGCGGCGAGCAGCACCATCCAGCCGATGGTCTGGCGCAACTCCCTGAGCTCCAGGCGCAGCGCCGCCTCGAAGACGAGTCCGGGCACGAGCACGAGCAGGACGAGCTCCGGCGTGACTTGGATCGCGCCGGCGGGCAGGATCGCACCGGCGACGAGCCCGAGCACGACGAGCGCAACGCTGTACGGGATTCGCATTCGAGCGACGACGACGGCGGTGACGGCCGCGACCGCGACGAGCGCGACGAACACGCGGATCGCCTCAAGCGTCGCCGCGCCGCTGCCCTCGATCACGCATCCTCCCGCGAGCACACCGGACCAACCCGGCCCCGTCGTTGCTGCGCACCACTGGTGCCCGCCGGAGGGTACTGCCCCGAACCGGACCGAAGTACGGCTTGGAAGCCCGAGTGCGCGTTCGTATGGTCATGCAGACGACGAGTCATGGTCGCAGCCATTCGTCGCGGGGAAGCTTCTGCGCCGCACTTATCACGATTCGATTGTCGTCTCGAAAGGCTAATACGGATGGGCTCGATGGCATTGAATGAGCTGGGAAAGATGCTCACCGCCGCCGAAGTCGCGGAGATGCTCCATCTCCACGTCAACACGGTGAAGCGGCTGGGTGATCGCGGAGAGCTGAAGTACTACCGCGTCTGCAAGCGCGGTGACCGACGCTTCCTGCTCGAGGACGTTCGTCGCTTCCTCGATAACAACCGCTGATCCCGGGCGGCCGGGCCGCCCACATCGCAACCTCGAAAGCGCCGGTGACCCCGGCGCTTTCTGGCGTTCCGGGCGCAGGAGCGGCGGCAGTTGGAGCAAGCCCGCAGCAAGCCCGCGGCAGCCCGCGGCAGGCGAGCGGCAGCCGGTAAGCCCGCGGGGCGCCGCGGTCCCTCATTCGATTCCCTGAAATCCATGCCAATTGCGGCATAACGGCTAGTCGACGCGGGGCAGCGGACGGCGGGCAACCCAGCCGACGGCCAAACTCGCCGACAGGCAAAACCCCGCCGACAGGTCGACAGGTCGACAGGTCGACAAGCCGACGCACCGACGACGGTCGAGTCGGTCGCGCCGCAGACTGGTCGCCGCGGGCGCGTTGGTTATGCAGCAATTGGCATAGGAATCGGCCGCTGGAAACGGTGGCATCGGCGCCCCGTGCGGCCCCCGCACCCCAGGCGCTCGTCGCCGGCCGGGCGCGCCCCGTATGATCCGGCCGTGATCGACTTCCGCCCGACCGAGGAGAACCGGCTCGTCCAGCAATCGGTGCGCGAGTTCTGCGAGGCGGAGATCATCCCGCACATCCGCGAGTGGGACGAGAAGGGCGAGGTCCACCGCGAGATCTTCGGTCGCATGGCTGATCTCGGGCTGCTCGGGGCGCCTGTCCATACCAAGTGGGGCGGCTCCGGGATGGACTACGTCAGCTTCGCGATGATCTGCGAGGAGCTGGAGCGCGCGGACACAGCGTTCCGGGTGGTCCAGAGCGTGCATGTCGGGCTGAACTCGCTGACGCTCATGCAGTGGGGGACCGACGAGCAGAAGACGCGCTGGCTGATTCCCCAGGCGAAGGGCGAGAAGCTCGCGACGTTCGGCCTGACGGAGCCCGGCGCGGGCACGGACGCGGGGAATCTCGCCTCCACCGCGCGCCGCGACGGCGAGAGCTACGTGCTGAACGGCCAGAAGATCTGGATCAGCCTCGCGGACATCGCGGACCAGTTCCTGGTGTTCGCGTCGGTGGATCGATCGAAGGGGCATCGGGGCGTGACCGCGTTCGTGCTCGAGCGGGGCATGAAGGGCCTCTCGACCGGCTCGCTCCACGGCAAGCTCGGCATCCGGGCCGGCAACACCGGCCTCATCAACATGGATGACGTCCGCGTCCCGATCGACAACCGGATCGGCGAGGAGGGCGAGGGCTTCCTGATCGCGATGAGCGCGATCGACCAGGGCCGCTTCACGGTCGCCGCCGGCAACGTGGGCCTCGCGCAGGCGTGCCTGGACGCGTCGCTCAAGTACGCCCACGAGCGCCGGACCTTCGGCGACGAGATCGGCAAGCACCAGCTCGTGAAGCAGATGCTGGCCAAGATGGTCGCGGGCATCGAGGCCGGACGCCTCCTCGTGTGGCGCGCGGGATTCCTGAAGAATCACGGCGTGCGCAACACGCGGGAGACGTCGCTCGCCAAGTGGCACGCGACGGATCACGCGGTTGCGAGCGCGCTCGATGCGATCCAGATCCATGGCGCCAACGGCTACTCGAACGAGTTCCCGGTGGAGCGCTACCTGCGCAACTCGAAGGCCGCCGTGATCTACGAGGGCACGAGCCAGCTGCACACGCTGATCCAGGCCGACTTCGCCCTCGGCTACCGTGAGGACCGGCCGCTCCGCTGCGAGCAGCTGCCCGCCGAGGGCTTCGAGCGCCTGCCCGCGTCGACGGCCGCTGCCGCCGGCCGGGCGTAGCCACTCCGGCGCGCGGCGCCACGAACCCGTGATCGGCCAGCCGTGACCGCGTTCAGCCAATCCGAGCTCGCGACGCTGCGGGCGCTCGCCTCCACGTTCGTGCCCGCGGCGGATTCCGCCCGGGTCGCCTCGATCGCCTCCGAGGCGCTGGTCCGCGCCGTCGACCCATCACAGCTCGTCCAGCTCCGGCTGGTCCTGCGATTGCTGGAACAGCCCCTTGCGAATCTCGCGACCGGCTCGGGGTTCGCTGCCTTCCGCGACATGGACGCGCCGGCGCGCGAGCGCCTGCTGCTGCGCTGGGCCGGCTCGCCGCTCCTCCTGCGCCGCTCCGGCGTGCACGCCTTCCGGAAGCTGCTGACCTTCATCGCGTATGCAGATCCGGGCACGCCGGAGAGCCCGAACCCGCTCCCGATGGCGCTCGGCTACGCCCGCGACGACCCGCCGCTCCCCGCGGTTCTCGCGCAAATCCGCCCGCAGGAGGTCGATCGGTCGGCGCCGGGGCCACGCGATTTGCCGGTTCGCTTCACGGCCGACGTCGTCATCGTCGGCTCGGGGGCCGGCGCCGGGGTCGTCGCCGCCGAGCTGGCCCGCGCCGGGCGCGGCGTGCTCGTGATCGAGGCTGGGCCGTTCGTCGACGAATCGAACATGCCCCGCGACGAGCTCGACGCGTTCGGCAGGCTGTACCTCAACTACGGGCTGCTTTCGACGTGGGACGGGGCGATCACGATGCTCGCCGGCTCGGGCGTCGGGGGCGGGACGCTCGTCAACTGGATGACCTGCATCGATGCGCCGGCGGCCGTGCGCGAGGAATGGGTTCGCGATCACGGGCTGGACGGGGTCGCTGGCGACGAGTGGTCGGCGGATGTCGCGGTGATCGAGGCGGAGTTGAACGTCGCCTCGTCGATCGTCGTGCCCCCGAAGGACGAAATCATCCGCCGCGGCGCGGAGGAGCTCGGCTGGGAATCCGGACTCATCCGACGGAACGCGACCGCGTGCGGCGACTGCGGCTCGTGCCCGTTCGGCTGCCGGCGCGGCGCGAAGCAGTCGGGCATCCGCGCGCACCTCGCGGAGGCGGTGAGGCTCGGTGCCGTGATCCTCGATCGTGCGCGCGTCCGGACGGTGATCCGGGAGGGCGACGCCGGTCCCGTCGTCGGCGTGACGGGCTCGCTCGCACCCGCCGACCCGAATGGGCCGCCCGATGCCGTGCCGCGCCCGTTCGAGGTCCGCGCGAACCAGGTTGTGCTCGCCGCCGGCGCGCTGCGGAGCCCGGCGATCCTGCAGGAGTCGGGCTTCGGCCACTCCGCGATTGGCCGGTACCTGCGCATCCACCCCGTGCCCGTGATCGGCGCGCTGATGCCCGAACCGGTCGATATGTGGCGCGGCACGATGCAGGCCGTGCGCTCGATGGAGTTCGGGCACGACGGCCCGGGCCATCGCCCGTACGTCATCGAATCGGCGCCGGGGCATCTGGGACTGCTGTCGCTGGTGCTGCCCTGGGAGGGCGCAACTGCGCACGCCGAGCTCATGGCGCGGGCTCGGCACTTTGCGCCGCTCGTGGCCGTGACGCGCGACGGGGGCGAAGGCCGCGTTCGACTGACGGGCGCGGGCCGCGTGCGGATCGACTACCAGCTGGACGACGCGGGTCGCGCGACTGCGCGCCACGCCCTCGTGTCGATGGCGCGCCTTGCCCGCGCGGGTGGCGCCGCCGAGATCCTCGCCGTCGGGATGCCGATCGTGCGCCACCTCGCCGACGGCGCCGGCGACGAGCCGCGGCGGTTCGCGGCCTTCGAGCGCCAGCTCGCCGCGATGAACTTCGCGCCGCACCGAGGCACGGTCGCCTCCGCCCACCAGATGGGCACGATCCGCCTCGGCGCGGATGCCGCCACCCACCCAGCGGACCCGCGCGGCCGGATCCGTGCCGATTCTCGCGGGAGCATCGTGCCCGGCCTTTACGTCGCGGACACCTCGACGTTTCCGACGGCGGTGGGCGTGAACCCGATGATCACCGTGATGGCAATGGCGCGGCGCGTGAGCAGCACCGTCCTCGCGGAGGCGCCCTCGGGCTGAATGGTGGGCTGCGATCCGGGGTCCGCACGGCGGAATCCGGGCTCTCGCGGCATGAGCTGCACTTCGCATCGCGCGATCCGCGCAGCGAGCGGCGCCGAATGTTCGTGGCTGGATACGAACTCGACGAGGTAGCCCGCGTAAACCGCGCAAACTCGCCCTGGCCGTCGCGAACTCGTCGAAATGTTTGTCGCCGCGATCACATCCGACGAGGTGATGGTCGGAGCTTGATCCGGAAGCCCTCGATTCCGACCCGCGCGAGCCGAACCTGGTCGAGTTGGTATTCGGCGACGACCATCTGGCGCTGGGGGATGTCCAGATGAGCCCGAGCGGGTCGACTAGGAGCCGGAGCGCTCCAACGACGTCGTCGGCCGGGTTGCGGCGGCGGCGGGCTCATCGCTCGGGGGCGCGCCGGCCTCGAACTCGTCCTCGGGACTGCCGGCGCCCACTTCGTCGCTGGCATCGACGCCAGCCAGGCGCCCGCGGGCGGTCACGATGATCGCCACCGCGGCGAGGATCACTGCGGACGCGATGATCGTGCGGAGGCTGATCTTCTCGTCGAGGAAGACGGTGCCGAGTGCCACCGCGACGACCGGATTCACGTATGCGTACGTGCCCACCAGCGAGAGCGGCGCGTTCCGCAGCAGCCACGCATACGAGGTGTACGCGAGCATGCTCCCGAACAGGACCAGGTAGACGACGGCAATGATCGATGCGGACGAGACCGCGCTCGGGTTGAACGTCGCCGGCTCGCCGATGATCAGGGATTCGAGACCGGCCACGGCCGCGCCGGCGAGCATCTGGAGACCGGACGCGGAAAGGGGGCTGGGTGGCAGCTTCGCGCGCTGCACTGAGTAGATCGAGCCGTGCGCCCAGCCGAGCGGGGCGAGGAACAGGATGAAGATCCCCAGCGGATCGAAGTGGTTCGCGCCATCACCGGCCGGCCAGATGAGCAGCGCCACGCCTCCGAACCCGATCGCAATCGCGGCGACGACGAGTCGCGGCAGCCGTTGGCGCAGGTACAGCCAGCCGAGCACCGCAAACCAGAGCGGCATCATCCCGATCAGGATCGCGGCGATCCCGGACGGCACGGTCTTCTCGCCGAAGACGACGAACCCGTTGCCGATACCCAGGAGCAATGCGCCGACGATGAATGAGTCGCGCAGCTGGCGCCGCGTCGGGAGGCGTCGAGCCTCGGGGTGGCGCAGCAGGTCCCAGGCAAGCAGGATCAGGCCCGCGATCGCGAACCGGATCGCCGCCATCAGGAACGGCGGGATCGTCTCGATGGAGATCGCGATGCCGAAGTACGTCGAGCCCCAGATGACGTAGACGACCGCGAGGTTTGTCCACAGGGCGAGCCCGCTCTTGCGGGCGGAACTTGGCATAGTCCGCTGGTCCAAGGCGTGAATATAGCGCACATCCTCCGGAGCGTGCCCGTAGGTGATCGCGCTACGCGGCTCCGGCGAGCGAGACCGGTCGGCAGTGCTTGCAGGGCCGGTAGCCGGCCGCCTCGGCGGCGCGCAGGCTCGCGAACGACACGCGGTGCCGGTCCGTGGTGCGGCGCGCATCGCGGCAGGTCGTGTGGCAGACGATGTGGGTCGTGTCCGAGCCGGTGTAGCGAGTGCCGCGGGCCGCCTCGGCCTCCAGCCAGCGCGTATCCAGGCCTTCCGCGGCGAGGATCCGGCGCTTGGCGTCCGGCCCGCCCATCGAGTACTGGCCGATCATCCCGTCGCTGCGAACCACGCGGTGGCAGGGCACGACGAGGGGCACGGGGTTGTGCGCGAGCGCAGTCCCCACCGCGCGAACCGCCTTCGGCTTGCCGATCTCCGCCGCGATCCAGGCGTACGGCCGGACCTCGCCGCGCGGGATCTCCAGCGCCTTGGTCCAGACCGCGACCTCGAACGGCGTGTGCCCGCGCAGGTCGAGCGGGATACGGACCCGGCGATCGCCGTCGAGGCGGCGCGCGATGGCGCCACCGAGTGCCTCCGGCAGCGCGTCCGCGGCCTGGACCTCGCGCCCCACGGTCACCCGGAAGCGGAGCTCGAAGTCGTCGCGATCGCTCGCCGGCGAGACCCAGGACACGCCGCGGCCGTTCCAGGCGACGAACACCGGCCCGAGCGCCGTCTCGATCGTCGCGTACCGATCGGCAAGCCCGGCCTCGACGAGCGCGCCGTACCCGACCGAGGCCGGAGCCGTGGCACGCAGGCCGCGTAGGGCCGCCTCGAGGTGTGGCGAATCGGCGGAGCGAGGGAGCGTGGTGGTCATGTGACGGCCTCCAGGGAAGTGAGCAGGCGAGCGGCCGGCATGGGCGATTGGGTGGAACGAATTGGCTCCGGCGAGGATTCGAGCAGCGCCCGAAGCTCGCGGAGGCCGCGATGGACCTGCGCCTTGACCGTGCCCTCGGGCCGGCCCAATGCCTCCGCGACCTCGGCGACGCTCAGCCCGTCGATGTGCCGGAGCACGATCGCGGACCGCACCGCCGGCGTGAGCCGGAGCAGGAGGGCCGCCAGCTCGCGCTGCGTCTCCCGTCGGTCGGCCGCCACGGCGGGCAATGTGCCGACATCCGAGGGCGGGTCGTACCCCGCGTCGAGCATCGGCTCCAGCGAGCCCGGCGGCCGCCGGTCGTCGATCCGCCGTCGTCGATTGCGCGCCAGGTTGACCGCGATGGACGCCAGCCACGGCCGGAGCTTCAGCGCGGCGATCCGCTCGCGCGGGTAGCCGTGCATCGCCCGGAAGGCCCGGACGAGCGCGTCCTGGGCGACCTCCTCGGCGTCGCGCCGGTCGCCGAGGAGGCGGAGCGCGATCGTGTACAGCCGGTCCTGGTGATCCGCGACGAGCGCCGGGAACGCCGCATCGACATCCCTGGCGAGTCGGTTCGCAAGCGCGACGTCGGTGTCCATCGAACCCTTCAACACCGCCGCGCGCGATTCGGTTGCGGCTACGAGACCGTGATCGTGCCCTTCATGCTCGAGTGGACCGCGCAGTGGAACGGGTACGTGCCGGCCTTGGTGAAGACGAGGCTCTTCGTGCCGCCGCCCGGGATGTTCGCGGACATGCCGCACGAGTTGTCGTCCAGCTGGACACGATGCGGCGCGGTGTCGCCGTTCGTCCACGTGACCACGTCGTTGACCTTTGCCGTGAGCGGCTGGGTCCAGGTGTTGTCGGCGACGCTCGTCGCGACCATGGTGGGGTCGGTCGAGTCGGCGCACGGGCCGGCGGCCGCCGCTGTGGCGCCTCCCGGGACCGTGGTCGCGCCTGCCGGGCCGGTCGTCGGCGTGGTGGTCCCGCCTCCGCAGGCGGCGAGCAGGAGCGCGGTGGACAGGGTGGCAATTCGGTACATCGGGCGCATGTGGGTCCTCCTGGGGCAGATCGTGTGCGCGCCACGATAGCGCGGGGACCGCTGCTTCCCCCTATGGTTCGCCCGTGGGCGGCGTTCGGATCTTCGACCCCGATCTCGCCCGCCGCCTGGTGCTCCACGAGGCACGCGCGCAGCAGACACCGGCGCGCGAGCTCCGAGACCTGGGCGACGGCTGGCTGTTCCACGACCCCAGCGATGCCGAGCCCTTCTGGAATCGCCTGATCGCGCCCGTCTGGCCTTCGGAGCCGCGCGCCTTCGATCGGCGGCTGGACGAGGTGATGACGCTTTTCGCCACGCTCGGCCGGGTGCCGCACATCCGGCCGCTGCCGCTCGGCGGGACGCCGGTGGACATGGCGACCCGGCTGCGGTCTGCGGGATTCGAGGTGATGGGCGCCGACCGGCGCATGGTGCTGACCAGGCACGGCGACGGCGACGCCCTCGTCGAGGCGCTCACGGCACGGGTCGAGCACGCGTACGGCGGCACGGTCACGGTGACCGTGAGCCGGCGAGAAACGCGTCCCGAACCCGGGCCCCGTGGTCCGGGCGCCGAAGGACGCGCCTGGGGTGAGCGGCGGCGCTGGGCCGTCGATGCGTCGCTGGTGCTCGCGGACGCGTTCGGGGTCGATGCGGAGCGGCGGGTCGCCCTGGAGAACGACGTGCTCGCGTGCGTGTCGCGTCCCGGCTGTGCGGTGCTCCTGGTGTCGATCGACGGCGCGCCCGCCGCCATCGCCCGCCGCGCGACCACCGAGGAGGGGAGCTACCTCTCGTCGATCGGGACGCGGCCGGCGTATCGAGGCCGGGGCCTCGGGGCTCTCGCGACCGCGCTGGCCGTCCGCGACGCGCTCGAAGCCGGAAGCCCGATCGTGCATCTCGCCGTGGAGGCGGACAACGAGCAGGCGCTCCGGCTGTACGAGCGACTCGGCTTCGCCACGGTCGGTGAGGCGGCGCCGGACCTCCTCCTTCGATGAGCCCGGACGAGCGATGAGCTGGGACGCAATCGTCGCCGCGGCGGAGGAGATTCGCGACGCTGGGGTCATCGCGGATCCGTCGCTGGGCGACCTTCCGCTCGCGGGGCTCGGCTGGGCCACGGTCGAAGCCGAGCGCGCCTTCGTTGAACTGGATTCGCTCTTCACTTCCGCGCACGCCCGGCCCTCGTGGACGCCGGTCGACCGCGATCCGGTGCTCGGCGCTCGCGCGTGGCTCCGTGCGACGGCGGGCTCGCCTGGCAGTCCGTGGCTGGTGCTGCTCGAGCCCGACACGGAGGGCCGCATCGCCGCCGCTCTGGCGCGATTCGGCGAGGGGGTCGCCGTGATCTATCTCGGCGAGGGCTCGGTGCGGCCAGGTCGTCTTGTGCGCGGCGCCCCCGCGTGGGGGCCACACGTCGTGATCCTCGGCGCGACCGGCGACGGCCCCGACGACGTCGCATCGCCGTGGGCCGCCCCATGACCGAGCTCGCGTTTCCCGTCCTTCGACTGCGCCGAGCGGAAGGCCTGCTGGACCTGCCGTGGGAGCTGCCGCTCGGCGAGTGGCCCGACTCGCTCGCGTTCCGGGAGCTTGATGTCGGCCCGTCTCGGCATCTCGTTCGGTTCCTCGTCGTCGATGGCGCCCTGGTGGCGCTGAAGGAACTGCCGATCGAGGTCGCACGGCGCGAGTACGCCGTCCTCGGGCACCTGGAGCGCGTCGGCCTGCCGGCCGTCCTCCCGATCGGCATCGCGGAGCACGCGACGCTCGGCAACGCGATCCTCGTGACCGAGTACCTCGCGCACTCGCTGCAGTTTCGGCGGCTGCTCGCTCGCTTCCCGCTTGGGCCGGGGCCGTATCGGACGCGGCTGCTGGACGCGATGGCGTGGCTGCTCATCGACCTGCACCGCGGCGGCGTGTTCTGGGGCGACTGCTCGCTTGCCAACACGCTGTTCCGGCGGGACGGCGATCGAATCCAGGCGTTCCTCGTGGATGCGGAGACGAGCGAGACCCACCCGGAGCTGTCCGAGGGGCAGCGCGCCTTCGATCTCGAGATCCTCGTCGAGAACGTCGGCTACGGCCTGGCGGACGTTGCGGCGCTGCAGGGTCGGCCGGAGGACTTCGACGACGCCGTTGACGCCGCGGAGGCGGTTCGCGAGCGGTATCGCGCGATCTGGCACGAGCTGCACCTGGAGCCGGCGCTGCCGGCGGGCGACCGGCACGCGATTCGCAGCCGGCTGCGACACCTCAACGAGCTCGGCTTCGCGGTGGACGAGATCGAGGTCATCCCGCAGGAGGCGGGGTCCGAGGTCCGCCTGCGGGTGACCACGTCCAACCGGGCATTCCACGCGCACGAGCTGGAGCGACTGACGGGCGTGGTCGCGCTCGAGGGCCAGGCCCGCCTGCTCCTCAACGACCTTCGAGAGCATGCCGCGTGGCTCGCGCTCTCCACGGGCGAGCCGATCCCGGACGACGAGGGCGCCCAGCGCTGGCGGCGCGAGGTGTTCGAGCCGGCCATCCGACGGCTGACGCCGGCGATCGGCCAGCGCGATCCGCTGCAGGCGTACTGCGACGTGCTGGAGCACAAGTGGCTGCTCTCGGAGCGCGAGGGCCGCGACGTGGGCCTCGAACGCGCGATCGCCGCATACCTGGAGGTCGGCGCGCCGGCGCCCGAGCCGCCGACGCTGTAGGGCGCTACCAGCGCTCGCGGTGGATGACCTCGTCGAGCGGCTTGCGACCGCCGGCGCGCGGCTGCCGGGTGAGGTCCTCGGGATCCGCGGGATAGCCGAATGACAGGACGTAGCCGCACCAACGGTCCTCGGGATAGCCGAGGATCTCGCGGGCCAGCGGCTGGTCGTAGACGGTCGCCGGGCAGCTACCGACGCCCAGCTCCCACGCCGCCAGCATCATGTTCTCGGCGGCAAGCCCCGCGTCCCACACGAGCGAGAGCGATGCACCGCGAGCCTTCGGGTCCGGCGTGACCAGCCCGATTGCCACCGCCGCGCCCTCGATGTGGCCCGCGAACGGCCCGACCGCCGCGAGGCGTCGCAGGGTCTCGCGATCCTCGACCACGACGAAGTCCCATTGCTGCGTGTTCTTCGAGCTGCCGGCGTGCCGGCCAGCGTTGATGATGCGCGCGAGGTGCTCCGACGCGAGCGGCCGGCGCTCGAACGCCCGGACCATGCGCTTCGTGCGAATCGCGGTCCAGACGTCGGTCACGCGGGCTCCGAGGTCGGCTTCGGCGCGGGCTCGGGCGCGGGATCCGGCGCGTCCACCTGCTCGATCTTGCTGCCGCCGGCCATGCGGATCGCCTTCGCGAGCGTCCTGATGCCGCCCTCGTCCGGCTTGATCGACGAGAACGGGTGCTCCCGCTGCGGCAGCCGAACCGCGGGCGTGGCGCGGGCAATGGCCTCTGCCTCCGCGGGCTCCAGTGGACCGCCGAAAGCCTCCGTGAAGAAGCGCGCGACCGCGCCGCGGTAGGCGCTGAACTCGTAC
Source organism: Chloroflexota bacterium (assembly GCA_031362295.1). Taxonomy (GTDB): domain Bacteria; phylum Chloroflexota; class Limnocylindria; order Limnocylindrales; family CSP1-4; genus UBA5189. Next base: position 12,034 of record JANLSG010000156.1, read on the forward strand.
AGCCAGCTGTGCTCGCCGCCGGGGATTCCCAGGACCTCGACATCGGGCGCGGCCGCGTCGCGCTCGCGCGCCTTCTGCGCGGCGTCCTCAAGTGCTGCCAGGTGGCTGAACGGAACGACCCGGTCAGCGTCGCCATGGATCAGCAGGACGGGGCCCTTGTACCGCTCGATGGCTCGCGACGCGGACACCGACTTCACGGTGTGCCCGCGCGGCTGGACGAAGACGTGCGTCGTGACCCAGGCGAGTGGCCACGCGATCGGTCCGGGGAGCGGCAGCTTCGCGAGCCGGAAGGTCTGGCGCGTGAGCCGGTACGGATCAGCAGGCGTTGAGGCGGCGACGACGGCCGCGACGCGTGGCTCGGCCGCGGCGGCGAGCAGCGCCCCGATCCCACCCATCGAGTGGCCGAGGATCCCGACCGCCGTCACGTCCGGCCGGGCGAGCAGGGTCCGCACGCCCTCGAGCGCGTCCTCGCCGAATTCGCCGGCGGTGAGCGGCAGCTCCTCGGCGGGGTTCAGGCCATGTCCGCGGATGTCGAGCGTGAGGACGTGCATGCCGATGGCATTGAGGATCAGCGCGTTGGGCAGGGTTCGATCGCGCGCCGATTCCCAGCCGTGGATCAGCAGCACCGCGGGACCCGGCGCCCCGTCGCGAGCCGGGATCCACCACGCGGGCAGGTGGACGCCGTGCGACGGAATCGTCAGATCCTTGAAGGCGAGGCCGAGCGCGCTCGGGTCGTCGGCGGGCGGGTGGCGGTGCGGGTAGCCCGCGCGGGCCTTGTACGCCTGCGCGAATCGCCACACCGCGAGCGGGCCCACGGTGAGGGCCGCGGTCAGCCCGAGCCTTCGACTGGTCACGAGGGAATGGTAGTGCGAGGTGCTCGCGGCGCCCACCGATACACTTGGTCCGTGCCCAAACGGAACCCTCATGACGTGCTCGGCGTGCCCCGCGATGCTGGTCAGTCGACGATCAAGGCCGCGTGGCGGCGTCTCGCCCGCGAGCACCACCCGGACCTCACCCCGAACGATCCGGTCGCGACCGAGAAGGCCACTCGCCGGATGGTCGAGATCAACCGCGCCTACGCGGAGCTGCGCGCGGGCTTCCCGGCCGTTTCCGATGTGGACGGCAAGGCCAACGGACGCGGCACGTGGCCGCCGGAGCCCCCGCCGACGCGCCCGGTGACGGGCCGCGTCGACACCACCGCGACGTTCCGGCCGCACAACACGACCACGGGCCCTCGCCTCAGGCATGAGACACCGCCCCGCGCGCCAAACGACCGCCTGCGGCGCGAGCCACTGCGCGCCTCGCAGCCGAACGGTCCGATCGGCCGCGGACGACAGCACAACTTCCGGCCCCCGGACCCGCCCAGTCTCGAGCAGGCACGCGCCTGGCCGATCGAGTTCGGGAAGTTCCACGGCCACACCCTGGGCCAGGTTGCCGACTTCGAGCCGACGTACATCGACTGGCTCGCGAAGACGATCTCGCGGGATCCCGAGCTGGTCGCGGCGGCGCGCGTCCTCCAGGGCGACATGGACGTTCGCGGGATCTTCCGACGGCCCCACGCCGTTCCGTCGTGAGGCGGCGAGCGGCGATCCTGGTGCTCACGCTCCTCCTGCCGAGCCTCGCCGCGGCGTGCGGCGGCACATCGACGCCGACGCCGACCCCACCCGGGGCCTCGTGCCTGGCGGACACCCGTGCGCCCGGCACCTTCAAGCAGCTCGAGGCGCTGCTACCGCGGGGCATGATCGAGCGATCGCCGGACAGCCTGGACTCGGGCGCCAACTGCACGACCGCGTCGCTCGGCAGCTACGCGTCGCACGGGATCGGAGAGCTCCGCTTTGCGGGCGCGACGTGGGACTACGGCAGGGGCGACGCGACCGTCGCCGCGGTCGTCACCGGAGCCCCGATCGGACCCTCGCTGCAATTGGCCTGGGTCGAGGAGTTCTACACGGTGGGCGCGGTGAACGGCCGCCACACGGGCGAGGTCAAGACGAGCCGGCCCACGATGGCGGGCGCAGGGCAGGTGTTCCGGCTGGAGACCGTCAATGACCTGTCGCTCCAGACCGTCGTGATCTGGCCGGCGGGCCAGTTCGTTCGGGTGATCATCGTCGCGACGACCATCGGCCCGGACGCCTCACGCGCCGCACATGACCAGCGCGTCGAGGTCGCGGTCGAGGTAGCGGCGGGCGCGCCCACTCGGTAGCGGCAGGAGCGCTCGAAACCCCGTGCTACTGTCCCGCCCATGACCGACCCGATCGACTGGCAGGCACGCAGGCGAGCGTGGAAGGTCGAGCGGCTGGACCCGGCCCTCGCTCGCTCACCGGAGCGTGAATCGGGCTTCAGGACCCTCGGCGAGATCGGGCTGGAGCCCGTCTACGGGCCCTGGGACCCACGCGACGACGCGCGCATCGGGCTGCCCGGCGAAGCGCCGTTTACCCGCGGCATCCACCCATCGGGCTACCGCTCGCGCCTGTGGACGATGCGCATGTTCGCGGGCTTCGGCGCCGCGGAGGACACGAACCGCCGGTTCAAGGACCTGCTCGCCGCCGGCCAGACCGGCCTCTCGATCGCGTACGACATGCCCACCCTGTACGGCTACGACACCGACGATCCGGAGGCGGAGGGCGAGTTCGGGACATGCGGCGTGGGCGTGACCTCGCTCGCCGACATGGAGGTCCTCCTCGACGGGCTGCCGCTCGACCGCGTGTCGACATCGATGACGATCAACTCGCCCGCCGCCCCGATCTGGGCGATGTACATCGTCGCGGCCGAGAAGGCCGGCTACCCGCGCGCGGCCCTCGAAGGCACCCTCCAGAACGACATCCTCAAGGAGTTCATCGCCCAGAAGGAGTTCCTCTTCCCGCCCGACCCATCGATGCGCCTCGTGACCGATACGATCGAGTTCGGGACGAAGGAAATGCCGCGCTGGAACACGATCTCGATCTCCGGCTACCACATCCGCGAGGCGGGCTCGACTGCCGTCCAGGAGCTCGCGTTCACGATCGCCGACGGGATGGCCTACGTGGAGGCGGCGATCGAGCGCGGGCTGCGCGTCGACGACTTCGCGCCGCGGCTGTCCTTCTTCTTCAACTCGCACAGCGACTTCTTCGAGGAGATCGCCAAGTTCCGGGCCTCGCGCCGCATCTGGCACCAGCTCATGGCCGAGCGCTACCACGCCGAGAACGAGCGCTCCACCTGGATGCGCTTCCACACCCAGACCGCGGGCGTCTCGCTCACGCCGCAGCAGCCGCTGAACAACCTGACGCGCGTGGCGATCCAGGCGCTGGCCGCGGTCCTCGGCGGCACGCAGTCACTCCACACCGACGCGTACGACGAGGCGCTTGCGGTGCCCACCGCGGAGGCGGCGTTGCTCGCGCTCCGCCAGCAGCAGGTCATCGCCGAGGAGACCGGCGTGACCGGCACGATCGATCCGCTGGGCGGATCGTGGTTCGTCGAGTCCCTGACCGACGAGGTGGAGCGGCAGGTGTGGGTGTACCTCGACGAGATCGACCGGCGGGGCGGCATGGTCGCGTCCGTTGTCGACGGTTACCCGCAGCGCGAGATCGCCGAGGCGGCGTACCGGTTTCAGCGCGAGTTCGACTTGCGCGAGCGGCGGATCGTGGGCGTCAACGCCTACGTGGACACGCGCGAGGTCACGACGGTGCCGGTGCTGCAAGTGCCGGCGGGCTCCCTGGAGAACCACATGGCGCGCCTCGAGCGGACGCGCCGCGAGCGCGACGCCGGCGAGGTGGAGGCGGCGCTCCGCGGGCTGCGCGAGGCCGCTGCCCGCCCGGGCTCGTCGGATTCGAACCTGATGCCGCACTTCATTCGCTGCGCGGCGGCCTACGCCACGCTCGGCGAGATGTGCAACGTCCTGCGGGGCGTCTTCGGCGAATACCGCGAGCCCGTCGGGGTCTGAGCGCGTTCCGGCGGTGACATCGGCTGGATCCTGGCGACGGGTCGCGCTCGTTGCGGCCCTCAGCCTTGCCGCGTGCTCAGCACAGCCGTCCCAGTCGGCCACGTCGTCGTCCGCGCTGACCTCGCCCGCGCCCACCTCGATCCCGGGCGTGATCCTCGCGACCCGTGCGCCCGCGCCGACACGACCCACGGCGCCAGCAGGGCTCGTGATCCTCGTCGGCGACATCGTGACCATGGCCGAGCCGGCGCGCGCCGAGGCGATCGCCTATCGCGACGGGCGGGTGGTCGCAGTCGGGTCGCGCGCCGAGGTGCTCGCGCTCGACGACGGCTCCGCCCAGGTCATCGAGCTGGGCGACAACGTCGCGTACCCGGGGTTCATCGACGCGCATGCGCACTGGATCGGCGACCGCGAGGTGATGGGCATCACCGCGGCGGATGCAGCGATGCAGGCGGCCCTCGAGCGCGGCTGGACCTCGATCTCGGAACAATGGGTGGACCCCGAGCGCGCCACGGAGCTGACTCGCTTCGACGAGGACGACGGGCTTCGGCTCCGCGTCGACGCGTATCTCGCGCTCAACCTGCCCGCCCCCAGCGGGACGCACCTCGGCGACTGGTACGCGGACCGCGAGCCCGGTCAGGTCTCGGACCGGCTGCGGATCCGGGGCCTGAAGATCACGCTGGACAACGGCTGGGGCACGCAGTTCTGGTGGGAGCCGGACGAGCTGACCACCACGATCGGGCGGGCCAACGCGGCGGGCTGGCAGGTCTCGGTCCACACCGTGAGCACCGAGGCGCACGAGATGGTGATCTCGGCTTTCGAGGCGGCGCTCGCCGGCCGACCAAACACCCTTCACCACCGAATCGATCACGCCATCCAGGTCACGGACCAGCAGCTCGCGCGCATGGTCGCGGCGGGTCTCGGGGTCGTCGCGCACCTCGATGGCGCCGCCTCCGATTGGATGCTGGAGGCGGACTACCTCGGCAACCTCGGCGAGGACACTTCGTGGCTCGCGCGATGGCGGGATTTCGTCGATGCCGGCGTGCACGTCGCGGCCGCGACCGACGCGCCCTGGATCTTCCCCGACTTCGCGCTCGCGGCGGATCGCGGTCGGGCGTTCGACCAGGTTGCCGGTGGCATGGACGGGCGCGGACGTGCGAACGCGGACACGCCCCCGTGGGTGCTGGACCAGCTGCTGACCGCGGACGAGGCGCTGCGGGCGATCACGGTCGATGCGGCGTGGATCCTCGGCGACGAGCTGATGCGCGGCCACTTGGCGACCGGCACCTACGCGGACATCACCATCCTCAGCGGCGACGTGCTCACGGCAACGCCGGACGAGATCCGCGACATGACGGTCGTCGCAACGATCGTCGGAGGCATCCCCGAGTTCTGTATAGGTACCATCGCCGCATGTACCTGAACGCACTGGAATTCCTGGAGGAGGAGCGCGAGGCGCTGCGCCCCTTCGAGGCCCTGGGCGCGCTGACCGACGAGCAGCTCGACCGACCGATTGCCGACGCCCACGACTGGTCCGGGCGGGACCTGATCGGGCACGTCGTCGGGTGGATCGAGAATGGGATCCAGGTTGCGAAGGAGCTCGCGGTCAACGACTCGAGCCCCACCAAGGAGCACATGGATCGCGAGTGGGACGAGGGGATGGGCGACTCGATCAACGAGCGCATCACCGCCGAATGGCGCGCCCTGCCGATGGAGGAGGTGCGTCGCCGCTTCCGCGAGTGGCCCGGCGAGCTGCGCGGCTACCTCACGGTCGTGCCCGAGACGCGCTGGGTGAAGCACGCCGACAACCTGCAGTTCTTCCTCGACGAGACCATCGAGCATTACGCCGACCACGCCGCCGATCTCGAGGCAATCCTCGACGCCGCCTCGTGACGCTCGCCTCGTGACGCACGACGGCGACCGTTGACGCCCGCCCTCACGCCGCTCGCGGCAAAGATCGCGGCCGAGCTTCCGGAGGCGACGGTCTCAACTGGACCTGGCGCACCGGGCGCCGATCGTGTCGCCCCGACCACGACGTGGTCGCGCCGAGGGGCGCCGTTTGCGGTACTTGGCCCAACCGGGATCGAGATTCGCCTTGATCCCGCGATCGCGGCCGCCGCCACCCGAACTCCCGACACCGCGCCCTCGCCACGCGGCAGGGAATGGGTCCGGTTCAGCCCCCGCGATCTGGACCCACACGCCATCGACCGTCTGCGCGCGTGGCTGGAGCTGGCCCACCGCCTCGCCGGCTGAACGAGGCCTGAGGTGCTGGAGGGCCCTGCGGTGCTGCACGAGCGCTGAGGCGACGCGCCTCGGTGCCGGCGAGGCGAGCAGGCGTGCACCGCGCATCCCGTTTCCTTGGGCGGCGATCCTTGCAGGACAAACACCCAGAGCTCCTTGTGCACGTCGTCCGCCCACCTACGGCAGTCCATCGAGCAATTCGTGCGGGGCCGCGTCGCGCCAAACCGACGATGGGCCTGATTTGCGGCGCGGTTCCTGCCTACGTAACCACCAATGTTTGTTCTGCCAGAATCGCTTGGCCGATCGATCGCGCGACTCGTTGGAGCTGGGCCTACCGCTGCGCCGCCGGGGGAAAACGAGGCCCGGGAATCGAAGAGCCCGCCCCGGGCAGGGCGGGCTCGACGGTTGGAGGAGCGAAGGACCTAGGCGGCGTCGCTCGCGCTTGCGGGCGCGGAGGTGGCGTCGGCGGTCGCGGCGGGCGCGACC
>JANLSG010000166.1:0-2102 GCA_031362295.1 Chloroflexota bacterium
GGACGACATCTACATCGCGAACATCGCGTTCTCGGATTCCTTCCAGCAGGCGATCGAGGAGAAGCAGGTCGCGCAGCAGCAGGTCCAGACCGAGCTGCAGATCCTCGCCCAGAAGAAGATCCAGGCCGACCAGGCCGTCGCGCAGGCCAAGGGCCAGGCCGATTCCAACGTGACTCTCGCCGAGGGCCAGGCGAAGGCCACCGTCGCGCTCGCCAACGGTCAGGCCGAGGCCAACAAGGCGCTTGCCGCTTCCTTGAGCGACCAGATCCTGCAATACCAGTACATCCAGAAGCTCACCGACAAGATCACGGTGATGCTCCTGCCGTCCGGCAACCAGACGATCTTCGACCTCAAGGGCCTCCTCGGCCAGGCCACGGCGCCATAGCCCTCGCCTTGGTAGCAGCCGTGTGATAACCGCGAGGTAAGCACCGAGCGCCATCGTTGGCGCATGGACCTTGTTCGGCTCGGGCTCGGTATCCGCGCACTCCGCCGTCGTCGAGGTTGGCGCCAACGCGACCTCGCGGCTGCCGCGGGCGTCTCGCAGGCGCTCATCTCGCTCATCGAGCGGGGCCACGGCGACCGAGTATCGGTTCAGGTCCTGATCGCGGTCGCCGCGGCGCTTGACGGACGCATCATCGTCCAGCTGCGTTGGCGCGCGGGCGACCTCGATCGGCTGCTCGACGCGGATCACGCCTTGGTCTCGGCTGTCTTCGTAGGTCGCCTGCAGACTGACGGCTGGGAGACGCGCGTGGAAGTCACGTATGCGTCGTCTCGATCGACCGGATCGATCGACATCCTCGCGTGGCACCCGGAAACGCGGAGCCTGCTCGTGATCGAGATCAAGACGGAGATCTCCTCGGCCGAGGCGACGCTTCGGAAGATGGACGAGAAGCTCCGCCTCGCGGCTGGCGTTGCCCGCGAACGGTTCGGCTGGGTCGCCGCGAGCGTTTCCAACCTCCTCGTGATCGAGGACACACCGACAAATCGTCGTCGTGTGGGCGCGTCGCATGCCCTGTTCGGGTCGGCGTTGCCGATGGACGGGCGCGCCGTGCGCCGTTGGCTCTCGCGTCCCGCAGGAGCCATCGCTGGGCGACTCTTCCTATCACCTAGCAACCGGGGTAGTGCTATCCAGAAACGCGGTGGTCGTCAGCGGGTGCGACGGACCGCCGGACCTGGCGAACGTCCCGACGTGAGCGTGGCCCGGGATGAATTCCAGGACGCGGACGACCCTGAGCTCCACGGGCGAACGATCCTGGTTGGATAACAGCACCCGGATTGCTAAATGATCGGAAATGCAAGCCCGCGGCTGACCGGCGATGCGGACGATCGGCGGACCCGAAGCGGCGGATTGGCTGCGGACCGTGCGGGACGTCGGCTGGCGAGTGGAGCCGACGAGCGGCATTGGCGGGTGGCTACGTCTAGCGGCGGGGCTTGGCGGCGAGGGCGGCTTCGATCATTGCCGGCTGCGCGGCGATGCTCCGCTCCGTGAGCACGGCCAGCTCCTGGAAAAGGGGCTCGTCCAGCTTCGTGAAGTTGAAGCAGGACTTGCCCTGCATGCGGCGACGGAGCTCGGGCGACATGCCGTCGATCAGGGCGGGTTGGCCGTACACGCCCATGAGGTAGAAGCTCACGTAGCGCTTGCCGAGCCGGGTGGCGGCGGCAAAGCCCCAAGGCATCCCCGCGTAGCCGGGGAACTCGAGGGAAAGGCCGCCCGGGCTGTCCGCGCCGACTTGCAGTCGGTCGCGATACGGCTCGAGGATCGCGCGAAGCCGCTCGTGGACCGCGGGCAGATCGGGCCCGGACGCGGGCGCGCTCATCGAGGCGCCCTGCTGTCGGTGCCCTGATCGGCGCCGATGTACGCGTCGAAGCTGCGGCGGACCAGCGCCTCGAGCTCCGGCAACAGCGCCTCATCCCCGGGCTTGAGCGTGAACAGCGCATCGCCTGACGCCCGCCGGCGCAATGACGGCGAGAGGTCCTCGAGGAGCTCGGGGTGCACCTTGATCGGGAGCAACATCAGCTTCGCCGTTTCCTTGCCGGGCCGGACGCCCGCGAACCAGTCGTGTGCCCGCGCGCCGGGGCGGTGCAGGACCTCGATGCCATAC
>JANLSG010000296.1:0-5757 GCA_031362295.1 Chloroflexota bacterium
CGTCGACCACCACGCCTCGAACACCGACGGCAGCACCCGCGACTGGGTTGACCCGGGCGCGGCGGCAACCTGCGAGATGGTCGCCTTGCTGGCCGCGAAGCTCGGCGTGCCGCTCGATGCCGGAGACGGATCGATGGCGGCGGCCCTGATGGCGGGCATCGTCATGGACACGTCCACCTTTGCGCACCCGAACGCCACGCCGCGCACGCTCGCGGTCGCGGCAGCGCTCGTCGCCGCGGGCGCGCCGCTCTCGGAGATCTCGCGCCGGCTGTACCGCTCCAAGCCGGACGCGCAGCTGCGGCTCTTCGGCCGCGTGCTGGATCGTCTGGAGGTCACGCCGGGGGGCCGCATCATCCACAGCTCGCTGAGCGCCGCCGACCACGCGGCGACCGACACGATCTCGGCCCACTCGGAGGGGCTGATCGACCTGCTCGCCCAGTCGGAGACCGCCGAGGTGGCAATCCTGTTCAAGGAGGTCGACTCGGCGACCACGAGGGTGTCCGTCCGTACGAAGCCCGGCGGTGTCGATGCCACGCAGCTGACCGGCGCCTTCGGGGGTGGTGGCCACTCGCGCGCGGCTGGGGCGACCGTCGCGGCGCCCCTGGCCGAGGCACGACTGATCGTGCTTGCGGAGGCCGAGCGCCTGGCGCTGGCCGTGTCCCGCTCCAGCGACGGCTGAGGCAGGCGTGCCCCGACAACCGGACGCCCCGGGCATGCATGGCGTCCTGATCGTCGTCAAGCCAGCCGGCCCAACGTCGCATGACGTCGTCGCCCTCGTCCGACGGCTCGCATCCACGCGCCGCATCGGCCACGGCGGGACGCTGGACCCGTTCGCATCGGGCGTGCTGCCGCTGTTCCTCGGCGGCGCGACCCGGCTGGTCGAGTACCACCTGGCCGACGACAAGGCGTACCGCGCGACGATCTGCTTCGGGGCCACCTCGACGACCGACGACCTCGATGGCGAGCTCACCCCCGTCGCGGCACCCGCGCCGACGCAGGACGAGGTCCTGGCGGGCCTCGCCGCGTTCCTGGGACCGCAGCTCCAGCAACCGCCGACGTACTCCGCCGTGCAGGTGGGCGGCCGGCGCGCCTACGCGATGGCGCGCGCGGGAGAGTCCGTCGAGCTGCCATCGAGGAGCGTGGCCATCCGCGCGCTCGACCTGCTCGAGTGGGACGGCACCGATCCGGATCGGCCGATCGCCTTCGTCGACGTTCGCTGCTCTGCGGGGACGTACATCCGGGCGATCGCGCGGGACCTCGGGGCGCGCCTCGGCTGCGGTGCGTACCTCGGGGCGCTGGTGCGCTCCGCGAGCGGCCCGTTCACGCTCGCGGGCGCGCGCTCGCTGGACGAGATCCGGGACGCGGCCGCGGCGAGGGGCCCGGACGGAGTCCGCGAGCTGCTGCTCCCGTCGGATACCGGGCTCGATGCACTCCCTGCCGTCGCCCTGACCGTCGAGGAGATCGCAGACGCGCTCCAGGGCCGATTCGTGCGTCCGGCCGGCGGGATGGGTGGCGCGCCGGAGGGCAAGCCGCTGCGCCTGACCGATCCCGCTGGACTGATCGTCGGCATGGGCCGGCGCGACGGCGCGCGGATCGCGCCGACGAAGATGCTCCCGCGCTGACCGTGACGGTCTCGGTCGTCCAGGGCATCGATGCGCTTGATCGCTCGCTCGGGCGGCTCTTCGTGGTCGTCGGTGTCTTCGACGGCCTCCATCGAGGCCACGCCTACCTGCTCGACCAGCTGGCCGCGGCGGCAATCGAGCACGATGCTCGCCCCGCGGTGATCACGTTCGACCACCACCCGGACGAGATCCTGACCGGGAAGGCGCCGCCGCTGCTGTGCGATCCGGAGGACCGCCTGGCACGGCTCGAGGCCGCGGGCGTTGGCGTCACGGTCGTCCAGCACTTCGACAAGGTGCTGCGTGAGACCCCATACGACGCCTTCGTCCGCCGGATCGGCGAACACGTGGATCTGGCCGGGTTCCTGATGACGCCGGATTCGGCCTTCGGCTTCGAGCGCGGCGGCACGCCGGACACGGTTGCGGCGCTCGGCCGCGAGCTCGGCTACGTCGTCACGGTAGCGCCGCAGTTCATGCTCGACGGCAAGCCCGTCAGCAGCTCCGAGATCCGTCGGGCCATCGGGGAGGGCGAACTCGCCGCAGCCGGACGGCTCCTTGGCCGGCCATACGCGATCGTCGGCAGCGCGTCGCGCGCGCGCCGCGACCCCGTCCTCGCCTTCGAGACGCCGGTCGCCCTGCCGCCGGCCGGCTGGTACACGGTCGGGATCGAGGATGTGGACGAATCCGTCGATCATGGCCCGGACCACGTCCATATCGACGAATCCGGTCACGCGAGTCTTTCCGGTATCTGGCTCGGTGGCCCCCGCTGGCGGCTGACCTTCGCGCCGTAGCCGTTCAGCCCGGGGGCGGGCCGTAGATCTCGGCCGAGTCGAGCACCGTTCCGCCTTCGTCAATGCCGCCGACGACCAAGGCCCCGCCAGCGCTGAGCGTTGTCAGCGTGTTGGAGCTGCGGAGCGTCACCATCTCCGAGGTGCGCCCGAACGCGCCGAAGCGAGGGTCGAAGTACTGGGCCGGGATCTGCCCGGAGCCGCCCGCGAACAGCACAATGCCGTCACACAGCGTGGCCGCGGCATCCGAGATCGGCTCGAGATCAGCGGGTCTGGCCGCCCTCCAGGTCCCCGTGGCGGGGTCGAATAGCTCCGCAGTCGTTGCCGATGCGCCGCCGATCGTTCCTCCTCCGACGACCAGTACCGTCCCGTCCGCCAGCCTGACCGCGGCGTGGCCGGCACGCTCGACGAGCAGGTCGCCCGTGGCAGCCCAGAGGTTCGTGGTGGGATCGTAGATTTCCGCCCAGGCCTTCGGCTGGCCGCTCGACTGCGTACGACCACCGGCGACCAGCACTCGACCGTCCGCCAGGATCGTTGCCGTGTGGCCGGTGCGGTTGTGGACCATCGGCTCGGCCCGTGTCCAAGTGCCGGCGGCGGGGTCGAACAGCTCGGCGGGTTGCGTGTGGGCGTCACTGGCGCCGCTGCCGCCGATCCCGCCCAGTCCGCCAACCATCAGCACCTTTCCGTCGTTGAGCAACGTCGCGGTCTGGTGCCAGCGCGAGTGGTTCATTTCGCCTGCCTCCACCCACGCCCCCGTATCCGGATCGAATAGCTCCGCCGTACCCGTCTCGGGGCCATTGCCGCCCGCGACGAGCACCCGGCCGTCTCCAAGCAAGGTGGCCGTCGGGCCGGACCGTCTCCTGGACATCGTCCCGGCTGGGGTCCAACGCTGATCGGCCGGGTCGTAGATCTCGGCGGATGCCAAGTACGCCGTTCCGTTGTCGCCACCGACCACCAGCACGCGCCCGTCTGTCAGGAGCGTTGTCGCAGGCGAGGAGCGCGCCTGGGACATGCTGGCGGTGCGCATCCAGTGCCAGGGCCCCTCCGGGCACACCGACGGTGCGGGCGGCCGTACCGGCGCTGCGCAGGCCGCGAGGAAGAGCGCGAAGAGGCCCACGACGGCGACCGGGTACCCGCCGCGCCGGCCTTTCGGAATCCACCCGTACTGTGCACCATCCATCGGAGACCACTGACGCGCTACCGAGTGCATTGTGACGACCCATGCGTGATCGGCGATCGGCTGCTACCATCCGCCGGTCATAGAAGTGGAAGAACCAATAGCTTTGTTCGTGTCGGAGGACCGAGTGCCGCTCGCGCCCGAAGGGAAAACGGAGACAATCGTCGAGTACGCCGTCAATGACGGCGATACCGGCTCGCCCGAGGTCCAGGTCGCGCTCCTGACGGGGCGGATCAAGGACCTTACGGACCATCTCCGCAGCTTCCCGAAGGACAATCATTCGCGTCGCGGCCTCCTCAAGCTCGTCGGCCAGCGTCGTCGTCTTCTCGCGTATCTGCTGAAGAAGGACAACGCGCGCTACCGCGCCGTCATTGGACGGCTCGGACTCCGCCGCTAGCCTTAGATCGCCGCCCTGGCCCGGAATGGGCAGGGGAGCGCAGGGATAGCGCGTCGGGTCGACCTGCCGCAGGTCAGTACCTCCTCCACGGCAGGAGGATTCACAACCAGTGCCACAGGTCTTTGAGACCCAGCTTGGTGGTCGCACGCTGACCATCGAAACCGGCCGACTTGCCCGTCTCGCCGGCGGCGCCGTCACCGTCCGCTACGGCGACACCATGGTGCTCGGCACCGCGAACCGGTCCGAGCCCCGCCCGGGCCTGGACTTCTTCCCGCTCACCGTCGACTTCGAGGAGCGGATGTACGCCGCGGGCAAGATCCCGGGCGGCTTCATCAAGCGCGAGTCGCGCCCGTCGGAGAACGCGATCCTGGCTGCCCGCCAGACGGACCGCCCGATCCGCCCCCTCTTCCCGGAGGGCTACAAGGACGACATCCAGCTCGTGATCACGGTCCTCTCGACGGATCAGGAGAACAACCCGGACGTCCTTGGCACGGTCGCCGCCTCCACGGCGCTGACGATGAGCGAGATCCCGTTCAACGGCCCCGTGGGCGCGGTGCGCATCGGCCGGATCGGCGGCGAGTTCGTCGTCAACCCGACCCACACCGAGCTGCAGGAGTCGGACCTGGACCTGATCGTCGCGGGCACCCGTGACGCGATCATGATGGTCGAGGCCGGCGCCAACCTGCTCCCCGAGGACGTGATGGCCGAGGCCATCCTGTTCGGGCACCGCTCGCTCCAGCCGCTCGTCGACCTCCAGGACGAGATCCGCAAGGCGCTGGGCAAGCCCAAGCGCGTCCCGTACATCGAGCCCTCTCCCGGCTCGGTCCTCGATTTCGCCACGGCGACGGACGCCAAGCGCGAGCTTGTCGTGATCGACGTCGAGACGACCGGCACGGACCCCAAGATGTCCGACCTGCTTGAGATCGCGGCCGTCAAGATCAAGGGCACCAAGGTCGTCGACACCTGGTCGACGTTCGTGAACCCCGGGCGCGCCATCGTCGGCAACCAGATGCACGGCATCACCGACAAGGACGTCAAGGGCGCTCCGACCCCGAAGGCCGCTGCCGAGCAGCTGCTCAAGTTCGTCGGTGACGCGATGGTCGTTGGCCACAACGTGGGCTTCGACCTCGGCTTCATCGAGGAGGCCAAGGGCGACGGGTTCCGGTTCGCGCCCGGCTCGTACCTCGACACGCTCGTAATCGCCCGCGAGGGCTACCCCGGCGCCGAGTCGTACAAGCTGGGTGACCTCGCGAAGTTCTTCGGGATCGAGCTCGCCCAGAGCCATCGCGCCCTGTCGGACGCGCAGGCCACCGCGAACCTCCTCCTATGGTTCGCGAACGACCTGCCTGACCGGATCACCAAGCTCAAGGGCGCGATCGCGGACGCCGTCCGCGCCAACCGCACTGGTGGCGACACCAACGCCCTGCTCGAGGCCGCTCGTCGCGACGCTCGCGTCAGCAAGGGTCTGTTCAGCCTCGTCCAGAAGAAAACGGTCCGCCGCGTAGTCATCGACGAGGGCATCCGGATCGACGGCCGCGGCCTGACCGACATTCGACCGATCACGGTCGAGGTCGGGCTCGTCCCGCGCGCCCACGGCTCCGGCCTGTTCACCCGCGGTGAGACGCAGGCCCTGACCGTTGCGACCCTGGGTGCGTCCTCGGACGTCCAGCGGCTCGACACGATCAGCCCCGAGACCGAGAAGCGCTACATCCACCACTACAACTTCCCGCCGTACAGCACCGGCGAGAACAAGCCGATGCGCGGCCCCAGCCGGCG
>JANLSG010000236.1:0-3835 GCA_031362295.1 Chloroflexota bacterium
GAGGAGTCGAGCGCGCTCGGGGCGCTCATCTTTGCGAGCGGCAACACGGAGGAGTTCGAGTCCTGGCTCGGCGTTCCGATCCTCGCGGGCGACCGCGTCCTCGGGGTTGTGGCGCTCGAGCGCAGGCCACGGAATGCCTTCAGCGAATCTGACGAACGCCTGCTTGCGACGCTCGCGTCCAGCATGGGCGTCGCCCTCGAGAACGCGCGCTTGTTCGGCGAGACGAAGCGGCTGCTCGCCGAAACGGAGCAGCGGAACGCCGAGCTCGCGATCGTCAACGAGGTCGGCGAAGCCCTCGCGAAGCAGCTGGACCTCGATGCGATCATCGACGCGGTCGGCAGCCGGGTTGGCCAGATCCTCGGCTCGGGCGACATCGTGATCGCGATCTTCGACCCGGAGACCAACAGGATCTCATTCCCGTACTGGTTCGAGGACGGCGTTCGGGAAGATGTCCCGGCGATCCCGCTCGGGCAAGGTCTGAACTCGCACGTGATCACCTCGGGCCGTCCGCTCCGGGTGGGTACCGCGGACGAGGCCGAAGCACTTGGCACGCTGTGGGTCGGCGCTCGAAGCGAGTCGTTCCTCGGGGCGCCGATCCGGACGGGCGATCGGGTGCTGGGGGTGCTGTCGGTTTCCGGCCGCAACGCCAATGCGTTCACCGAAGCCGATGAGCGACTCCTCACGACACTCGCCGGCAGCATGGGCGTCGCGCTCGAGAACGCGCGCCTGTTCGACGAGACGAAGCGGCTCCTCGCCGAGACGGCGCAGCGCAGCGCGGAGCTCGCCGTCATCAACGAGGTTGGCGCGGCGCTCGCGAAGCAGCTCGACTTCCAGGCGATCGTGGAACTCATCGGCGAGCGCCTCGCAGCAATGTTCATGTCCGGGGACATGTTCATCGCGATGTTCGACCGGGTCGCGAATCAGATCTCGTTCCCGTTCGAGCTGGATCAGGGCCGGCGCATGCATGGCGTCCCGATCCCGTTCGGAAAGGGCCTGACCAGCGAGGTGCTCCGTACTGGTCAGGCGCTCCGACTCGGCACCTTCGAGGAGCAGGCGGCCCGCGGCGCATTTCTCGGCACGTATGTCGATGGAGATGAGATCGGTACGCTCACCGCCTCCTGGCTGGGCGTCCCGATCATGTCCGGCGACGAGCCGATTGGCGCGATCGCGTTCTCCGCGCTGCCGGAGCACGCCTTCAGCGAGGCCGATGAGCGCGTGGTTTCGACGATCGTCACGAACATGGGCGTGGCGCTGGAGAACGCCCGGCTGTTCGAGCAGACGAACACGCTGCTGGCCGAGACCAAGGAGCGTGCCGCCGAGCTCGCGATTATCAACAGCGTCCAGCAGGGCCTCGCCGGCCGGCTGGACATGCAGGCGATGTACGACCTCGTCGGCGACAAGATCCAGGAGATCTTCGACGCCCAGGTCGTGGACATCGGCGTGCTGGACCCGGTCGCAGGCCTCTTCCATTTCCCGTACACGATCGAGCGCGGCGTGCGCTTCCCGGACGAACCGATGGATGTCATCGGCCTCCGAAGGATCGTCTTCGAGACGAAGGAGCCGCTCCTCATCAACCGCGATACCCCCCAGGCGGCAATGGACGCGGGTCAGTCCGTCGTGATCCAAGGTGAGGCTCCGAAGGCATCGCTGTTCGTCCCGCTCGTGAGCGGTGGCGAGGTGACCGGCGTGATCTCGCTCCAGAACCTGGATCATGAGGACGCGTTCACGGAAGGCGATGTCCGACTGCTCACCACGTTCGCGGGAAGCCTGAGTGTCGCCCTCGAGAACGTCCGGCTCTTCGACGAGACGAAGCGGTTGCTGGCCGAGACGAACGAGCGCGCCGCCGAGCTGGCGATCATCAACAGCGTCCAGGAAGGCCTGGCGGCGCGGCTGGACATGCAGGCCATGTACGACCTCGTCGGCGACAAGATCCGCGAGATCTTCGACGCCGAGAGCATCAGCATCAGCGTCCTGGATCAGGAATCGGGGCGGCTCCGCTTCCCGTATGCGGCCGAGCGTGGGGCCCGCGACGACATCGTCCCGATCGATGTCGTGGGCTTCCGGAAGCACGTGCTGGAGACAGGCGAACCGCTCTCCCTTTCGGGGGACATGCCCAAGTTCGCCGCGGAGTACGGCAACCCGGTTGTGCTCAGCGGTGAGGTCCCGAAGAGCGCCCTGTTCGTGCCGCTCAAGGCGGGGGGCGTCAACACCGGCGTGATCTCCATCCAGAGCATCGACGAGTTCGATGCGTTCTCGCCTGCCGACATCCGGCTGCTGACGACCATCGCCGGCAGCCTCAGCGGCGCCCTGGAGAACGTCCGCCTTTTCGAGGAGACGAAGCGGCTGCTCGCGGAGAGCAATGAGCGCGCCGCCGAGCTGGCGATCATCAACAGCGTCCAGCAGGGCCTCGCCGCCGAGCTGGACATGCAGGCGATGTACGACCTGGTGGGCGACAAGATCACCGAGATCTTCGATGCGCAGGTCGTGATCATCGGGCTCGTCGACGTTGCCGCGAACGTTGTTCAGTACCCGTACGTGATCGAGCGTGGCATTCGCCTTGCGAGCTCACAGGCGCCGATCGAAGGCAATCTGCTCTGGCGGCAGATGCTCGCGACCAAATCGTCCTTTCGGGTCGACGACTTTGACGCCTGGATGGCCGAGCGCGGCCAGGCGCCGGAATCCCCGGAGCCGGCGTCCGGTCTCTTCGCCCCGCTCATCGCCGGTTCCGAAGTGCGCGGCGGCATCTCCCTCCAGAATCTCGATCACACGACCGCCTTCAGCGAATCCGACGAGCGCTTGCTCACGACCCTCGCGGCGAGCCTGAGCGTTGCCCTGGAGAATGCCCGGCTCGTCGACGAGACGCGGCAGCGGGCGAGCGAGCTCGCGATCGTGAACGACGTTGGCCAGGCCGCGGCCTCGCAGCTGGACCTGGACCGCCTGATCCAGCTGACCGGCCAGCAGCTGGAGACGACCTTCCGCGCGGACATCGTCTACGTCGCCCTCCTGGACGCGACGACGGGCGTGATCGAGTTCCCGTTCCGCACTGAGCGGGGCAAGCCGGCGCCGCGCGCGCCGATGCACCTCGGCGAGGGCCTGACCTCGCGGATCCTCGCCTCCAAGGAACCGCTCCTGCTGAACAAGGCGGAGCAGTTCGAGGCGATCGATCGCCACGGCGTCGGCACCGTGGTGAAGTCGTACCTCGGCGTCCCGATCGTGGTCGGCGACGATGCGATCGGCGCGGTGAGCGTGCAGAGCATCGACGAGGCGGGACGGTTCGGGGATTCGGATGCGCGCGTCCTGTCCACGATCGCATCGAATGTCGGCACCGCCATCAGGAATGCCCAGCTGTACCGCGAGGCGCAGCGCCGGGAGCGGGAGACCGCCGCGCTCAATGAGGTTGGCCGCGAGGTGTCCGCGACCCTGGATCTGCAGGCGGTCCTCCAGCTGATCGCCGAACGCGCACGTTCGCTCCTCGACTCGGGGACCAGCGCCGTCTTCGTGCCCGATCCCGACGGGAGGACGTTCCGGGCCATCGCGGCCGTCGGCGACATCGCCGATGCGATCCGGTCGGACAGCATCACCCTGGGTGAGGGGATCATCGGGACCCTCGCCGTGGAGGGCCGGGCAGAGGTGATCAACGAACCGGCGACGGATCCACGCAGTCTGCTGATCGTTGGGGCCCCGAATGAGGAGGACGAGCGGCTCATGGTCGCGCCGCTGCTTGGCCGAGCCGGCGTGGCCGGGATGATGGCGGTCTGGCGTCGCGGGGGCACCACCCCGTACACGAACACCGACCTCGAGTTCCTCGTGGGACTTTCCCAGCAAGGCGCGATCG
>JANLSG010000242.1:0-3484 GCA_031362295.1 Chloroflexota bacterium
TCGGGAAGCTGACCTTCCCGTAGTTGCGCGGGTCCTGGTAAATCTCGCGGATGATGATCCGCACGTCCTGGGCGCCGAGCGAAGTCACGCCGGCGAGGTACTTGTTGCCCTCGGCGATGAGCTTCAGGAGGCGCGCCGCGACGCGCGGCTCGACGACGCCGATGCGCATGCCGTTGCTGAACGCGATCAGTCGATTGCCCTCGGGCGTCATCTCGACCGAGTCACCCGGGTTGACCTGGGCGAGCTTCCTGGGATCGGGCAGGTCCAGCAGGTGGGCGAAACCCGTCTTGCCGGTCTCCTCGACGAAGATCCGAACCGGGGCCTTGCTGCCATCCTGGGCCGGGACGGTCTTGTCGCCGGCCGCGACGAGGAGCGTGCGCAGGCGATCGATGTTGCGCTCTGCAATGCGGTTCGTGGGGTCGAGGGCGAGCGCGGCCTGGTAGTGCTCGCGCGCCGAGCCGAGCTCGCCGAGCTCCCAGAGCGCCTTCGCGAGGCGGTTCTCTGTGTCGGCCTCGGGGCCCATCTCGAGCAGGCGGCGGTTGGTGTCGGCAGCCTCCGACCACTTGCCGGCTGCGGCGCTCGCGATGGCCTGCTCCGCGAGCGTGCGCTTGATGCGCGTCGCCGCGGCGGGGCTCGTGTTCGCTTCGGTTTCAGAGAAGGTCACGGATGGTTCCTCAGGTGGAAGTCGATCGACGTCCGTCGGGCACGGATGCGGTCCGCAAGTATGGGGCCACTTGCAATCGGGCGCGAGTGGCGCCCACCGTCAGGCTCGAATGCCCGCGCTCCAGCCGATGACGACGATCGCAAGGATGGCGAGTGCCGCCGTCTCCCACACCCGCCAAGGGTCTCGCCGGCGTGCCGCCCCGCCGCTGTGAATCGCGTCCCAGAGGAAGAACACGAGCACGAGCAGGGCCGGCCCGAGGATCCGCGGAATCTCGATCGAGCGAAGCGCAACGGCCGCGATCGCCACGACTGCAGCGCCGGTGAACCCGAACCATGCAACATCGCGCAGGTTGGAGGACCGGAGCGCGGCGACGCGATAGGCGAGGAGGAACGCGATCAGGGCGTCGCCGCCCGTCTGCGCGATGACCTCGAGCGCGTTGGAACCGAAGGCGCCGCCACTCGCGCCAGGGATGGGCAGGCCCCCCGGCACCAGCGAGGCCACGCCCGCGAAGCCAAGGAAGCCGATGACCAGCACCTCGATCAGCACCGCGGTGCGATCCGGGCTCGATGGCGGGCCGCTGGACCGCGCGATTCGCAGCTCCGTCACGAGCGCGAGTCCCACCAGGCCACCCGTCAGCACGAAGGCGGGCGCCAGCACGATGCCGACGGGCACCAGTCGGATCGCGCCGAGTGCCGCGAGCGCCGCCGCGGCGGGCAGCATCAGCGATTCGATGGGCACGCCTGCGCCCTGCGCGGCGGGATCCGCCTCGCCCACGACCTGGAGTCCTCCAAGCACCACGCCCGCGAGGAGCACGACGGCGATCGGCCAGACGAACGCGTCCGGCGCGAACCGCGAGAGGGCAACCACGATGCCCACCGCAATCGCGAGGTCGCGCGCGCCGCTCTCGCCCTTCACGGGCGGGATGGTACGCGTGGCTTCGGCATCGCGAGCCAGGCCAGGAGGTCGGCACGGGAGCGAGTGTTCAGCACGTCCGCCGGGGTCACCCATGCCCGCCGCGCCTGCGAGATGCCCCACGCGAGGTGCTCGAACTCCGACGTGTGGTGCGCGTCCGAGTCGATCGCGACGAGGCAGCCGGCCTGGATGGCCCGGCGCGCCCGCTCCACCGAGAGGTCGAGCCGGGGCGGTGAGCCGTTCATCTCGAGAATCGTGCCCGTCCTCGCCGCCGCGGCGTACACCGTCTCCCAGTCGAGATCGAGGTCGTCGCGCACGTCGATCTTGCGGCCAGACGGATGGGCGATGACGTCGACGTGCGGGTTCTCGATCGCGTTGAGCACCCGCTGCGTGAGCTCCGCTCGGGTCTGCCGCCGCGAGACGTGGAGCGACGCGACGACGAGGTCGAAGGTCGCCAGCAGGTCGTCCGGATAGTCGAGCTGGCCGTCCGGCCGGATCTCCAGCTCACAGCCGTGCAGGAGCCGGAAGCCCTCCGGCGAGGCGCCGGGCGGCACGGTTCCGGCCGCCTCCTCGGCCGCGAAGCGCTCGTTCAGGGAGCGGATGAGCGCCCGCTCCAGCGCGACCCGCTCGGGCGTCAGGCCGCCCGCGACCACGAGCGAGACCGTGTGGTCCGTCATCACCTGGTAGGCGTGGCCACGCCGGCGCGCGAACTCCGCCATGACCTCCACCGGCTGGCTCCCGTCGGACCAATCCGAGTGGGAGTGCAGGTCGCCGCGCAGGTCCGACTCGGAGATGAGGTTCGGCAGGGTGCCGGCGAGTGCCGCCTCGATCTCGCCGCGGTCCTCGCGCAGCTCCGGCTCGATGAAGGGCAGCCCGAGGAACGCGTACGCCTCGGGCTCGGTGGCGAATGTCCGCAGCTCGCCGCCCGCTGCCGGGTCCGTGATGATCTCGCCGTCCTCGCCGAGCCGCGCGAAGCCGTACTCGCTGAGGCTCCAGCCCATGTCGCGCGCCCGCTCGCGCAGTCGGACGTTGTGCTCCTTGGAGCCCGTGAAGTGGATGAGGTGCGTGCCGGCCTGCTCGGCGCGCATGACCATGAGGTCCACCTGCGGCCCGCGCCCGCCGAGGCGCACGGCAGCCTTGTGTGCACCTCTCCCGATCACCGTCTCGACCGATGGCAGGGTCGCGAACTTCTCGACGACCCGCTCTGGATCGTCCGTCTCCGCGAGGAGGTCCAGGTCGCCGATGGTCTCGCGCCGGCGCCGGTACGACCCGGCGGGCACGATCCGGCCCACGCCGAGCACCGGCGTGAGCGACGCGATCAGCTCATCGACAAGCGCCTTGGCTCGATGGAGCAGCATCCGCCGGTCCTGCCGATCCAGCTTCGAGATGCCCTCGAGGATGAGCTGCTCGGTTCGCTCCGAGAGCCCGCGAAGGGTCCGGATGCGCCGGGATTCGGCGGCGGCCTTGAGCTCGTCCACGGTCTTGACGCCGAGCTCGTTGTAGATCAGCCGCACGGTCTTTGGCCCGACTCCCGGGAGCCGGAGCATCTCCAGCAGGCTCGTCGGGAATTCGGCGAGCAGCTTGTCGCGGTACTCCGAGCGGCCCGTGGTCGCGAGCTCCGCGATCTTGTCCGCGATCGCCTTGCCCACGCCGGGGATCTCCGGCGGCTTGCCCGCCCGGAACGCCCGCGCCACCTCGAACGGCGAGCGCCCGATCGCATCGGCCGCCCGGTGGTACGCCACGGTCTTGAACACCAGCTCGCCCTTGACCTCGAGCAGGTCCCCGATGTCGTGGAACACCTGCGCCAGCTGCCCGTTCGTGAGGAGCGGGACCTCGCCGCTGGCACTAGCGCTCGACGCCTCGGCGGCGCCAGGCTCGGCCTCGGCCTGGGCTTCCTCGTCGATGGGC
>JANLSG010000258.1:0-7903 GCA_031362295.1 Chloroflexota bacterium
CGCTGGGCGGTGAGCATGCCCACCACCGCGCGGTTGCCGGCGGTGGACTGGAGTCGGGAGATCGTGGTGGCGTCCGTGGCGGCGGTCGCGCCGATCGCGCGGGTCGCTTCGCTCGCCGGGGATCGACTTCCGATCGCGCGCTGGACGCCGCCCGGTAGCGCGGCGAATCTCGAGCGCGGGGCATACGTCAGCACGGTGGAAACGCTACCCCGCCTCCGGGTCGAAGAGCTTGCCCGTTCGGGCAAAGGTGAGGACGGCCTATCTCGACGGGCGGGCCACGTTGACGAGCCGCTCGATGCGTTGGCTCTCGGCGGCGATGACATCGCTGCAACGGCACGCTCGAGCCCGCAACCCCTCGCGATCCCCGATGCTGATCTGCCCGCGCGCGTACCGAACGAGCCCGGCGGCCTTGAACTGGCGCATCGCGACCGACAGAGCCGGGCGCTGCACGCCGATCATCTGGGCCAGGAACTCCTGGGTGACCTGGAACGGCACTTCGTCGACCCGATCGTCGACCTGGAGCAGCCACCGCGCTGCGCGCTGGTCAAGTCGATGGCTGCGGTTGCAGAGGATCAGCTGGACCATCGTGATCATCACGACATGGGTGTGGAGCTGGAGGAGCCTCTCAAGCACGCCTCCGTGTTCGAGCTCCTTTCGCAACGCATCAGCACGCATTCGAAAGCCCGTCAGGGGTATCTGCACGATCGTCCGGCCGGGCGATTGCCGGGTGCCAAGGAACACCGACAACCCGGTCATCCCTTCCCTGCCGATCATGGCCGTGTCAACCGAGTCACCGCCCTCGTCGAGCGCGACGATCGAGGCGACCCCGCTTGTCGGGAAGTAGACGAATTCGACGTCCTCGTTCGCTGCCTCGAGCTCCGTGGGCCGTGGCAGGCGAACCGGCTCGAGTGAGGGTTTGATGCGGTCGAACTCAGCCGCAGGGAGCGCGCGAAGCAGGTTGTTGCCGCGTGGATCTATATCGAGCGTGCGACCATCCATTGCCATGTGTCCTATGGAGTACAGACGACAAAGCATGCGCGCGGCACTCTCGAATCGCTCGTCTTCGTGACGAAGGCCTTCCAGAAAGGAAATCCGTGACAGACAAGAGGCGACCAGAGCGCGAGCACGGTTCGGCCGCGGAGCTCCTTGGCGACTGGCGAGCCGCCGAACGAGACACCGCTGCGGCGACGACCGCTGCGTCCGTTGCCGCACTCACCCTGGCGGCTGCCTCCGCTGCGGAGGACGCCGCAGCCGAGGCGGAGGCAGCAGCAAGTGCCGCCATGGATGCCGCCACGCGGGCAAAGGGTGCAGCCGAGCATGCCAAGAAGGCAGCGGCGCATGCGGCCGAGGCAGCGCAGATGGCAAGCGCTGCGGCGATGGGCGACAAGGCTCGAGCCGATCAATCCGTCCAGACGGCCGAGCAGGCGCAGGACACCGCGCGGGATCGTTTCCACGATGCGGAGGACAAGGGCTTCCCGAAGAAGAAGTGAAAACCCTGGCCACGCCTTGCGGAACGCCGCCTTGTCCGACCTCGGGCAGACCGGGACGCCCGGCCGGGATCTAGCCCTGGATGTTCCGATTCACCCGGAACAGGTTGTTCGGGTCCCAGGTCGCCTTGACCGCGGCGAGGCGCTCGAAGTTGCCGCGATAGGAGTCACGCGTCCGCTCGTCGACCTCGTCCTCGGTCTGGAAGTTCACGTAATTCCCGCCGGTCGAGTGGGGCTTGAGTGCCTCCCAGGATCGCCGGACCCAGTCCCGGTGCGCGCTCCCTGCCGGATCGCCTTCCGCCCACATGGCCTGGATGACGCACGCGAACTCGGCCTCACGGTTGCCGACTGCACCCTCGTCCTCGGGCAGGTCGTGGATCGCACCGCCCATCTGGAACAGGACGATCTGGTTCGCGGGCGCCGTGTTGCCGACGAACTGCGCGCGGTACGCGGCGAGGAACTCGGGGTCGATGCCCGGCAGGAACTCCGATTTCCAGTAGTAGTGGCGCCCCTGTGGCTGCGTGGCATCCAGCATCGACTGCTGTGCGACGTACGACTTGACGGCAATTACGTCAGCGAGCGGCGTCCCGTGGCCGCGGATCGGCGCGAGGTCCGCCGCCGCCTGCGCCAGGTTGCCCGAGTGGCACACGACGAGGGCGACGATCGGCGTCCCATGCGCCGCTTCCGGCAGCCACGGCGCCGGCGGGGCATTGCGCATCAGGGCGGCGAGCGTGAGCTCGCGCGATCCCGCGTCAGTCACCCGCCGAAACAGTTCGAGCACACCCTCCGCCTCGCTGGCCGGCCAGGCGATGAGTCCTGCGGTAACCGTCGGCCCAACAGCGTGGAGCCGGAACTCGAACTGGGTGACGATGCCGAAGTTGCCGCCGCCGCCACGGATCGCCCAGAACAGGTCCGCGTGCTCGGTGCGCGATGCGCGTCGCGCGATCCCGTCGGCGGTCACGATCTCGACCTCGAGGAGGTCGTCAACCGTCCAGCCGAAGCGGCGGCTCAGGTAGCCGAAGCCGCCGCCGACGGTCAGTCCGGCGACGCCCGTCAACGAGACGAACCCCAGTGCGGTGGCCAGCCCATGCGCCTGGGTCGCTCGATCCACGTCGCCGAGGTTGCAGCCGGCATCGACGGTGGCTCGACGTGCCTTCGCGTTCACCCGCACGCATCGCAGGACGGACATGTCGAGCGTGATGCCGCCGTTGGACAGGGCCAGGCCGGCGATGTTGTGGCCGCCGCCCTTGATCGAGAGCTCGAGGGCGTTCTCCCGGGCGAAGTTGACCACCCGAACGACGTCCGGCGTGCCAGCTGGTCGAACAACCAACGAGGGTCGGCGGGTGATCATCCCGTTCCAGATACGGACGGCGTCATCCCAACCGTCGTTGCCGGGGAAGAGGACGGAGCCATCGAGGCCCTCGGCGAGGGCCGCGATCGCCTCATCGGGCACGTCGCGTGGCTCGCCACTCAGTCCGGTGATGCGCAGCACGTCCATCGCATCATCGTACGCGTGGCGTCCAACGCCACCGTGAGAACGGCAGTGGAGCCCTCTCGAGCGAGAGGGCTCCACCTGTGCGGCGCGGCCGCGGGGCTAGTTCTGGGAGCAGCCCGGGTTGTCCTGGTCGATCCGGAAGACCGTGGTGTCAGCCGGGGCGATGAAGGTCACGTACAGGATGGCGTCGACGTCGCCCTCGTTGTGGGCGAGCCCGGGGCCGTCGCCATCGGCCTCCATGAACGAGGTACCAGCCGGGCGGACGGTGGCGTTGCAGTTCTGATCGTAGAAGGTGATCGTACCCTGCTTCACGGTCACGAGGACCAAGCCGGGGTGCGAGTGCCAGCCGGAGGTGCCGCCCGGAGCGACGTTGACTGACACGACGTTGAAGACGACAGCGCCCTTGGTCTGGAACTTGATGTCCCCGACGTTGCGCTGGACAGCCCCGGCCATCGTGCCCTTGGCCAATGGCGTCCCGACGAACTGCGACGGGGGCGTGGCAAGCGCGGTGCCGGCGAAGATGCCGACGAGGGCCAGCGCGAGCACCGGTCCACGGACGGCGGACCGGATCTTCCTGTGCGTCATCTCGTTCTCCCTGTCCCCGTCAGCGGCGCCGCATCGGCGTCATCAGCAGGGTGCGTCGCACGCTAGGGAGGGCTCCGTTAGGAAAGCGTTAGGCCGATTGCGCCGTCGACTCGAGCCCGGTCAGGCGCGAGGCCGCGCGAGCCTCCAGCGCCGTTGCGCCCTGCGATCGCGCGACGGCGAGGGCACTGCGGAAGGCGGCGGCGGCTTCGTCGCTGCGGCCCGAAAGCCCGAGCAGGTCGCCCTTCCGCCGCCAGAGCTCCGCTTCGCACCAGCGCTCGTTCTGCGCTTCGACCAGGGTGAGGGCGCCCGTGACGAGCGCCAGGCCGGCCTCCACGCCGCCTTGCCGGCCAAGCTCCTCGGCCTGCAGTCCGAGCAGGAAGGGCTTGAACAACAAGGTGCCGGTGGCGTCAAAGTCCGCCGTTCCAGTACGGATCTCCGCGTTGCCGGCCTCCATCTCGCCCAGCTCGGCCATCGCCCAGCCGCGGACGGTCGTGGCGAGGGACAACCAGAAGGGCATCCGATGGACGCGGCCCAGCGCGATCGCCGCGTCAGCTTGGGCGAGGGCCAGGACAGGGTCCGCACGGTGGACCTGCAGGATGGCGTCCCATGCAAGCGCGTAGCCAAGGCTGAACGGGTGCCCCAGCTCCCCCGCGAGCGCCAGGCTCTCGCCTCGACGACGCCCGGACTCATCCGTCTCCCCGAGCACCCACAGGCCGAGGCTGTGCCGGATCAGGCAAACCACCGCCGGGTCCTGCGAGTACCGGCCGATGTGGGTTGCCGAACGCGACCGGTCATACCCAGCGAGCGCCGCCGCCAGCTGCTCCCCCGCGGCCGCAAACGAGCCCGACGACTGGAGCGCCATCCCAAGCAGGTAGTGACCCTCGACGCGCAAGACCGGATCGTCGTCGGTCTCCGCGCGCCGCAGGATCTCCTCCCCGAACGCGTGGCATTCGGCGATTCTCGCCTGCGTGAGCGCGACGAGGGCGAGCGCGCGCAGGATCGGCGAGCTCGGCGGCCGGCCGAGCCGCTCGCACAGCTCCTGCGAGCGCAGGTAGGTCGAGACCACGGCGGGCGAGCCGTATGCCTCCGTCGCCACGAGCGAGACCCCGAGGGTCGTCTGCAGCTCCAGCTCACGGGCATCGCGCTCTGGGCTGGCCGGCTGGGACGCAATCAACGCGAGCCCGCGGTGCAGGAGGCTGATGGCCTCCAGGTTGGCGCCAACCCGCTGCTCTACCTCGGCGGCGCGCTGGTAGTAGACGGTCGCGCGGTCAACGAGCCCGGCATTCCCGTAGTGGGATGCGATCTGGGCGGAAACGCCGTCGAGGGCCATGGCGTAGGCCCGCTCGAGGCCCTCTGCCGCCCGGCGATGCAGGAGCCGGCGGTGCGCATCGCTGGACTCGGCGTAGGCAACCTCCCGGATCTTGTCGTGATCGAAGTCGTACGTCCCGTCGCCCTGCTGGCGCACGATCTGGCGACGAACCAGCTCGTCGAGGCCGCGGACGAGGACCTCCTCGTCGACGCCGCTCGCCTCGCGCACGACCTCGAGGGCGAACGCCCGGCCGACCGTGGCGGCAAGCGCGGCGAGCTCGCGCGCGGGCTCGGAGAGTCGCCGCAGGCGACCCGCGATGACCGCCTGCACCTTGGGCGGGAGCCGGCGATCAGCCGACCGCGCCTCCGCCGGCACTGCCTCGTCCAGGAGCGTCGAGCGCACCATCTCGACCACGAACAGCGGGTTGCCCTCCGTCTCGAAGTGGATCCTGCGGGCCTGCTCGGGCTGCAGCGCGTGGCCGGCGACGTGCTCGGCGAGCTCCGTCGTCTGCGCGGTGTCGAGCCGCTCGAGGTCGATCTCCGTCAGCTGGTCCGTGTCGCGGAGCGAGGCCACGAGGCCCGTCAGCGGGTGTCGTTCGTCAAGCTCGTCCGGCCTCGCGGTGCCGACGACCAGCAACCTTGCCGTGCGGTCCGCTCGGAGGAGGTAGTGCACCCACTCCAGTGTGTCGGCGTCGCACCACTGCAGATCGTCGAGGACGAGGACGAGCGGCTTCGGGGCAACCAGCAACGCGTGCGCCAAGGCCTGGAAGAACGGCTGGCGCTGCCAGTCCTCGATCCGCGGTGACGGACGGGGCAGCTCCGGGTGCACGGCCAGCAGCTCCGGCAGCAATCTCGAGATTTCGCCCAGCGAGCCCAGGTCCAGGCGGGCGAGCGTGGGTGCCAGCGCGGGACTCCGCAGCCAGTCGGCGACCGGTGCGAACGCGAGCCTGCCTTCGGCGGCGTAGGCGCGCGTCCGTGCCGATCCCATTCCCTGGCGCAGCGCCCAGTCCGCCAGGTTCGCAGCGAACCGCGACTTGCCGATCCCGGCCTCGCCGCGGATGAGCAGGAAGCGCGACTCCCCGCCCGTCATGCGGCCCCAACCCGCCATCGCCCGCTCCCATTCCGGTCCGCGGCCCACGAGCGGAATGGGCTGGCCGAGCGGACCGGTGATCGCGGCCGTCGGCTCCGTGGCGAGCGCCCAACCGGCGACGGTCGGTTCGGGCTCCTGCCGAACAATTTCCTCGTAAGCCAGCCGGGTCGTGGCGTCCGGCTCGACGCCCAGCTGCGCCTCCAATGCGGCGGCGCAATCGTGGTAGAGGCGAAGTGCCCCCGCCCGATCGCCCGTGAGCGAATGGAGGCGCATCAGCGTTCGATACGTGGGCTCGTCGAGCGGGTCGAGAGCCAGGCGGCGGCGGCCAGTTTCGATCGCCGCGGAATAGTCGCCATGGTGCTCCAGCACCGCCGCGAGCCGGTCCAGGACACGTCGATGTGCGGCGATGAGGCGTTCGCGCTCCGGCACGATCCAGTCGTCGTAGGAGCCCGGCAGCAGATCGCCCTGATACAGGCCGGCGGCGAACTCGAGGGTGGCCCGGTCGGCGCCGGCATCGGGGACGGCGTCTGTCGCCGGCATCGCCGCAAGCGCGCGCTGGTAGTCGTCGACATCGACCGTGAGGTCCGCGCCGGGCGCGAGCATCAGCGTGCTCGACTCCGTGGTCAGGAAGCGATCAGCGCCGGGCCACGCGTTTCGCAGCTGGTGGACGACCTGGCGGAGGCTGTTTCGCGCCTGGGCATCGGACGAATCCGGCCAGAGCATGAACGCGATCTGCTGTCGTGATTGCGGGACGTCGCGATGGAGCGCGAGGTACGCGAGCAGGGACTGCGCGCGTGGCGCGTTGACCGGGACCGCGCGGGATTCGGCCTCGCCGCTGGTCAGCGAGAACGCGCCGAGCAGACCCAACCGGAATCGAGATCGCGCCCGAGGTCCATGGACCGGGGACGCGATCCGCGCCGCCGAGGCGTCGTCGGGGTTCAGTCCCAGTTGTAGGTGCCATCCAAAGGACTGGGACGCACGGATTCCTCCAGGCCGCGGCGGGTCGGTTGCGTCGTCGGTTCCGGCACGGTGGAGGGCGACCGAGTTGGCCGCCTGCGTGTCAACGTCCAGCGTCGAGGCGCAGGCAGTCTGCGCGCTCCGCGATTGAATAGATAGACCGAGTTCATGACGCCCTCAGGCCCTTGCCATTGCTGCAAGTCCGGCGACTTGGTGAGCGCCCCGGTGCGTCGGTCAACCGCGCAGAACCGTCAGACGAAAGGATTCTGGATCCGGACGCCGGCGATCACGCGACCGTCCTGAAGGTCCTCGCTGACGAGGGTGTCGGCTCCGGCTCGACGGGCCGCCTCCACGATCATGGCGTCCCAGAACGAAAGGGGCTCGCTCTCCTCGAGTTGCGTTGCCGCGAGGATCAGCGACAGGTCAACCTGGATCAGCGGCCACGCGCCGTACTGGACGATGAGCTCGCGGGCCTCGGCTGGGCGCATGGCCGGCTTGAACTTGCGCGTCGCGACGACGTACAGCTCCTGGAGTACCTGGGTGCTGATTGCCGCGGATCGCGTTTCCCAGAGGGTTCGGAGCAGTTCTGCTGCGATCGGCTGCTTTACGGATTCGCTGCTGTCATGGGCGTACACGAGCACGTTCGTGTCGACGAACGTCACCCCGTCCGGCATGCGTCCTTACCGCCGAGCTCTGTCGTGCAGCTCACCGCGAGACCACGATCGTCCGCCGCGCTCGCGGGCGGTATCGATGAGCGTGGCGGCGCGAGCCTGTGCTTCCTCGTACCGCTCCTCGCGCGCGACAAGATCCGCGAGTTCGTGCGCGACGAGCGCGCTGATCGATGTTCCGCGCTTGGCGGCCACGATCCGCGCTCGGTGAATGACATCGCGATCCAACTGGATGGTCAGGTTCGCTTTCACGCATGACTCCACGCACTGTCCTGTGCTCCACAGTCTAGCACGTGGTGGGGGCCCATCGATG
>JANLSG010000283.1:0-1878 GCA_031362295.1 Chloroflexota bacterium
GCTCTCTCCTGGGTGAGAGCACGGACACGACATCAGCCGACGAGATCGCGTGGGCCTTCCGGAAGACCCTCGAGCACGCCGCCCGGGAACGGCCGCTGGTCGTGGTGTTCGACGACATCCAGTGGGGCGAGGCGACGTTCCGCGAGCTGATCGAGCACGTCGCACTGCTGTCCAGCGGCGCCGCCATCCTGCTGCTGTGCCTCGCCCGGCCAGAGCTCGGCGAGCGCCACTCGACCTGGCCGGTGACGCTCCGGCTGGAGCCCCTGGGCGACGACAGCGTCGAGGAGCTGATCCCCGAGCGAATCGCGGGCGACCTGCGCCAGCGGATCATCCGCGCGGCGGGCGGCAATCCGCTGTTCATCACGGAGATGCTCGCCGTGGCCCAGGAGGCAGGGGGCGAGATGGTCGTCCCGCCGACCCTGCAGGCACTGCTTGCCGCGCGCCTCGACCAGCTGGAGCCGGGCGAGCGAAGCGTGCTGGAGCGCGGCTCCGTGGAGGGTGAGGTCTTCCACCGCGGGGCGGTCCAGGCGCTCGCGCCCGAGGAGACCCACGTGACGCCGCGCCTGGCCGCGCTCGTCCGCAAGCACCTGATCAGGCCGGACAAGCCGCAGTTCGCGGGCGAGGACGGCTTCCGCTTCCGCCACCTGCTGAGCCGGGACGCCGCGTACGACGCGCTCCCGAAAGCCACCCGCGCCGAGCTGCACGCCCGCTTCGCAACCTGGCTCGAGCAGCACGGCACGGAGCTGGTCGAGCTGGACGGACTGCTCGGGTATCACCTCGAACAGGCCTGCCACTACCGCGCCGAGCTCGGGCTGCCGGTCGATGAGGAGCTCGCCGCCGCCGCCCGAAGCCATCTTTCGGCCGCCGGCCTCCGGGCGAGGCAACGGCTGGACTACGCCGCCGCCGTGCGCCTGCTCACGCGGGCCGTCGCATTCGTGCCCGCCGACGAGATCGACCGCCTGATCGAGTTGGAGCTGGTCGAAGTGCTGCTCGATATCGGGAGTGGTACCGAGGCATTTCCAAGGGTGGCTTCCTTCATCGAGCGCGCGTCGGCTGCGGGCGATCGGATCAGCGAGCTATGCGGAAGGATCAAGGAAGGCATGCTCCGCACCTACTTCGAACCGGAGGGCGCGACGGACCAAATGGCCGCGCTGCTTGAGCAGGCATTGCCCGTATTCGAGGCCGCTGGCGACGACCTGGCCCTGTACATCGGCTACAGCGCCCTCGGGCAGGTGGCGAGCACGCATGCGCAGATGGGCGAAGGCGTTCGGGCATACGATCGTGCCGCGGCCCACGCGCAGCGGGCGGGGGTGCCTGCGCGACTCGTCGAGGAGCGCACCTGGACACGCCTCGCCGGCCCGACACCGCTGCCGGACCTGCTCACATGGATGGATGAGCAGGGGGAGGCAGGTACGCCGAACGCAACTGTCCGTGGATTCGCGGCAAATGCACTCGCGATGCTCGGTCGCTTCGAGGAGGCGAGGAAGATCCTTGCCGACGCCCGGGCCGAGCTTGCTGATCGCGGCGGCGGACTCTGGCTGGGAGGGTTGACGGGCGAAGCGTCCCTCGATGTCGAGCTCCTGGCCGGCGATCCGGCCGCCGCGGCCGCGTTCGGAGAATCAGCCAGCAGGATTCTCGACGAACTTGGGGAACGCGCGGTGCTCTCGACAGTGACCGGCTGGCACGCCCAGGCGCTGTACGCGCTCGACGGGCTGGAGGAAGCTGACGCCGCGGCTGAGCGCGCGGCGGCACTTGGCGCGAGCGACGACGCAATCACGCAGATGCTCTGGCGCCAGGTCCGGGCGAAGGTGCTCGCCCGCCGCGGCGAGCACGCCGAAGCGGAGCCGATGGCCCGTGCGGCGGTCGCGATCGGGGAGC
>JANLSG010000069.1:0-4801 GCA_031362295.1 Chloroflexota bacterium
CGGCGTTCGCGAGCTTCGCCTTGAAATCGTCCTCGTGGAGCGCGCCGGCGCGTACGCGTTCGCCCACCCGCTGTTCCGATCCGCGCTCCGCGCGGCGGTGCGGCCGCGGGCCCGCGCCGACGTCCATCTGCGCGTCGCCCAGGCGCTCGCGCGGGGCGTCGATCCCGCGATGCCGGGTGCGATCGGTGCCGCGGCGGCCATCGGGCGCGACGTCGTCGGCGTGGCGGCCCATGCGCTTGACGCGGTCGAGCTCGGCCGCGCGGAGGCGTTGCCGCTGGCGGTTGGATTCGGGTTCGTCGCCGGCGACCGGCAGGCGGCGCTGTTCGACCACGCCGCGGCGATCGCGACGCTCCAGCGCGCGCTCGCGCTGTGGACCCGCCTGCCGGCCGATGCCCGCACGGCATACCCGGCGTCGAGTGCTTCCCTCCAGCTCGGCTGGTCGCGCCACGCGCTGCGGGACGAGCCCGGCGCGTCGCAGGCGTTTCGAGCCGCGATCGAGCAGGCCCGGGATGACAGCGAGCGTGCGGGCGCCTGGCAGGCGCTCGCCTGGATGCCCTACCAGCACGGTCGGTTCGATACGGCAGACGCCATCCTCGGCGAGGCGCTGCCGTCGATCGGCGACCCGATCGCGCGCGCCAGCATCGACGCGGACCGGGCCTGGATCATGGGTCGTCGCGGCGACTGGGATGCGGCGTACCGCGTCCTCACCGGGGTCGTCGCGGTCATGGAGGGTGCCGCGTCCCCCGCCCTGCTCTCGCGCTCCCTCGATCGGCTCGGGGTCGCGATGCGGGATGCCCTCGACCCCGATGGCGCCGTGCCGGTGTTCGAACGCGCGCTGCGGCTCGCCAACGAGAGCGGAGACCCGCGGCTCGCGGCAACGGTCCAGATGCACCTCGCGGGTGCCCACCGCCAGATCGGACGGCTGGAGGACGCTCGGCGCGAGATCGACGCGGCGCTGGCGTCGTGCTCCATGACGGGCGATCGCTATATCGAAGCGGTGACGGTCTGGATCGCCGCCGAGGTGGAACACGCGGGTGGCCGCTATCTGGAGGCGATCGCGCTGCGGCGACGCGAGCTGGAGATGCTCGGCGCCCTCGGCGGCAACGAGCACAACCAGGCCATGGCCCACGCCCACATCGCGTTCCTCGCGCGACGGCTCGGCGACCCCGTGCTGGAAGGCGACGAATCGCGCGTCGCCAGGCTGATCGCCCAGCACTCCGGCCTGTCGCACCTGCCCGGGCGGATCGAGCAGGCACTCGCCTCGGAGGGCTGGTTCATCGAGGATCCGCCCCGCCGGCAGGCCCACGCGTGACGTAGGCGCGGCGTAGGCGCGGCGTAGGCGCGGCGCGGCGCGGGAACGTCGCGGGAACGCCGATGTTCGAACCTTCCGTTCGTGAGCTCCGATGCCTACCGCTCCTACGTCGTCCGGGTTCGACGACGAATCGCGGCGCCTGCGACGGGAGACGCCAATGCCGAGGCGGAGGTCACGACCCGGCTGGACGTCGAGGACCTCCTGGGTGGCTCGAAAGCCTCGATGTCCGGCGCAACCGCGGACCTGTTCGCCGACAGCCTGGAGCGACTTGTCGACATCGCGCCGGCGCCTGATCGGGGCATCGAGCGGGACCCGCAGGCATGACCAGGCTCGCTGCCGTTTGCGGCCCGGCCCCGGCTCGTATGCTCGTGCCGTGGCAGGTCAATTCGACATTCGCCCGCTGACCGAGGCAACCTGGCCCGCGCTGGAGGCGCTGTTCCGCGAGGGTGGCGACCCGCGCTGGTGCTGGTGCCAGCACTGGCGCCTGCGCTCGAAGGACATGGCCGCCGCCAAGGTGCCGCAGTTGCGCGAGCGCCTGCACGAACTGGCGGCGTCGGACGAGCCGCCGGGCCTGGTGGCCTTCGATGGCGATCGAGCGGTGGGCTGGGTGAGCCTCGGACCACGCACGGACTTCGAGCGCATTGCTCGCTCACGGGTCATTCCGAAGATCGACGATCGACCGGTCTGGTCGATCGTGTGCTTCGCCGTCTCGTCGACCGCGCGCGGCCAGGGTGTCGCGCGCTCCCTGCTGGACGCCGCGATTGCCCACGCCGTCGGGCGCGGCGCGGTCGCGCTCGAGGCGTACCCGGTCGTCATCGATGCCGACGGCGAACCGATCCACCCGGACGCGGCTTTCACCGGCACGCTGCCCATGTTCGAGCGTGCAGGATTCGTGGTCGTCGCCGATCGCGCCTCCGACCCCTCGAGCACTTGCCCGCGCGCCGTCGTCCGCCGGGAGCTGAGCGCGACCTGCATGTGATTGCCCTCGAAGAGCCAGCCAGTTGCGACCAGGTGATTGCCGCGAACGAGGCGGCCAGCCCGTTCGGCGCGACCGAAACTTCGAGCCTCACGCCCACGCGTTGCGATAAGCCGCCGTGCATCCGCCGTGCATCGACGCCTTGCACACTGCGGCCAGGATGGGAGCGCAAGAACGGCTCATCGATCGTGGCCGCCGGCTGGGCCGGGACGTCCTGGTGCGCATCGGTGCTGAGCTGCGGGCCGCGCGGATTGATCGAGTCCTGAGCATCGACGCCGTGGCGCTGGCGATCGGGGTATCCAATGCCCATGTCAGCCGGATCGAGCGCGCCCTTGCCCCAGGCGTCTCGCTCGCCGTGCTGGTCAACTTCGCCACGATCGTCGGGCTGGACCTTGCGATCAAGGCCTACCCGGGTCCAGGTGCACTCCGGGATGCTCCGCAACTGGGTGCGCTGGATGACTTCCGCGCGATCCTGCACGCATCGATCCGCTGGGCGGTGGAGGTTCCCCTGCCGATTGCGGGCGACCTGCGCGCATGGGACGGCATGATCTCGGGACCCGGATGGCGCTATGGCATCGAGGTCGAGTCGCTGCCCCGTGACGCACAGGCGCTGGTCCGTCGACTCAATCTGAAGGTGCGCGACGGCGACGTCGACGGGGTGATCCTCGTGCTCCGGGATACGCGCCGTGTCCGCACGTTTCGGCGAGAAGCCGCCGGTGAGCTCGCGACCGCATTTCCGATTCCGGGACCGGTCGCGCTGCGCAATCTCCGGGCGGGTCGGGATCCCGGCGGGAGTGCCGTGGTCCTGCTTCCACAGGGCGCGGGGCTCGGCCCTCGTCAGGCCGACCCAATCCTCAAGTAAGAGTTCGACTACCCCAGAGCCTCAGGCGACTTGAACTCGTCGTTTCGGTGTCGCGTGGGTATGACCGCAACGAGGACCCGGCCAGTGACCTCCTCGACTTGTCGATGTCCCGACGTCGAGGTATGAAGACGACCAGGCGGAGGACCCGCCTGGTCGAACTCATGTACTTGGGGTAGGGCCTGGTCGGTTTCATACCCAAGGGCTCCGAAATCGACGAGAAGGCCCGGGCGGCGCGGTGCTGCGGCTCCATCCCGGGACCCGGAACGGCGTCGAGGGGCGCCGGGAGCTGTAGCCCGAGGGCTTACTCCAGGTAGTCCTTGAGCTTGCGGCTGCGGGAGGGGTGGCGGAGCTTGCGGAGCGCCTTCGCCTCGATCTGGCGGATGCGCTCGCGGGTCACGTTGAACTCCTTGCCCACTTCCTCCAACGTACGCGCGCGCCCGTCCTCCAACCCGAACCGGAGCTGGAGCACGCGTCGCTCGCGGCCCGTGAGCGAGTCCAGGACGGACTCCACCTGCTCCTTCAGGAGCTGGTGCGATGCGGCCTCTGCAGGAGCCAATGCGCCCCGATCCTCGATGAAGTCGCCGAGGTGGGAATCCTCCTCCTCGCCGATCGGCGTCTCGAGGGACACCGGCTCCTGCGAGACCTTGATGATCTCGCGGACCTTCTCGGGAGTGACCTGGACCTCCTGCCCCTTGGACATCGCCTCGGCGATCTCCTCGACCGTTGGCTCACGACCCAGCTCCTGGAGGAGCTGGCGCGAGACGCGGATCAGGCGGTTGATGGTCTCGACCATGTGGACCGGGATGCGGATCGTCCGCGCCTGGTCCGCGATGGCGCGGGTGATCGCCTGCCGGATCCACCACGTGGCGTAGGTGGAGAACTTGAAGCCCTTCTCGAAGTCGAACTTCTCGACTGCTCGAATGAGGCCGATATTGCCTTCCTGGATGAGATCCAGGAAGGACATGCCGCGACCGATGTACTTCTTCGCGATCGACACGACCAGCCGGAGGTTGGCCGAGGTCAATTGCTCGCGCGCGTCGCGTCCGATACGGACCAGCTCGCCCTTGCGGTGCGCGAGCTTGGTGTTCTTGGGGACCTCGGGGTCGTGGCCCATCAGCTTGAACAGGTCCGCCTCGCGCTCGCTCTCGACGAGCAACTGGAGCGCCGGGAACGCGACGCTGTCGCGGGTCCAGTCATAGATCGCTCGCAGGCCGACGTTGTCACGCGAGTCGAGATCGCCGTTGTGGACCGCGAAGTACGCCCAATCGAGCAGCGTCAGGAACGCCGTCGGGGCCGCGCGCTCGGGTGACTTGCCGTTCGCGCCGTCGGCGTCGACCGCCTCCTGGTACGTGTGGACGAGCTTCCGCCCCTCCTTGAGGAGCTCCTTCGTGCCATCCGACTGCGCGTCCTTGCCGGCACGGGTGAGGTGGAAGTCCGGCGGGGCGACGAGCAGGTGCGCTGCGTCGGGATGCGCGACCGCGTCCCGGACGAGCCGATGCGCCTCGTCGCCGAGCGGCAGCCGGTGCTGCTGCTTCAGCGTTCGCGTCTTGGTCTCGGTGTTATGGGTGGTCCACTCGTGGAGCGAGACGATGCCCTTCCACGGCTCGTCGACGAGCTGCTCCCCGAGCTCGATGGCCTTCGCCAGGACGAC
>JANLSG010000071.1:0-9706 GCA_031362295.1 Chloroflexota bacterium
TGCACGGAGCCGAGCGTCGTCCCGGGCAGCGTGAGCGCCGACTCGGCGAGGGCGCGGGCGATCCCGAAGTCTGCGACCTTCACGCGGCCCTCGCGGGTCACGAGGATGTTGCCGGGCTTGATGTCTCGATGGACGAAGCCCCGATCGTGGGCCGCGGCGATCGCACGGGCTGCCTGCGCGACGAGCCGCGCCGCCGCGCGGGGCGGCAGGGCGCCGCTGCGCCGCACGATCGTGGCGAGATCCTCGCCCTCGACGAGCTCCATGACGATGAACGGCCCCACTGGGTCCGTGCCGTAGTCGTAGACCGCGACGACCGACGGATGGTTGAGGGAAGCGGCGGACTGCGCCTCGTGCCGGAACCGGTCGAGGAAGTCCGGGTCCGCGCCGTACTCCGGCCGGAGGACCTTGACCGCGACGTCGCGCTCCAGCTGGGCGTCGCGAGCGCGGTAGATGGTCGCCATGCCGCCCTGGCCAAGCAGCTCCACGAGCCGGTACCGGCCGCCGAGGACCTCGCCGATGTCGGTCACAGGTCCAGGCTCTTCAGGTGGGCGCGGAAGCTGCCGGCGAGATCGGGCCGTTGCAGCGCGAGGTCGACGGTCGCCTCCAGCCAGCCAAGGGTCGTCCCGGCGTCATACCGGACGCCCTCGAACTCGTACGTGTAGACCGACTGCTCGGCCATGAGCGCCTCGATCGCGTCGGTGAGCTGGATCTCGCCCCCGGAGCCGCGCTGTGTCTGCTCGAGCTTCTCGAAGATCTTGGGCGTGAGCACATATCGCCCGATCACCGCGAGCGTGGACGGCGCGTCGGCGGGCGACGGCTTCTCGACGATTCGCGTCATGCGCCGCAATCGACCGCCGTTGGCGTGGCTCTCGTCGACCTCTGCCGCGACGATGCCGTAGCGCGAGACGTCCTCCGCGGGCACCTCGGTGACGGCGACGACAGACGAGTGGGTGCTCTCGTACGCGTGGATGAGCTGGCCGATGCACGGTCGATCGGCGACGACCACGTCATCTGGCAGGAGGACGGCGAACGGCTCGTGGCCGATCAGGTCCTTCGCCATGAGGATCGCGTGGCCCAGGCCCAGCTGCTCCTTCTGGCGCACATAGGCGAGCTGGGCCAGGTCCGTGATCGCCCGCACCTGGCGGAGCTTCTCGATCTCGCCCTTTTCCTCGAGGACCTTCTCGAGCTCGTAGTTCAGGTCGAAGTGGTCCTCGATCGCGCCCTTGTGCGTCGAGGTGACGATGATGATCTGCTCGATCCCCGCCGCGACGGCCTCTTCGACGCCGTACTGGATGATCGGCTTGTCGACGAGCGGCAGCATCTCCTTGGGCTGTGCCTTGGTCGCCGGAAGGAACCGGGTACCCCATCCCGCCGCCGGGAACACAGCCTTTCGGACGCGCATCGAACCTCACGGTGGGGATGGGTGGAACGGGAGGACCCGTGCCCGAGGATACCACCGGCCCTCGCGGCGGCTACCGCTCCAAGGTACCGATGAACCCCTCCACCAGGCCCGTGAAGGCCGCAGGCCGGTCGACGTTCGACAGGTGGCCCGCGCGGCCGATGACCCGATACGTCGCCCGCGGGACGCCGGCGAGGAAGCGCTTCGCGCCGATCGTGAAGACGAGGTCGGTCGCACCGTTGATCGCCAGGATCTGGCCGCCGTACGCCATCAGCCGCTCGCGGAAGCCACCGCCAACCAGCTGCCTCACCGCCCGCGACCCGCCGCGGGAGAAGTGCCCGCCGGCCGTGATCGCGGCGGCGACCTCGCCACCGTACCGGACTCGGAACCAGGCCAGCGCGACGACGCGGACCAGTCGTTCCGGAACCAGGCGCAGGCTCCATGAGTAGGCGTGGAAGCCGACCCGGCTGAGGCCGACCGGCTCGCGCGTGCAACCGGCGATCACCAGTCCGCGGACGCGGTCCGGGTAACGCCCCGCCAGCGTCATCGCGACATAGCCGCCGAGCGAGAGCCCCACCAGGACCGCCCGGCCGCCGGCCGCCTGGTCGATCGCCTCGAGCACGTTGGTGACGGCGACGTCGAGCGTGAACGCCCGATCTCGCAGCGTGCCATGACCGGGCTGGTCGACGCTGATGCAGCGATATCGATCCTTGAGGGCATCCACCTGGGGGCGCCAAACGGAGCGACCCATCATCGCCCCGTGGACGAACACGATGGGCGGGGCGCCCTCGGGGCCGGCGACCTCCCAGCTCGTCTCGTTCACGGGCCGCCCGGCGCCGGGGCGACGATGGCTGCCTCGCTCGGGGCGTGCGTCCCCCGCTGGACGATGAACGCCGCGAGCAGGATCGTCGCGCCGCCCGCAATCTGGAGCGGCTGGAGGCCCTCGGACAGGAGCGCCGCTGCGAGCGCGACGCCCACCACCGGCTCGAACAGCATCAGGATTCCGGTCCGGACGGCGCCGATCCGGCGGACCCCGGTCAGGAACAGCACGGACGGCAGCGCCGCGGCGAAGAACCCGACGCCGACCAGGAGGAGGACCAGGGGCGCCTGCGAGAGCGGCTGCAGCAGGGCGCCCGGGCCGCCGGTGACGATGCTGACCACGGCCGCGACGATCGCCGAGCCGGCCAGGATCGCGCCCATGGCGACGTCCGCGCGTATCGCCGCGAAACCCCGGCTGGTCAGCACGAACGTCGCCTGGAAGCCCGCCGCCGCGAGCCCGAGCAGGATCCCGAGCGCGTCGACGCGAACCGCCTCGGTAGTCCCCAGCCCACCAAGCACGACCGCGATCATGCCCGCGAGCGCGAGGCCCAACGCAGTGACGCGTGCGAGATCCAGCGGCTCGCGTCCCAGGAGGCCGCTGACGGTCGCGATCATCGCGGGATACGTGTAGAAGCCCAGGAGCGCGAGTGCGACCGTCGTTCGGTCGAAGGCGAGGAACATCGACAGGTTCAGGCTCGCGGCGAGGACGATCGCGAGGGCAAGGGTCCGCTGGGCAGGCCTGCCCGCGCCCGTGATACTCGCCCAGGCGGATCGATGGCCGCGCGTTGCCGCGAGCACGAGCGCGATGCCGATGGCACCCGCACCTGCACGCCACGCCACGAACGCGAACGGCTGGACACCGGCGTCATACGCGAACCGCGAGGCCACGCCAAGCGACCCGAACAGGGCCGCGGCGAACAGGACGATGACGGCGCCGAGCCAGCCGGCGCGGGGGGTGGGCATGCCGCCACATGCTAGCGGCGGAGCTCACATCGACTCGGGCCCGGCCTCCCGCCGACCGGTCGCGAGCCGGATGCTGGTAAACGGGATGCGGATCTCCCGGAACGCCTCGATCGAGATGAGGAAGCCGGCGAAGATCAGGCCGATCGAGACGAGCTTGCTGAGCTCGAAGATTGCCGTCTCGCCGCCCTTCACCCCGAAGTCCGTGCCCGTCACGAACAACGCGCCGATGGCGATGAGGAGCGTCGCCGGAACCCGGCTGTGCAGGCGCCCGCGGACCAGCGCGACGAAGGCGCCGGGCAGCGAGGCGAAGAAGTTGACGGTGATCGCAATCGGCGCGATCAGCAGGTTGAACAGGATGTGGTCGCCCGGCTGGCCCGGGTCCAGGGAGTAGCCGAGGACGCGCTTCTTGGGCATGAACACGTAGGCGGAGAACAGCGCGCCGAGGATCAGCGCGAGGCCGCCGGTCACGTTCATGAGCGGCGTGAGCAGGCGCAGGCTGCCGGGGAGCGGATCCAGCACGGGCACGCCGTGGACGTCGAGCGCGAGGGCGCCCGCAGGCAGCGGCGCGACGACGACGAGGATCGTCCCGAGGATGGTGATCGCCACGACGCCGGCGGCCGCGATCCGCGGCCAGCGGGTGTTCTGAAAGTACGTCTCGACCCCGACCGCGAGCGCCAGGACGAGCGCGAAGATCAGGTACAGGATCGGCAGCGTCCCGACCCCCGGGTAGTGGTTCTTCGCATTGCTGAGCATGGTGAAGATGCCGCCGAGGGCCGCGAGGACCGCGTATGCGTACCCGAACCGGGTCCGCCCGAGCAGGAACGCGGTCCCGAGCCCGAGCCACGCGGCATTCAGGACCGCACCCGCGAGGTACCAGGTCTTGAACAGCTCTGGGCTCCAGCCTGCCGCGGCGCCGATCGCCTCGGCCGCGGACGCGACGCCGAACAGCAGCGAGCCGATGGCCCATGCGAGCTGGTACGGCCCGCGGCGCTCGCGCCACTGGTCGAGCAGCGCGATGGCCATCAGGAACGCGAGGGTGGCGGTAGCGGCGGACAGGACGGCGGCGAGCATCGGATCCTCAGGCTGTACGAGTGGGCGCTTGGGGGCTCTGGAACGTGGCGACGAAGTGGAGGAGCAGGCGATCGAGGAGCGCGGCGGCCTCGGCGTACAGACCCATCACGGCCGGCGCCTCCAGCGCCCGCCGGCGACCGATCGACTCCAGCTCGCCGAGGAATGGTCCTCGGGCCGCGACGAAGGCCCCGATCGCGGTCGCGACATCGAGGTCTGACTCGCCCAGCCGTCGCGCGGTCGCGGCGACGACGTCCATGGCCGCCGCCTCGGCCGTTTCCCGGCTCGCGGCGGTCGTGGCGTCGAGGTAGGCAACCAGCGCCTCGATCAGGCGCCGGCCCTCGATTCGGAAGGCATCTCGCTCGGGGCCCTGGAGGCCCTGCGAGGCCGACTGCGATTGGCCCGTTCGGTAGGAGCGCGCGTAGGCACGCGCCATCCGCTCCGGCGTGGCGCCGAGCGTCGCGAGTGGTCGCTTGCCGGTGCGACGCGCCTCCTGCAGCCGCGACAGGTCGGCGCGCGCGAACCGTCGATGGCCGCCCGGCGTCGTGAATGACCGGATGCGCCCGATGTCCGCCCATCGACGCAGCGTGTCCGGGTCCACGCCCAGCTGCCGGCTCGCAGGTCCAAGGGCGAGCCACTCGGAGGCCGAGGCGCGGCTGGGAGCGAGACCGGGCACGGGTCCTCCGAGGGCCGGATGGTCAAATTCGCGCCGCAGTGCCCCGCGTAACCTAGGTAAATCTAGGTATTCACTGCGCCGCGTCGACGGCGGGAGGATAGGGGCCTCGCGGGAACGCTGTCAACGAGCCGCCGGATCAGGCGGGAACGAGCTCGTGATCGTCGCGATGGAGCCCGTCGCAGAGGCCATAGCGGATCGCCTCGCCGTCGCCGCCTGGGAGGGGGAGCGGCCGCATGATCTCGCGGACCTCGCCCTTTCGACAGAACAGGAAGCCCTTCTCGTGCATCCACATCCGGACGTGCGCCGCGTCGCCGTGGAACTCGAACGGGCCCGGGTTGAGCGGCGGTCGCACGGCCCAGGAGACCGGCGTCTCGGCGGCAACGACATCCAGGATGTTCATGCGCCAAGGCGTGCCGTCGATGATCTCCAGGCAGCCATCGCACCGGATCGACACGTTGTCGTCGACGATCGTGTCGATGTGCACGCCGAGGTAGTCGAGAGGGCTCATCGCGGCGATGGTATCGCGAGATCCGCTGCCGACTCCGTGCGTGCGCGTAGCCGACAACGCCGCGATGTGGTTGGATGAGCACCGCGCACGGAGCCCCCATCGTCTAGAGGCCTAGGACGCCGCCCTTTCAAGGCGGAGATCACCGGTTCGAATCCGGTTGGGGGTACCACCCCGTTGCGTCGGGACGCTCAGGTGTTCCAGACGAGCGTGAGCAGCGCGGTGACGGCGAAGCAGCCGATCGCGGCAAGGCCGGACAGCCCGCCGATGAGTGCCAGCGCGAACGAGCGCCCACCGGCAGAGCGTGAGGCCGCGCGCCACATCCCGACGAGCGCGCCGAGGGCGAGCGCCGCGAAGGACGCACCGGTGACGACGAACCCGACCGCGAGCGTGGGGATCTGGCCATCCCGCACCGTGATCAAGACCCACAGGTCGAAGATCAGCGAGCCGACCAGCACGAGCACCACGACGACCAGCGGGATCGTCAGCGGGACGGGCCCAACGCGTCGCCCCAGCTCGGAGGCGGGCGGCTGGGCTGGAGCGGGGCGTTCGGTCATGGGCGAGCTCGATGGTAGACCGCGACGTTCCAGGACAGCCTCGGGCGCTTGAGCGTGGCGGCGACGGTAGCCCCCGTCGAACCGAATGCGTCGGTGAGGAATGCCGTGGTCTGCTCCGCCGTTTCGAACTCCCAGAAGCAATGGACCACGCGAACGCGGAAGCCGCCGGTGAGGAACGGGCCCGTGCGCTGGCTCCACGCGCCGTACTCGGGGCGATCGCCGTGCAGGCGCGAGGCATCGTCGCGGCCATAGTCGTGGACCGCGAGGTGGCGCCCGCCGGGCCGGAGCACGCGATCGACCTCGGCGATCTCGCGCGAATCGACGCCACGGAAGGCCGACCACAGCCCGAGCACGACATCGATCGAACCGTCGGCGGCATCGAGATTGAGGGGTCTCGTCAGCGGGGCGTGGGTGACCCTCGCCCCAGAGGCGACGAGGGCCTTGACGATCGGACCGCCGGTCGCATCGATGACCAGCACGTC
Organism: Chloroflexota bacterium; assembly: GCA_031362295.1. GTDB lineage: Bacteria > Chloroflexota > Limnocylindria > Limnocylindrales > CSP1-4 > UBA5189. The sequence continues at coordinate 6,470 of JANLSG010000071.1, forward strand.
TCGATCGCCAACCGGGCCGAGCGCCTCGATGGCGGCCGCGAGCTTGCCGGGCGGGTCGAGCGCCTCGACGAAGGCAGCCTCGAGCGCGGATGGGAGCTGGATCGGGAGGTCGGACACCGCGCGAGTATCGCTCAGGCGAGCCGGACGACCGCCCCGGCGCGAGGGGGCAGTTCAATGACGACGGCGCCATCCGCATGGCTCACCTGCGGCCGGGTGCTTCGGGCGCGGCCGACCGTCAGGATGACGGTCGCGCCACCGCCACCGCCGAGCGACAGCCGGACCCGCTCCTCGCCAGTGTTGATAGCGACGCCGAGCGATCCGCCGGAGACTCCGCGCCGAAACGCGAGGGCTTCGCCCGCGGCGGACGTGACCGTGACCTCGTCGGATCGGAGTGCGGGCTCGGCATGGCGCACCGCGAAGGCCGCCCGCATCGACCCCAGCAGCTCGTGGTCCCAGTGCGCCTCGTCCCATGGCATCGCGCGTCGCGAATCCGGGTCGATCCCGCCCTGCACCCCGACCTCGTCGCCGTAATAGATGCACGGGGCGCCGGGCAACGTGGCCTGGAGCAGCACGGCCAGCTCGAGCGCCTCGCGGTCGTTGCCCAGTACGGACAGGACGCGCGGCGTGTCGTGGCTGTCGAGCAGGTTCAGCTGGACGGCATTGGTCTCCGGGGAGTAGGCGGCCAGCAGCTCCATGAGGCGCGCCCCGAACCCTGCCCCGTCGAGGCGCGTGACCATCCCGTACTCGTGGTGCGAACGAAGCAGCGGCTCATTGAGCGAACGCCCCCCGACGAAGCCGATGATCGCCTCAGCCAGCGGGTAGTTCATGAGCGCATCGAACCGGTCGCCGGAGACCCACTCGGGGGCGACGTGCCAGATCTCGCCCACGAGGTACGCATCCGGGTTGATCGCCCGGCACCTGCGCCGGAACTCCGCCCAGAACGCCCGGTCGTCGATCTCCCCGGGCACGTCCAGCCGCCAGCCGTCGATGCCGAACCGGAGCCAGTGCTCGGCGACGTTCCACAGGTACTCGCGGACGCCAGGCTCCGCGGTGTTCAGCTTGGGGAGGGCGGGCATCCCCCACCAGGCCTCGTACCCCAGGCGCGATCGCGCGGAAGTGGCGTCCGTGCCTGGGTCCGTCTCGCCGGGATGGTGCTGGTCGTCCCCCTGGCCGGATCGCAGCCGGCCGGCCGGGTACGCGTTCACGGGCCGGCCCTGCCGCAGGCCCTCCTCGTCGTAGTGGAACCAGTTCCGGTACGGCGACCCGATCCCCGTCTCGAGCACGTGGTGGAACGGCCAGAAGCCGCGGCCCGTGTGGTTGAACACGCCGTCGAGCACGACGCGGATCCCACGCTCGTGCGCCCGGTCCAGGAGCTCGCGCAGGGCCGCGTCCCCGCCGAGGAGCGGGTCCACGGTCATGTAGTCGTACGTGTGATAGCGGTGGTTCGAGGCCGACTGGAAGATCGGGGTCAGGTAGATCGCGTTCGCGCCGACCGCCGCGATGTGGTCGAGGTGCTCGGCGATTCCGAGCAGGTCGCCGCCCTTGAAGCCGTAGTTGGTGGGAGGGCTGTCCCATGGCTCGAGCGGGCCGGGCTTCGGGACGCGCTCGCTGGCGGCGAAGCGGTCCGGAAAGACCTGGTAGAACACGGCGTCTCGGACCCAGGCGGGCGTGTCGGGCATGCGGCGCGGGCTCCTCCATACTGGCGGGAATGCCGATGGTCGCACGAATGACGCGGCGCCTCGGGGCGTCCCTGCTCGCCGCGCTGCTCGTGGGCTGCAATCCGGCGCCGTCAGGCGCGCCGAGCGCCAGCCCGCCTCCCCTGATCACCCAGGGGCCCACGATCGCTGCGTGCGTACCGGTCGCGATCCCGGGTGCCGACGTCCCGCGCCGCATACCGCCAACCTGGGCGGACCGCACCTGGTACGAACTCTTCGTGCGGAGCTTCTACGACAGCGATGGCGACGGGATCGGCGACCTCGCCGGCGCCACGGCCAAGCTGGACTACCTGAAGGACCTGGGCATCGGCGGGATCTGGCTGATGCCGATCGCGGAATCGGTCAGCTACCACGGCTACGACGTCACCGACTACACGACCGTCGAGCCGGACTACGGCAACACCGCGGCGCTGCTGGCATTCGTCGCGGCAGCGCACGAGCGCGACATCCTGGTGATCGTGGACTTCGTGATCAACCACACCTCCATCGACCACCCGTGGTTCCAGGATGCGCTGGCGGGCGGGCCGCACCGTGACTGGTACATCTGGTCGGACACGGACCCGGGCTGGCCGCCGGTCGCCGGCCCGAACCCGTGGCACAGGACGGAGGCCGGCGACTACTACTACGGCGCCTTCTGGGAGGGCATGCCGGACCTGAATCTTCGCAACCCCGAGGTGACTGCGGAGATCGATCGGGTCTCCGAGGTTTGGCTGGGTGAGTACGGCGTCGATGGGTTCCGGATCGACGCCGCGAAGCACCTCATCGAGGACGATGGCGTCCACCAGACCGACACGCCCGAAACGCTCGCGTGGCTCGCGGACTTCACCTCGAAGGTGCACGCGGTGCATCCCGACGCACTCCTCCTCGGCGAGGCATGGGGCACCTCCCGGTCCGCCGGTGCGTACGTTCCGACGAGCCTCGACAGCACCTTCGACTTCGGGCTCGCGGCCGCGATGGTCTCCGCCGTGTACGAGCGCCGCACCGCACCGATCACGACGGCGCTCGCCGAGACCATCAAGTACTGGCCCGTGAACCGCGATGCGACCTTCCTGACGAATCACGACCAGACCCGGGTCATGAGCCAGGTGTTCGGTGACCTCGCCTCCGCGCACGTCGCCGCGTTCATGCTGCTCACGGCCCCGGGCATGCCGTTCATCTACTACGGGGAGGAGATCGGGCTCCAGGGTCGGAAGCCGGACGAGCGAATCCGCACGCCGATGCCCTGGACCGCCGAAGGCCCGGCGGCCGGCTTCACCACTGGCGTCCCGTGGGAGAGCCTCGCCGAGGATTGGCCGACGGTGAACGTCGCGACGCAGACCGGCGACCCGGCGAGCCTCCTGGGCACGTACCGCGAGGCAATCAACTTTCGGGCCGAGCACGAGGCGCTCTCGGAAGGTGGGACGTTCCTCGTCGATGGCGGCGCCCCGACGGTGATCGGCTGGCTCCGGGCGACCGCCGACGAGCGACTGCTGGTCGTGGTCAACGTCGGTGCGACGGCAGTGACCGACTACGCGCTCTCCCT
>JANLSG010000081.1:0-14050 GCA_031362295.1 Chloroflexota bacterium
ACGCGCGATCCGTTTCGGGCTCGCGGTCAACGGCAAGCGTGCCGACAACATCTGCCGGCGATCGGTATTCGCGCGCAAAAATTATTTTTACCCGGATCTGCCCAAGGGCTACCAGATCAGCCAGTACGACCTGCCGCTCGCATCCGCGGGGACGCTCACCTTCGAGACCTCGGGCGGCCCCTTCACCACGGGCATCACACGTGCGCACCTCGAGGAGGACACGGCGAAGCTCGTCCACGGCGAGGGCACGATGGGGGAGCGCCTGAGCCTCGTCGACTTCAACCGCTCCGGGATGCCGCTCATGGAGATCGTCACCGACCCGGACATCCGCACGGCAGAGCAGGCGCGCCGGTACGCAGAGGAGCTCCAGCTGCTGCTTCGGACCATCGGCGCGTCCGACGCGGACATGGAGCGAGGCCAGATGCGCGTGGAGGCGAACGTCTCGCTGCGCCCGCGTGGGACGGAGGCGTTCGGGACGCGGGTAGAGGTCAAGAACATGAACTCGTTCCGCTCCGTGGAGCGGGCGATCGAGTTCGAAATCGAGCGCCAGGCGGCAGCGCTGGACGCGGGCGAGCCGCTGCGCATGGAGACGCGCGGTTGGTCGGACGAGCGCGGCGAGACCTACCACATGCGGAACAAGGAAACCTCCGACGACTATCGCTACTTTCCGGAGCCGGACCTGCCGCCGCTCCGCGTGGATACGGCCTGGCTGGCCGGGATCCGTGCCGGGCTTGCGGAGCTGCCCGCCGCGCGCCGTGCGCGCTACAGCGACTCGCTTGGACTGTCCGCGTACGACGCCGCGGTCCTTGTCGCCGACGCGGATGCCGGTCGCCTGTTCGAGGCGACCCTCGCCGCCATGCCCAGCCTCGATCCGAAGCCCGTCGCCAATTGGGTGATCGGCGAGTACCTCAGGATCCGCAACGCGGCCTCCGAGCCCATCAGCCTGGACCCGGCAGCGCTCGGCGACCTCGTGCGTCGCGTCGCCGACGGCGAGATCAATCGCTCGTCTGGCAAGGCCGTGCTCGAGGCCCACGTTGCAACAGGCGAGTCGATCGATGCGATCGTGACGCGGCTCGGGCTCGCCCAGATCTCGGACACCGGCTCGCTCGGGCCGGTGATCGATGAAATCCTCGCCGCAAACCCGGCAGCCGTCGCCGACGTGCGGGCCGGCAAGCCGCAGGCAATCGGCTTCCTCGTCGGCCAGGTCATGAAGGCAACGCGCGGGCAGGCAAACGCAGCCGTTGTGGGCGCCGCGATCCGCGAGCGGATCGAAGCCGAGAACGCCGGCTGATGGGAGTGCTCAACCTCGCCCTCCTGGGCGTCGGCGCCGCGCTGGTCGCGGTTGGCTACCTGCGGGCGCGCGGGCCGTGGGCGCGCTACCAGGCGCTGAAGACGCAGGACGAGAACGTCGCCCGCTACGAATCATGGCGCGGAGGCCTGCGTGACTCCGGGAAAACCGGTGCCTCGGTCGCGATGGAGATGCTCCGGAACCAGGCCCGCAACGGGGCGGTGATCGCGGGAATCGGGATCGCCGTCGCGTTCGCCGGCCTCCTCGTTCGCTGAGCGGGTCGGTCGCGATGGCACGCAAGCGCACGCACGGGAGCGGCTTCGCCACGCGCGCGATCCACGCCGGCGAGGGGCCGGACCCCGTAACCCACGCCCACAACACCCCGATCTACGCGACGGCCACCTTTGCCTTCGATCCCGCGGCGGAGAAGGAGGCCGCGGTCGACGCGGCCATGGAGTGGGACCCCACCTCGTACTTCTACTCGCGGACGGGGAATCCCACGACTCGGGCACTCGAGGAGAAGCTCGCGTCCATCGACGGCGCAGAGGACTGCGTGGTCGCGTCGTCGGGCATGGCCTGCGTCTCGTCCACTCTGCTCGCCCACCTCGGGAGTGGCGATCACGTGGTCGTCGGCGACGAGCTGTTCGTCATCACGCGGGTGCTGCTCGAGGACGACTTCCCGCGGCGCGGGATTGGCGTGACCCCGGTCGACATGACGGACCTCGCGGCGGTCGAGGCCGCCATGACGCCGGCGACGAAGATGCTCTTCTTCGAGACCGCCACGAACCCTCGCCTCCGTGTCGCCGATATCGATGCCCTCGCGGCGCTCGGCCACCGGCACGGGCTGATCGTGGTCGCGGACAACACGTTCCTCGCGCCGGCGCTCCTGCGCCCGATCGAGCACGGCGCCGACCTCGTCGTCCACGCGGCGACGAAGTGGCTTTCGGGGCACGGCGATGCCGTTTCGGGGGCGGTCACGGGCCGCCGGGAGCACCTGGACGCGATCCGCAAGCAGGTCGACACGCTGGGCCAGGCGGCGAGCCCGTTTGCGAGCTGGCTCGTGCTCCGAGGCGTGCGCTCGCTCCAGCTAAGGTCACGCCAGGCCTCCGCCAACGCGCTCCGGCTGGCGCAGTTCCTGGAGGCCCAGGAGAAGGTCGAGTGGGTTCGCTACCCGGGCCTCGCCTCGCACCCGGACCACGCGACGGCCGCTCGCCTCATCGAGGGCCCCGGTGGCGGCATGCTCGCATTCCAGCCGCGTGGCGGCCTCGAGGGCATGGCCGCGTTCACGGACCACCTCGCGCTGTGCGACATCGGCGTCAGCCTCGGCGACATCTTCACGCTCGTCTACCCGCAACCCAAGCGCGGCGGCCTGATCCGCGTATCCGTCGGCTGCGAGGACATCGACGACCTGATCGCCGACTTCGAGCTCGGCCTCTCGTTCGTCGCCTGACCCGCTTTGGGCCGGAGCGACTCGCGGCCGAAGCGCCTCGCCGTGATCGCGCCATGATCATTCTTGGGGTTTTGCGGACGATTTCCGATCAGGCAGAACCGTCGTGTTGCAAGTGCAGCTCAGGTGGACCCGTGCCCCCGATCGGGCCGGCCGCGAAGGCTAATGCATTCGAGCCACCGTGGGTCATCGACGCGCAAGATCGGCCCGCAACCGCCAGAAATGATCATCGGGCGATCACCGCGGCTATTCGCTACGAGCGGCCGAGAGCGGCTGCGGCGGCCAGCGCGGCGCCGATCGTCAGGTCGACCCGGCGGTTGACCTCGTCCTCGGGCGGGCGGAAGAACGCCTTGCCGCCGGACCGTTCGGCGGCGTCGGGATCCTCCGGGTCGAACAGGACGTCCGACACGGTCAGGATGGAGCCGGCGCGGATGGGCTTGCCCTTCGCGCGCTCACGCATGGCCAGCAGGTACAGCGTCGCGGTTTCCATCTCCACCGAGAGATAGCCGCGGCGTCCCCAGCGGTAGACCGGATTCGGGTCGCCGTAGAACACGTCGCCGGTGACGATCGGCCCGACATGCGTGGTGAGGCCCGCCGCCTGCGCCGCATCGCGAAGCGCGAGCACGACGTCGAGGTCGGCAGTCGGAGCGGTGGGCTCCCCGCCGCCGATGACATTCGCGTGGCCGGTCCAGCCCGCGGAGGCCATGGCCACGATCACATCGCCGATCTGGGCCTTGCCGAACGCGCCCGTCGTGCCGACGCGAATCAGCGTCGTCACACCGAGCATCAGGAGCTCCTCGACCACGATGCCGGTCGTCGGCGAGCCCATCATCGTCACCTGGACGGAGACGGGCACGCCCTGGACCGTGCCGGTGTAGCCCACGAGACCGCGGTTCGCGTTCACCTGTCGCGTGGCCTCGAGACCGCCGTCGAAGCGGGCAGCGATCTTCGCGGCCCGGATCGGGTCGCCGGGGATGATCACGGTCGGCGCGTAGTCGCCGGGCTCCGCGTGCAGGTGGATCTGGGGCATCGGTGTGGACTCCTCAGTACGCGTCGTCGGGGAGAGGGCGTGGCCAGACTGTGGCCCGTGCGCCGCCAATCATGCCCTGCGCGACGGCGGCGTCGAGGTCGTCCGAGCGCCACAGCTCGTCCAGGAACCAGGCGATGAACGCGTCGCCGCAGCCGAGTGTCGTGCCGGCGACCTCGACCGCCTCCACGGGATAACGGCGCTCGCGCACACGATCGGCGCCCGGCCGTCCATCGAAGATCCAGACGGAGCGCGCGCCCAGGGTCACGACCAGGAGTCGCTCGAGGTCGAAGGCGACCTGGCGCATCCCGGCCACGGTCGGGTCGTCCTCGGCGCCGGGCCAGCCGATGATCCCGAGGTCGACGTGGCGCATCGTCTCCGACAGGCGCTCCACGGTGTAGTGGCGGAAGCCGAGGAAGTCCGCGGACACCCACATGCCCACCAGCGCGCCGTCGGCCGCGAGGCGCGCCAGCTCCGCGATCGCGCCCTCGACGAGCACGACGTGGAGACGTTTGGCGGTCCGCAGCGAATCTCGCTCCCGTGCCGTCAGCCGGTAGTCCGCCCAGACACCGGGCACGAAGTTGTCCATGTGCGGCTGCCGATCCACCTGGATCTCGATGTCGATCGCGCTGGAGTCGCCGGCCGCCGCCAGCTCGGAGCGTGACACGGTCCTGATCCCGTGCCGGTCGAGGAACGCCTTGATCGGGCCGCCGTCGGTCGCGCCGACGCGCGTCAGCAGCTCGAACCCGCGCCCAAGGCGGCGCCAGTGCCAGGCCATGTTGAGGATTCCGCCGCCCGGCAGGACCTCGCTACTGGCGAGATAGCGATCGAGACTGATGGTCCCGAGGAGGAGCGTGCCCGAGCGGCTCACACGTCGGCGAGCGGATCGGCCCGGTGCGCGCCCGAGGCGAGGAAGCGGTCGTAGCGGACCTCGACGACCTTGCTCATCTGCCAGAACGCCTCGACCGAGAGGTGCCCGCAGCCCTCGAGGTGGTACCACTCGAGCCGGTCCGGGATCGTCGTGATCAGCAGGGGATCGTGGACGGGCACCACGGCGGGGCTCAGCACGAACCCGGGCGAGTCCGGCTCGCGGATCTGGAGCAGGCTATCCCCGCGCATCCCCGAGGCGCGCGGCACCCGCTCGCGCCGGCCGGTGCCGAGATCCAGCAGGTCCGCATCGCCAGGCTCGGTCGCCGTGACCTCCGGCCACGCCGGGTCGCCGGCGAGCTCCGCGATCACGCGCCGCACGGAAATGTCCTGGTAGTGATTGGACGCGGTGTGCGGCTGCAGGTAGTCGTCGTCGAACACGTTCGAGACCGCGTTGTCGTAGACATTGCCGCACTGCTCGGCGAGGAAGGCCACGAGCGGCCGGTTCGCGTGCAGGAACGCGCGGTACGACGCCTCGTACTCGGCGATCGCTTCCGCCGGGGTGACGATGTGGCCCCGAACCACGTGACCGAGTCGCCACCCATCTGCCCCGAATCGCTCGTCGAGGAGTGCCTCGCGGCGCGCCTTCTGGTCGCCGGTGAAGCCGGGCAGCCCGACTGGGATCCAGACCTCGGCGAGATTCGCGGCGGCGCCGGCCGGCAATCCCGTCCACCAGTTCGACCGATCGACCACGCCTTGTTGCCTTCGCCGCCTAGCCGAGCCGCCAGCGCGCGACGTGCGCACTCGCGCCGGGGGCCAGCGCCCGGAGCAGCGCCCGGAATCCTGGCTCCGGATCCACCGGTCCACCGTCGGCGGCGCCGAGCCAGGCGTCAAGGATCTCCGCCGGCTCCTGGCGCGCCGCGATGACCTCGACGAGCGCGGTTTGCAGCGCGCTGAACGAGGGATTGAACGCGACGCTTTCGACACACCCAGTGGCGTGCACCAGCCCGTCCGCGGTGCGGAGCACGACCGCGCTGGGTGCGCCGGAGTAGGGGGCATGCGCGCGCGACCCCGCTTCGAGCAGGGCGGCGGCGATCTCCGGCGGCGGCGGCGGCGCCACGAAGGCGAGATTCGGCCACGAGACCCGTCCCGCGGTGTCGCCGGTGACGCCAAGCGCAGCGGGACGGAACGGCCACGGATACAGGTCGGCAAGCGTCAGCGAGTTGCCCTCCAGGTCCACGAGGGTGAGCCCGTCGGCCGCGGCCCCCTCGGAAAGCGTCTGCCGGCAGTGGGCGCACGAGTGCGCCTTGGGGAGCGCCAGCGTCGCGAGCGTCCGACCGCGATTGCGCGCCCGGATCGCCACGAATCCCTCCGCATGGATGGTCGTGGAGAGCTCGCTCGGTGGAAACTCCAGGTTCCCGCCGAGGAGCAGGTCGCCCGTTTCGGCCTCGATCCCGACCGCAGCGACGCGATATCCGGAGATCGCCGGCCGCGCAATCGCGCCCGCAACCGGCAGCGCGAGCAGCGCGAGCTCGATGGTCGAGGCCAGTCCGTACCGCGCCACGAGCTCGGCAGCCGCGTCCGACTGGATCGTGCTGCCGCCGCTCGGCCGCGCGGCGATCGATTCGATTTCGGCGAGCAGCGCCGGCTCCGTCGTCGCCCCGATCACCACCGCGCCGCCTCGACGGCCAGGCACTTGTTCATCACGATGGCGAGCCCCGCCGCATGCGCGATCTCACCCGCCTCGCGACTGGCGATGCCGAGCTGGAGCCACAGGCACCGCGCGCCAACCGAGACCGCCTCGCGGGCGTGCTCCGGGCACGCAGGCGGGAGCCGAAACACGTCCACGATGTCCACGGGGCCCGTCGCGGCAACCGCCTCGGCGAGGGTCGGGTAGCAGCGCATGCCCGCGACTTCGTCGGCCGTCGGATTCACGGGCACCACGTCATAGCCGAGCGACAGCAGGTCGACGAGGACGCCGTGCGACGGGCGCATCGGGCTCGGCGAGGCGCCGATGATCGCGATCCTCGGCTTCGGCGCGAGGAGCGCGCCGATTGCCGGGCGGTCCAGCACCGGGAACCCGATCCGGCCGGCCTCGAGGTCGAGCAGCTCCGCGGTCCACGAATCACGCTCGCGCCGCCGGGCAGTCAACTCCGGCTCTGGGGTACGGAGACCATCGACGCCGGACACCGGGCTAGCGTATCCTGCCCCGCACGACCGGCGTTCCGTGGAGGGCCGGAGTTTTCATGCAGGAGGAGCAACAGTTGACCATCTCCAAGCGGCTGCTTGGGCTCGGAGCCTCGGCGGCCATCATTCTCGCCGCCTGCGGTCCGGGCACGGCATCCACAGCGCCGGCCACCCAGAAGCCTGCGACAGCGGCACCGGCGACAACGACCCCAGCGACGGCGGCCCCAACGACGGCGGCCAAGAAGACAGTCGCCTGCGTGGCGTTTGACACCGGCGGCATCGGCGACAAGGGCTTCAACGACCTCGCCAAGAAGGGCCTCGAAGACGCCAAGGCGGCGGGCTTCAAGACCTTCTTCAGCGAGGCGCAGGGCGCAACGGACTACGCCAACAACATCCAGACCCTGATCGACAAGGGCTGCACCGCGATCGTCACGGTCGGCTTCCTGCAGGGGCAGGCCACCGCGGATGCCGCGAACGCAGCTGCCAACGCGGCTGTTGCCTTCGCCCAGGTCGACACGGCCTGGAACGCGTGCGGACCGGACTTCACCTGCGGTAACGCGGATGACACCCCGCAGCCGAAGAACTTCACCGGTCTGGACTACCAGGTCGACCAGGCCGCGATGCTCGCGGGCTACCTGGCGGCGGGCTGGAGCAAGTCCGGCAAGATCGGCACCTACGGCGGCCTCGCCTTCCCGGGCGTCACCCGCTTCATGGACGGCCTGTACGCCGGCATCCAGCACTACAACAAGCAGATGACCAAGACGGTCACGCTGCTCGGTTGGGACGGCTCCCTCGCGGATCCGACCACGACCGGCGCGTTCGTCGGCGGCAGCGGCGGCAACGACACCTGGGGCAACCCCACCAAGGGTGAAGAGCTCGCCAAGACGCTGCACGACCAGGGCGTGGACATCGTCCACCCCGTCGCCGGCTCCACGGGCAACGGCTCCATCAAGGCCGCGCAAGAGGGTGGCTATTGGGCCATCGGCGTGGACACTGACCAGTACCTCAGCATCGGTCCTCCGACCAATGCGGCGATCCTGACATCGGCCCAGAAGGCCATCGACGTCTCGGTGCTCGACTTCTTCAACCAGGTTGAAGGCGGGTACCTCGGCGGCACGGACTACTCCGGCACGATCGCCAACCGCGGCGTGCTGCTGGCTCCGTTCCACGACTACGACAGCCAATTCTCCGCGGGGCTCAAGGCAGAGCTCACGGCGCTGCAGGCCGCCCTCGGCGACGGCAGCGTCAAGGTCTGCACATTCCTCGGGCGCGGCTGCTAGTCAGCTCGAGACCGAACCAACCCCGACCTTTTTCGACCGCCCCCGATCCGCTCCGCGGACCGGGGGCGGTCTGCAACCACTCAACCGGCAGACACCCCTCGAGGCACACCCAATGCGACTCGAGCTGCGCGACATCACGAAGCAGTTTCCCGGCGTGCTGGCGAACGACAAGATCTCCATCTCGGCCGACCGCGGGAAGGTCCTCGGCCTGCTCGGCGAGAACGGGGCCGGCAAAACCACCCTCATGAATATCCTGTCCGGCCTGTACAAGCCGGACTCGGGGCAGATCTTCATCGACGGCGAAGAGCGGGTCTTCGGCGACCCGGTCGCCGCCATCCAGGCTGGTGTCGGGATGGTCCACCAGCACTTCATGCTCGTGCCGGTGTTCGACGTGGTCGAGGCCGTGGCGCTCGGCGCGGAGACCGTCACCGGCCCGCTCGGCACCTTTGATCGAGCCGCGGCGCGCAAGCGCATCGTCGAACTCTCGGAGCAGTACAAGCTCGATGTCGAGCCGGACGCCAAGATCGAAAATCTCCCCGTTGGCGTGCGCCAGCGGGTGGAGATCCTGAAGGCGCTCTACAGGCAGAGCGACATCCTGGTCCTGGACGAGCCGAGTGCGGTCCTCACGCCGTATGAGACGGAGGAGCTGTTCGCGATCATTCGGATGCTCGCCGCGACCGGGACGACGGTGATCTTCATCACCCACAAGCTCAATGAGGTCCTCGAGGTCGCGGACGACATCGTCGTGCTCCGACGCGGACGCGTGGCCGGCATGGCGGACCCGAAGACAGCGACGCGCCAGCAGCTGGCCAATCTCATGGTCGGTCGCGACGTCGAGCTGATCGTGCCCAAGGGCCCCGCGAAGCCGGGTGACCTGGTGCTCCACGTCGAGAACCTGCAGGTCAGGGACGACCGCCTGGAGATGGCGGTCAAGGGCGTGGACCTCGACGTGCGTGCCGGCGAGATCGTGGTTATTGCGGGCGTCCAGGGCAACGGGCAGACCGAGCTCGTCGAGGCGCTCACCGGCCTCAGGCCGGTGGACTCGGGGGAGATCTCGATCGGCGGGCAGCGCACCGAGAAGTTCAACCCGCGTCATGTCTCCGATCTCGGCGTCGCCCACATTCCCGAGGACCGTGGTCGCGACGGTCTGATCAACGAGATGACGATCGCCGAGAACTACATTCTCGACAGCTACCACAAGGCGCCGTACAGCAAGAACGGCATCTTCAATCTCAAGGCCGTCCGGGAGCAAGCCGCCAAGGGCGTCAAGGACTTCGACATTCGCACGCCTTCGATCGATACCTTCGCCGGTTCCCTCTCCGGCGGGAATCAGCAAAAGGTCGTCGTGGCGCGCGAGTTCTCGGTCCCCGTACAGCTCGTGATCGCGGCCCAGCCAACGCGCGGCCTCGACGTCGGTTCGATCGAGTACATCCACCGCCGGCTGATCGAGCAGCGCGACGCGGGCGCAGCGATCCTGATCGTCAGCACGGAGCTGGACGAGGTGCTCGCCGTTGGCGACCGCATCGCCGTCATGTTCGACGGCAAGATCGTGGGCATCCTCGCCGGCGACGACGCGACCTACGAGAACCTCGGCCTGCTCATGGGTGGCGCGTCCTTCGGTGGGGGTGTCGCGGCATGAAGCGCGTGACCAGCCTCCTTCGCCGCAGCGCCATTCCGATCCTGTCCGTCGTCACCGGACTCCTGTTCGGCGCCGTCGTCATCGCGCTTACGGACTTCGACTCCCTCTCGCTCATCACGACCGACCCGGCGCGCGCGCTGTTCTGGGTGGAGACGATCGACGGCAACACCGTGTTCAGCGGCGCGATCGGTGGTGTCGTGAACGCCTACGGCGCGCTGCTTGCCGGGGCGTTCGGCGATCCGGGACGGATCGTCACGGCGTTCCAGACGGGCAATCCGACGGATATCGCGAGGGCGATCCGGCCCATCACCGAGACGCTCGTCTCGACGATGCCCTTGATCTTCACCGGCCTCGGCGTCGCGATCTCATTCCGCGCCGGCATGTTCAACATCGGCGGCGGCGGCCAGTTGATGCTCGGCGCGCTCGGAGCGACGATCACAGCGATTGCCCTCGCCGGCAAGGTGCCTGCGCCGGTGATCCTGGTTGTGGCGATCGGGGCATCCGCGCTCGCAGGCGGGTTCTGGGGCTTGATTCCGGGGTTTCTCAAGGCGCGCACCGGCGCCCATGAGGTCATCACGACCATCATGCTCAACCTCATCGGCAGCCTGGTGGTGTTCTTCGCACTGCGCAACGAGTTCCTGCGCAAAGCCGGTGGAACGGCGCCGGTTTCGAAGAACCTCACGCCCATCGTGGACGTGCCCAACATCATCGACCTTCCCGGCCTGCGGCTGGACTATGGCTTCGTCGTGGCGCTGCTGATGGCGGTGGCGGTCTCCTGGCTTCTGTTCAGGACCACGAAGGGCTTCGAGCTGCGGGCAGCCGGCTTCAACCTGACAGCCGCGCGGTATGCAGGCATGAGCGCGGGCGGCTCGATGATGGTCGCGATGACATTGTCCGGCGCACTCGCCGGGTTGGGTGGCGGATTCATGGTGATCGGGACGGTGGGTCAGCTGACGCCCGACCTGTCCGGCAACATCGGGTTCACAGCGATCGCGCTGGCGCTTCTCGCCGGCCTGCGCCCGAGCGGCGTCGTCATTGCCGCGCTCCTGTTCGGTGCGCTGACCCAGGGCGGCAAGCTGATGGGGGTCCAGTCGGGGATTCCGTTTGAGCTGCTCTCGTTCATCATGGCCCTGGTGATCATGTTCGTCGCTGCGCCGGACCTCGTCCGCGGCATGTGGCGGATCAAGACCAAGGTGCCGAAAGAGACCGACCCGACGCCGGCCTCCAAGGCAGCGACGCCGGTATGACCGCGACCTCCGTCGCTGCACCGTTGGCCGGAACCGGCCTCGCCGCCCGTCGTGCGCTGCGCGCCGCGCGCATCCGAGGCATCGCCTTCGTGTTGCTCTCGCTGGCAGCGCTCTACTTTGCCTCCGGTAGCTTCGACACCCCCGCCAAGTTCTCCGCCTGGATCCATGAGCAGGGCGGCGAGGCTGCCGTCCTCGAGACCAGGGTCGGGGTGCTGTGGATCGTCGCGGCAGGCGCGTCCGCTGTGATCGCAATCCTCCAGTTCATCCGCGGCGCGACATTTCCGTGGCGGCGCTGGCTCCTCGTCGTGCTTGCGCCGTGGATCGTTGCCCTCCTCGCGGATCTGCTCGCGGGCAAGCCGGCGATCCTGACGAACGTGATCGCCGGGAGCTTCGAGCAGGCGACGCCGATCGCGATGGCGGCGATGGCCGGGATCCTTTCCGAGCGCAGCGGGATGTTCAACATCGCGCTCGAGGGCAAGATGCTGATCGGCGCATTCACGGCAGCGGTGGCATCGAGCCTCGTGTTCATCGCGACGGGCAACCCGCTGCTGGCGACCCTTGTCGGCATCGCCATGGCCATGGTCGTTGGCGGCCTGACCGGCCTTTTGCTGGCCTGGCTCGGGATCCGCCACAGGGTGAACCAGATCATTGCCGGCACGGTCATCAACATCGGTGCGCTGGGGATCACGAGCTTCATCTTCCTGCGGGTGCTGCAGCACAACACCCAGTACAACGCCCCGCCGTCGGTCAAGCCGTTCTCGCTGCCGTTCCTGTCGGACCTGCCGGTCATCGGCCCGATCCTTTTCTCGGCCAAGCCATATGTGTACGTCGGGTACATCCTGGTGATCGTGCTGACGTACATGATCTATCGCACCCGCTGGGGCCTCCGGTTGCGTGCCTCCGGTGAGAAGCCGGCTGCCGCCGGAACCGTCGGCATCAACGTGCTCAGGATTCGATACCGCGCACTCATCCTCGCCGGCCTGATTTCCGGCCTCGCCGGCTCGTACCTCTCGCTGGCGGCCGGGGGCAGCTTCCAGATGGACATGACCGCGGGCAAGGGCTACATCGGGCTTGCGGCGGTGATCTTCGGGTCGTGGCATCCGATCGGCGCGTTCCTGGCGGCGCTGGTCTTCGGCTTTGCCGATACGACCCAGTCGCTCCTGAACGTGCTCGGGGTCGGCGTGGCGCCGCAGATCCTGGCCAGCGTCCCGTATGTCGTGACGATCGTCGTCGTCGCCGGGGTCGTTGGACGCGTGCGCGGGCCCGCAGCGGCCGGCCAGCCGTATGAGCAGGGCTGAGAGGCTTGACGGACCGCTACCGCGGGCTAGGCGAGATCGTCGCCCGGCCCACGTCGTTCCCGGCTCCCGCAATCGCGCGAACGGCGCCGCTCGGGACGAAGGAGAAGCCACTCCCGCTGATCATCGACAGCGATCCGGGCCTGGACGACGCGCTCGCGATCGGGCTTGCCTGCGCACGACCGGAGCTCAACCTGCTGGCGGTCACGACCGTCGGTGGGAACGCGGACGTGCGGCACTGCACGGAGAACGCACTTCGCCTCCTGCACCTGTACGGGCGCGACGACGTGCCCGTGGGCGAAGGCGCGGCCGGCGCGATCCTCGGCGAGGTGATCCGAGCGCCGGAGATCCACGGCGAGAGCGGCATCGGGAGCGTCGTGCTGCCGAGCGCCTCATCCGCGGCGGACCCCGGGGGCGCCGTGGCGCTCATCGCCACGATCCTGGAGCGGTCTCCGGTGCCGGTGACGATCGCGCCCGTCGGACCGCTCACCAACATCGGCCTGCTGCTCCGGCTCCAGCCGCGACTCGCGGACCGGATCGCCCATCTGTCGATCATGGGCGGCTCGATCGGGGAGGGGAACAGGACGGTCTCGGCCGAGTTCAACATCTACGCCGACCCGGAAGCGGCGGACATCGTCTTCCGGTCCGGCATCCCGATCACGATGATGGGCCTTGATGTCACCCACCAGGCGTTGCTCGATGACGCTGCGGCAGCTCGGCTGCGCGCTACCGGGACGGCGTCGGGCCGGGTTGGGGCAGAGCTCGTGGAGTTCGCCATCGCCCGCGAGCGCGCCTGGTACGACGCGCCGGCGGCGGCGATCCATGACGCAGTTGCCGTCGCACACCTCGCGATCGCGGACCTCGTGAGCGTGGCGGAGTACTACGTCGAGGTCGACATCACGCACGGCCCGGCGCGAGGCCGCACCGTATCCGAAGGCTATCCGCGCCGCCTCGCCCGTGAGGGCCACGTGGCAAATGCCCAGATCGGCATCCACCTCGATCCCAAGCGCTTCGAGGACATCCTCGTCGACGCGTATGGGCGATTGCCGTAGCCGGGCCATTCGCAACCCCCGTGTCGCCGCGCTTGCGCTGCTGGCCGTCGTCACGTTCGCGGGCTGCAGCACGATGACCGCGCCGACACCCGCCGCGCCACTCCGCTACGTGGCGCTCGGCGACTCGTACACGATCGGGACCTCGGTCCTCGCGGCCGAGCGCTGGCCTGATCAGCTCACGCGCCGCCTCCCGGCGCTGGAGCTCGTCGCAAACCTGGGGGTGAATGGCTACACCTCGCGCAACGTCATCGAGGAGGAACTGCCCCAGCTCGCTGCGCTCCGACCGGAATTCCTCACCCTGCTGATCGGGGTGAACGACGTCGTGCAGGGAGTTCCCGAAGCGACATACCGCCGCAATGTCGAGCACATCCTCGACGAGCTGCTGAGGCTCGTCGGCGCGAATCGCGTCGTCGTCGTCACGACGCCGGACTACACCGTGACGCCGGCCGGTGCCGACTACGGCGACCCCACACGGCAGGCGGCCGGCATCAGGACGAACAACGCGGTCATCACGGAGCTCGCGACCGCCCGCGGCATCGTCGTGGTCGACATCTACGACATCTCCCTGGATGCCGCGACGGATCGATCACTCGTCGCCGGCGACGGCCTCCACCCGAGCGGGATCCAGTACGGCCGCTGGGTCGATCGGATCCTGCCCATCCTGGAGCCGATGCTCCGCCGATGAGTCCGTCGGCCCAGCCTTGCGGCCGCCGCGTCTGGC
>JANLSG010000086.1:0-2218 GCA_031362295.1 Chloroflexota bacterium
CTCGAGCGCCACGACCTCGCCGCGCATCAGGCCACCGCCGCGGCGCCAGGCACGGTCACGACATGGCCGACGCTGAACACGAGCACGTTCGGCTTGATCTCGAGGCGCGGCGTGGCTTCGCGGCCCTGGCCGGTCTCGGCGTTGGTCCCGAACAGGTTGACCGAGTCGACGACCTCCGCACCGGGCACGCGCTGCAGGACCGAATAGACCTCGCCGATCGTCACGGGCCGGCCGAATGGCCAGCCGGTGCCATCGGGGCCGCCGGTGATCGGGTGGAGGTACTCGTACAGCGCGCGCTCCGCGGCGGCCTTGAGTCGGTTCGGGTTGGCGCCGGAGGCCGGCTTCACGGTCGCCTCGACGGTAACGCCCCGGTAGCCCGGCGGCTCGACGCTGATGCGCGTGCCGATGACCCGGCACTCCTCCAGCCGCTGGGTGATGGCCTCGAGCAGCGTCTGGTCGGGGACCAGCTGGTCGAAGCGAATGCGCCCATCCGGGCTGGGGAGCGAGGGCACGACGAGCACGCGAACCGCGCCCGCCAGCGCGCCGTCGCCGGCAGCGATCGCTCGGACGCGACCAACGTTCGGGGCGGCCTCGCGAGCGAGGTGCTCGAAGTCCTCGGTTGTCACCGCCCGGCCGCGCGTTCGCAGGCGGATCGGTCCCCGGACCTTGGCGTTGTCGATGTCCTCGCCGTCAACGCCGCCGCGCGCGTCACGCCGGTTCTCCACGCGCGAGACGAACGGGTTCGACGTCTTGAGGACCTTGATCGCGCCCGCAGAGGCGTTGCCGCGCTGGCCGCCGCCGGTGTGGTACTCGAGCATGCGGATGTAGCGATCCTTCTCGGGTGTCGCTCCGTACTGGCGGAGCGAGCCGTCAGGCTGCCGGACCGCCGGCCCGAAGCGGATCTCGCCGGTAGCCCCATCGATCACGAAATGGCGATCCTTCGGCCCGCTGGCCGCGAAGTCCCCGACCTGGTCCCACGTCTGCCACGTCGGGCTGCCGTCGGTATCCGTGCCGGTCGAGACCGCGAGCGTCGCCGGCGCGTCCGTCGACAGCACCGGCTTCCGGCGGAGCTCGAAGCGCTGGCCGGGTACGCCTTCGGACACGCCCAGGTCCTCGTCGCCGACGACGGCCGCGTTCACGGCCTCGACGGTGCCGCCGACCGTGATCGAGCTTGCTGCGTTGACGGTCGGTGAGGCCTCATAGCCGGACATGCCTTGCATCGGCTCCACCACCCTGGCGCGGACCCACGCCGCGTGGCGCGTGCCGATCGTGTGTGCCGCGTGGCCACGCGGCACATGGATGACCACGTCGCCGTCGCGGTTGAGCCCGCCGGTGCTGTCCGAATCCTGCTCGCACGACATCCAGTCCTCGCCGTTCCAAGCTTCCCACTGGAGAGGCGGGTGGTTCGGGTTGACGCCGACGCCTTCGATGTCGCACTTGAACCGGAGCAGGATCGCGTTGGACGGTACTGGCTGCGAGAGACCGATGAGGAGCGCGTCGCCGAGCGCGGGCTTCTCCTGGAAGCAGTAGGCGTCCTTGCCGAGCTCGACCTCGGGCAGGAGGTCGCGGTAGGCGGATTTGCCCTTGGCCATCGAACCGAGCTGGATGAGGTCGGCCGGGATGATCGGCAGCTCGTCGGTGGTGGCGAACGCAATCGCCTCGTCGGTCTCGGTTCGGACGGTGGCGACCTGGGTCGCCGCGGGGATCCGGACGACGTCCGGCTGCGGACCCGTGAGCCAGAAGGTGACGTCCGTCCGGGCCGCAGTTGGAGGGAACAGGGTCACGCCGATCAGCTCAAGGAACTTGACGTAGTTCCGGTCCGGGACGCGGTTGAGGCGATAGATCAGCTGGTCCGTCATCCACGCGAACGTCTCGATCAGCGTCACGCCGGGGTCGGACACGTTGTGGTCCGTCCACTCCGGGCAACGCTGCTGGACGAGCCGCTTTGCCTCGTCGACGAGGTCCTGGAACCGACGATCGTCAAGGTTGGGGACTGGTAGCGCCATCGTCAGCTCCTCACTCGCCGGGGATCACGTAGAACGGGAAGACAAGGTTGTGACGGTCGTTGGTCCGCTTCATGCGGTACTGGATGTCGATGTAGAAGATGGTCGGGTCGTTGTTTGCGAAGAGCACGTCGACGTTCTCGACGTCAATCCGGTGCTCCCAGCGCGTCAGCGCGTCGGTGACGGCGGCCGACATCGCCGCCGCGGTCGTGCTG
>JANLSG010000088.1:0-5667 GCA_031362295.1 Chloroflexota bacterium
GCGGCTTGAACTCGTGGAAGCGGCTGCCGTCGACGAGGCGGGCGATCAGCTCCCGAACCGGCACGGACCTGCGAGTGTCCGCGGAGATGGCGGCGTACAGGTGCGCCGCGCCGTCGCCACCCGCTGGATCGACCGCGGGCGGCGACGGTGCCGCGCATATGTACGCAGCTATCTCGGCGGACACTCGGCGCTCCGTGCCCGTTCGCGAGCTGATTGCCCGCCTCGTCGACGGGAGCCGGTTCCACGAGTTCAAGCCGCTCTACGGCGAGACGCTCGTCTGCGGCTTCGCCCACCTCGACGGATGGCCCGTGGCGATCCTCGCCAACGACGGGATCCTGTTCAGCCAGTCGGCGCTCAAGGGCGCCCACTTCATCGAGCTCGCCTGCCAGCGCAAGATCCCGCTCGTCTTCCTGCAGAACATCACGGGATTCATGGTGGGGCGCGAGTACGAGGCCGGCGGCATCGCGAAGGACGGAGCCAAGCTCGTGACCGCCGTCGCGACGGCAGCGGTGCCGAAGTTCACGGTGCTGATCGGCGGGAGCTTCGGCGCCGGCAACTACGCAATGGCCGGCCGCGCGTACCAGCCGCGCTTCCTGTGGACGTGGCCCAACTCGCGCATCTCCGTGATGGGCGGGCAGCAGGCGGCGCGGGTGCTGTCCACGGTTTCCGAGCCCTCGCAGCCCGGTGGCGCCTGGGCGTCAGACGCGGACCGCGAGGCCTTCGAGGCGCCGATCCTCGAAACCTACGAGCGCGAGGGCTCGCCGTACTTCTCCACCGCTCGACTGTGGGACGACGGGATCATCGACCCGCTCGACACCCGCCGGGTGTTGTCCATCGGCCTGGATGCCGCCCTCCACGCCCCCATCCCCGATACCAAGTTCGGCGTCTTCCGGATGTGATCGCCGCCCGGTGCAACAACGCGCCGGGCTCGGACGTTAGGCCTCAGTGAGAGGGGGTCGATTGGCAACCGATGGCGCCGACGTCGACCACAGCGGGCGCGACCTGGACTCGGCCTTCCGAGCCCATCGTGACTGGCTGGTCCGGCGGCTCGCACTGATCGTCGGCGACGCCGAGGAAGCCAACGACCTCGCACAGGAGACCTTCGTGCGATTGACCGAGCACTGGCCGCTGCCGGATTCGAGCGAGCCCGCGCGCTGGCTCTCGACCGTCGGCGTCCGCCTGGCGATCGACGAGCGACGCCGCCGCCGCCGCTGGGGCTTCCTCGACCTTCGCGACGAGGACGCCACGTGGGCGATCACCGTTGACCCGGACCTGTGGCGCGCCCTGCGCCGCCTCGACCGCCGCACCCGCGCCGCCATCGTCCTGACGACGCTCGACGGGTACTCGCACGACGAGGTCGCGACGATCCTCGATGCGCCCCGGGGAACCGTTGCCAGCTGGATCTCGCGTGGCCGCGAGCGCCTGCGGGCGGAACTCGGCGACGATGGCTGACCTCGACAGCGATCTGTCGAACCGGCTATTACGGCTAACGGAAGCCGTGCCGGTGTCGCACGGCCGCCTTGATCCGGTCCATCGCGGGGCGGTCCAGGCACGACAGCGCGTCCGGATGGCCTGGGTCACGCCACTCGCGGTCCTCGTCGTCGGCGCCATGGCGTTCGCGCTCCTCGGTCCCGGCCTCGGCGGACTGTCCGGGATCAGTGCCGCGACCCGATCCGGCGATTTCGAGCTCACGATCAGGTCGGCGCAAACCACGTACACCGCGAACGAAACGATCCAGATCGAGGCATCGTTGGTCTACGACGGGCCGCTGCCCAGCGTGAGGATCGGGCACGGCGGATGCGCGGCGCGCGGCCCAATCGGCTTTGGCATCGCGGAGCCTGTCATCGGGGCCCTCCATCTGTCGACGGTATGCGACCAGGCTCGCCACAGCACGGTTCTCGAACGGGGCCGCCCGCTGACTGTGGCGTTCGCGAAGGGGGCGGCGTCGTCGGGCGGTGACCCGCTCCTCGACCTCTACACGGACTACCTCATGGATCCGGTGCTCCGGCTCAGCCCGGGCACGTGGCATCCGTCCGCGACCGCCGCTTTCGAGGCACCGGATGGTCCGGTGAGCCTGACAGCCGCGGTCGAGATCGATGTGACGCCCGACCCCAGCGCCGAGCCGGCAAAGGCCTCCCCGTTTGCGAACGGCGCGATCACAGATAGCCAAACAAGTGGTGACTTCGTGCTCGCCATGCGCTCGGCCAAGGCGGTCTATGCCGCTGACGAGCCGATCCAGATCACGGCCGCTCTGACCTACATCGGGCCGGACTCCAGCACCTTCATCGGACACGCGTCTGGAGCGCGCGGCGGTCCGCTCGGTTTCGGCATCGACGAACCCGTACTCGGCGGGCTGGTGCTAGGTCCGGGTTGGCGTCAGTCATGCGTTGGCTCGAATCTGAACCGCGACATTGCCCTCGATCAGGACTTCTGGAAGGCTGCCTCCTGGTCGGGCGACGATCCAAGAGCCGCTGCGTACCACGACTTCATCGTGTCGTCGGGCCTTCGCCTGCCCGAGGGGACCTGGCACGTCTACGCGGTCGCGGAGTTCTCGGTCGGCCAGGACTGCACAGCACGACCGCACACGATGCGCGTCGATCTCGAGATCCAGGTTCGCTCCGTCCCGTCGGCAACTCCAACAGCTGAGACGCCCGAAGCGACCCCGCCGCCGGACCCGATCGGCCAGATCAATTCGACATGGGAGGGCGACTACCAGGTGGAACTTCGCTCTGACAAGCGGATCTACCGCGAGTCGGACGCGATTGGCATCACCGGGACGTTCCGCTTCATGGGCGACGGGCCCGCCGATGTGTCGGCGTTCAGACCGCTGATGTTCTCGATTCGCGAGCCGGTCTATGACATGCGGGTCAACGACGCCGCCATCCCGGTGGTTTTGATCTGTATCTCCAAGCAAATTGAAGTCGGCGAGGAGATCACCGCGCCATTCCACAAGGGCAGCTCCATGCTCGGCATACAGACCCGCACGGTTGATCAGCAACGGTTCCTGGATGATCCGCTGTTGAAGCTGCCGCCGGGTACCTGGCATGTCCGCGTCGAAAGCCATGTCTCGGCACCCGACTGCCGGCCACCGGCGACGACGGTGTCAGCGGAGATCGAGATCACGGTCCTCCCTGACGACGCGGAGCAGATTCCGCTGCTGACGTGGGCGTCACGCTCGCAGGAGTGCCGAAAGAACCGGCACGTTGGCCAACTGGTCCTGAATGAGCAGAGCGGGATGGGAATCAATCTGGACGGGACATTGCGGGCGATCCGATGGCCGTACGGCTTCAGCGCCTGGGACACTCCCGCCGGCGTGCTGCTCCTCGACGAGCTCGGCCATGTCGTCGCGTTGGAGGGCCAACTTCTGACGCTGGATGCGATGGACGAGCCGGGTTGGATCCTCTCCGCGACCTGCGACGTACGCGGTCTCGTTCTTGTCGACGTCGACCACCCCTAGCGACCCGATCGCCCATGGCGCCAGTACAGTTTGCGAGTGGCAGTCCACGAAACGGCGGCGAAGGGGTTCTCGGCCGGAGCTGACGCGTACGAGCGTGGGCGTCCGGACTACTCGCGTGATGCGGTCGCCGCGCTGGTGCACGAGCTGCGCATCGGGCCGGGCAAGCGCGTGCTGGATCTTGCGGCGGGCACGGGCAAGCTGACGCGGCAGCTCGTGGACACGGGCGCGGAGCTGATCGCGGTCGAGCCGGTCGCGGAGATGCGCGCGAAGCTCGTTGCCGCGCTACCCGGCGTCGAGGCGATCGACGGCACGGCCGAGCGAATCCCGCTCCCGAATCACTCGGTCGATGCCGTCGTGGTTGGCCAGGCGTTCCACTGGTTCGATGGGGTCCGCGCCGTGAGCGAGATTCGCCGCGTCCTTCGTCCGACGGGCGCGCTCGGGATGATCTGGCAGTCGCGCGACCCGAATCGGCCCTGGCTCGAACGGCTCGAAGAGATCATCGACCGTGCGAGCGAGGGCAACCCGCGCTTCCGGACCGAGGAATGGCGAGAGGCCTTCGGCCGGGTCGCACTGTTCAAGGAGATCGAGCACGCGACGTTCGGCCACATCCAACGAGGCGACCAAGAAATAATCATCGACCGGGTCGCGTCGATCAGCTATGTGGCCGTGCTACCCGACGACCGTCGTGCACCCATCCTCGCTGCGGTCCGCGAGTTGCTCGCGAACGACCCGGACACGGCGCGGGCCTCCGTCGTGGAGCTGCCATATGTCGCCCATGTCTACTGGACACGACCGCGCGTCACGCCGCTCAGCCCGACGAAGGGCCTGCTCGTGTCGGTGAACATCTCGCCAGGCGGCGTCCCGAAGCTCCCGATCGTGGGCGGCCACATGGGCGTTCGCGGCATCGACGGCGACCGTCACTCGCAGCCCGAGCCGGTCCATGGCACACCGGAGCAGGCGGCCTGCCTGCTTGCGTTTGAAGCAATCGAGCGGATCCGCGCCGACGGCCACGACGCATTTCCGGGCGCGTATGGCGAGAACTTCACGATCGCCGGGCTCGACTGGGCAGCCCGGCGCGCCGGCGACCAGCTCCGGATCGGCGCTTCAGGCCCTCTGCTCGAGCTCACCGACTATGCAACGCCATGCGACACCCAGAAGCGCTGGTTCCAGGGCGGACGGACCGGTCGGATCTCGGCGCGCAAATACCCCGAGGACTCGCGCTGGTACGCCTCGGTGCTCGAGGAAGGTCCAGTCGCCACGGGCGACGCCGTCGAGGTGGTCCGAACCGCCTGAGCCGCCCCGACTCGCGCCTGATCCGTGATCGCGTCAGCCCCGGTCGTAGGCGATGCGCAGCCAGCGCACGACGTCGTCGTCGATCTGGTCGGCCGAGGTGATGGGCACGACGTGGCTCGCCATGCCGCCTGGCGTCGCCTTGATCCGTGCGTCGTCGGGCGCCTCGTCCTTCATCGTGATCCCGAGGTCCACCTTGCTCGCCGAGGCGGGCATGAAGCACACGAACTGGCGGTTCCGCTAGAACCCCACCCTCGACTACTTCGGCAGGACCGTCACGTCTGCGCCGAAGCCCGTGACGATCGACTCGACCTTGTCGTAGATGGGTCGGAGCCCCGCGCGCGGTCCGGCGAAGAGCCCGGTCAGCAGCTCGTCCTCGGCCTTCGTGCCGTAGCCGGTGGCCAGGAGCGCGAGCATGTTCGCGTAGCCGTGGCTGAGGCCGTGGTCCTGCTTCAGGGCCTTGAGGATCTCGCCGTGCCTGGTGACGCCGAGGCCCGCCACGGTGGCCTGCCACTCGGCCAGCGTTCGTCCGGTCTTCTCGTGCAGCGTCGTCGGCATCGTGCCGAATGGGGCGAGGGGATCGGTCATCGGGCAGCTCCATGCGCGCGGGGTCTGTCCGGGCATAGGATGCCAGCCATGCCCAATGTGTCGCGCCTGTCGATCGCCCCGGTACGCGGCCTCGCGCTCCACCATCCCGATTCGATCGACGTTGTCGACGGCGGCGTCGTCGAGGACCGCAGGTTCTATCTCGTCGACGAGCACGGGCGGCTGGTCGACCGACTCCTGTCCGGCGAGCTGGTCCGCGTTGCGTCCGAGACGAACCCCGAGGCGACCTGGCTCAAGCTCACCTTTCCGGACGGTCGCGTGATCGAGGGGGACGTGGCCCTGGATGAGCCCGTTCGGACCGAGATCTACGGGCG
>JANLSG010000315.1:0-9582 GCA_031362295.1 Chloroflexota bacterium
GAACCAGCCACAGGTGCTGCTGCTCGACGAACCGCTCGGTGCCCTGGACCTCAAGCTCCGCAAGCGCCTCCAGGTGGAGCTGAAGCGGATACAGATGGATGTCGGGATCACCTTCGTGTACGTGACCCACGACCAGGAAGAGGCGCTGACGATGAGCGACCGCATCGCGGTCATGCACCGCGGCAGGATCGAGCAAGTCGGCGCGCCCGAGGACCTGTACGACCGCCCGGCGACCTCGTTCGTCGCCGACTTCATCGGGACGACCAACCTGCTCGGAGGGCTGGTCGAGACCCTCGGGCCGGACGTCGCGACGGTCTGCCTCGATTCGGGCGATCGATGCGTCATCGCGACGGGCGGCCGGCGACCGGGCCAGGCCGTACAAGTGAGCATCAGGCCGGAATCGATCTCGATTGCCGCGGCCGACGGGGCCGCTGACGTCGCGGGGAACGGCATCGGCGGGCTGCGCGCCACCGTCGAGCAGGTGGCGTACCTGGGCGCGTCAGTCCAATATCACATTCGTACAGACAAGGGCCTCGCCCTGTCGGTTCTCGCAGCGAAAACAGGTCCCAGATTCGACTCCGGCAGGTTGGTGACAGTGAGCTGGGCACCATCGGATGCCCTGGTGATGGGCGACGCGTCGATCGAGGAGGAGGACGAGTCATGACGTTCGAGGAGGCACTGGACGCCCGCCTCGCCCAGGCTCACTGGAGCAGGCGCGAGTTCCTCGGCCGCGTGGCGCAACTCGGCGCCGCCGCGGCCCTGACGCAGCTGCTGATCGCGTGCGGCCAGTCCGGCGCGAGCCCGTCGCCCGCGCCGGCCACCGCCGGCCCGGCTACACCCGGTCCCACGACCGGCGCGCTTGCCACGCCGATTGCGGCGCCCACTCCCGTGCCCGCGCCCGAGAGCGAGCTGCGGATCTACAACTGGCTCGACTACATCGGCGATGGGGTGATCCAGTCGTTCGAGGAGAAGTACCCGGTCAAGGTCAAGTACGAGCTCTTCGACGACATCTACGCCGCGTACGAGAAGCTCGGCGACGACGGCAATGGCTACGACCTGTCGTTCCCGATCGGTGTCGACGTGCCTGCCTTCCGTGAGGCCGGCACCCTCCTGAAGCTCGACCAGTCGCTCATCCCCAACCTCGTCAATCTCGGCGCCGAGTGGTCCAACCCCGGCTACGACCCGGGCAACCAGTACTCGGTGCCGTACGTGTGGTGGACGACCGGGATCGCGTACGACACGACGAAGGTCAAGGAAGTCCCGACGAGCTCCAACGTCCTCTGGGATCCTCGGTACGACAACCACATCTCGGTCATGGACGACTACCAGGAGACAATTGGCCTGACGCTCATCCAGCAGGGGCACTCGGCGAACACGACGGACACCGCGGAGCTCGACCAGGCGCTTGCGAGACTCAAGGAGGGCAAGAGCCTCGTTCGAACGCGATCGAACGACACGATCGCGGTCATGACTGGTGGCGACATCTGGGTTGGGATGATCTGGGGCTCCGACCTGTACCAGATCTCGCTCGAGAATGAGAACGTCGCCTACTTCATCCCGTCGGAGGGCGGTGTCCGCGGCTCGGACACGATGGCGATCTACTCGGGGACCAAGCACCCGATCGCGGCGCATCTTTTCATCAACCACATGCTGGACCCCGAGGTCAGCGCTCTGAACACGAACCTGATCGGCTACATGGGCCCGAACGCCGCGGCCCGCCAGTTCATCGACAAGGCGATCCTCGAGGATCCAGCGGTGAATCCGGACAAGGCGATCCTCGAGAAGCTCGAGGAGCTCCTGGACCTGCCCAACGCGGTTGACGAGCTGTACCTGTCCCGGTGGGAGGAGTACCTGGCCTACAACGCGCCCGGATGACGGCACTGCGCAACGCCGTCCTGGTCCTGCCCGGGATCGGCTGGCTGGTCGTCTTCTTCCTGGTCCCGCTGGCGTTCATCTTCGTCATCAGCCTCGGCAGCCGCGACGAGCTCCACCGAATCGTCCTTGACCCGCTGACCCTCGAGAACTACCAGCAGGTCTTCAACCCGATCTTCCTGCCGACGATCCTCCAGTCGATCTACCTGGCGTCGGCGACCACGCTGCTCTCGCTCGCGATCGGCTTCCCCATCGCCTACTGGATCTCGCGCTACGGCGGGCACCGGAAGACGCTGCTGCTCGTGATCGTGATGCTGCCGTTCTGGACGAGCTACCTCATCCGAACGTACGCATGGATGATCGTGCTCCGCGATCAGGGCGTGGTGAACCAGTTCCTCCAGGCAGTCGGGCTCACGAACGAGCCCGTCATCCTCCTGTACACCGACTTCTCGGTGATCCTGGGGATGACCTACGGGTTCCTCCCGTTCACGATCCTGCCGCTGTTCGTCTCGATCGACCGTCTCGATCCCAACCTGGTCGCCGCCGGGCGCGACCTGTACGCGAACGGCCGCCAGGCGTTCCTGCACGTGACCCTGCCGCTCGTCCGGCCCGGGCTGGTCGCCGCAGCGCTCCTGACCTTCATCCCGGCGATGGGCGATTTCGTGACCCCGGACCTCCTCGGTGGCGCGCAGGTGACCAACATCGCGAAGGTCATCCAGGACCGCTTCCTCGACGGCCGCGACTGGCCGTACGGGTCCGCGCTCGGATTCGTCCTCACGCTCCTGACCCTGGTGGGGACGCTCGCCGCGCTGCGCACGCTCCGGCGAGAGGTGGTCGGCGATTGAGCGCTGAACGAAATCGTTGGCTCAGCGCGTTCGCGATGCTCGTCTATGCCTTCCTGTTCGCGCCGATCGTCGTCCTCATCATCTTCAGCTTCAACGACTCGCGGCGGACGTTCATCTGGCGCGGCTTCACCACCGAGTGGTACGGCAAGCTCTTCGCCAACGAGGACCTGCTCGAGGCGGTGTTCATGACGTTCCAAGTCGCATCGGTGGCCGTCTTGGTCTCGACGATCATCGGCGCGGCGCTCGGCCTGGGACTTGCCCGCATGCGCGGGCGCGGCCGCGCGCCGGCCGAGATGCTCCTCCTGCTGCCGATGGTGACGCCCGAGATCGTCATGGGCCTGTCGCTGCTGCTCTTCTTCCGGCAGCTCATCGACAGCGACGGCTCGTTCGGCCAGCTGTCGATCGCCCACATCACGTTCTGCATCTCGTACGTCGCGATCACCGTGCGCGCTCGTGCCGCGGGCATGAACCCGCAGCTCGAGGAGGCGGCACGGGACCTCGGCGACAGTGCGCTGGGCGCGCTCCGCCACGTGACCCTGCCGCTGATCATGCCCGCCGTTATCGCCGGGGCGCTGCTCGCGTTTGCGCTCAGCTTCGACGACTACGTCGTGACCGTCTTCAACTCGGGCATCGATACGACGACCCTGCCGCTGTACATCTACAGCGCCATCAAGTTCGGCGTCTCCCCGGAGATCAACGCGATCAGCTCGATCATCGTCGCGATCACCGCGATCGTGCTCTTCCTCGCCTGGCGATTCGGCGGCCTCGGGCGCGTGGCGGAGCGCCGACCCGCGGACGCCGCCGCCTGATTCCGTCGGTGGGCTCCCGAGAGAGCGACGAGTTTGGTCGCCGATCGGAGCCCGCTCCGAAATGACTGGGCGTGCTCATGTGGCGATCATTCCTGGGGCTTCTCGAGACATTTGCTTGTTTCTGGGCCGTCCGACGGTCGCCGCCCGCGACCGCCACGCTCAACTGAACGTGCGAAACGCGGAGATTTGCCCGTTCGCAAGCTGGACGCAGGCGAAATCCCTTCCCTAACCCCAGAAATGATCATGTGGTGATCATCGACGGGCGTCTCGCCCGGCGGTGAGCCTTCCGAACCCGAGCTGGACGCTCCGAAGAGCCCGGCTAGGCCCCGTGGCCGAGTGGCACCTTCTTGGTCGCATCGAGGAACGGGATTGCAGCGCTGCGGGCGGGCCAGAGCTCGCCGTCCGGCGCCATGATCTCCAGCTCCGTGCCGGCGCCCGCGAGCTCGATCGGCAGCCAGACGTAGCCGATGTTCTTCTCCAGGCGCGGTGACCAGATCAGCTCCGTCACGGTGCCGACCGGCTCGCCGCGATGCAGCGCCGGGCACTTCTCGGCAAGCTCGAACGGCAGCGCCTCGCCCGGCACCTCGATGCCCACGAGCTTCTTCGACACGCCCTTCGCGCGGATCTCCTCGAGGGCCGCCTTGCCGATATAGTCGGCCGCCTGGGGCTCCACGAGGCGCTCCAGGCCCATGATCTCGAACGGGTTGTTCGAGATGTTCATGTCCGAGCCGTAGTTGAAGATGCCGGCCTCGATCCTGCGGGCCTCCACCGGCGCGACGGGCCGGATGTTGAACTCCTTGCCGGCTTCAAAGACGCGGTCCCAGAGGTCGCCGCCGCGCGACGGGTCACGCAGGTAGATCTCGTAGCCCACCTCGCCGGTCCAGCCGGTGCGGCTGATGACGACCGGGATGCCGGCGATGTCGGTGGTGAGCGTCCAGTAGTACTTGACGTCGAGGATCGCGTCGCCGAGCAGCTTGCGCAGCACGTCCTTGCTCTTCGGCCCCTGGACCTGGATCGGGTAGACGTCGGGCTCGCCAACCTTGACGTCGAGGCCGGAGTTGACGGCAACGCCCCGGGCATACAGCCCGGCGTCCGAGTCCGCCAGCGCGAGCCACCAGCGGTTCTCCTCGATTCGCAGGAGCACCGGGTCGTTGACGATCCCGCCGTCCTCTGCGGTGATGAGCACGTACTTGCCCTGTCCAACGGCGCACTTGGTCAGGTCACGGCACGTCAGCCGGTTGATGAACTCGGATGAATCCGGGCCGGTGATCTCGACGATGCGCTCGACCGAGACGTCCCACACGGTCACGTCGTTGAGCAGCGCCCAGTACTCCTCCACCGGGTCCGCGTAGTAGCCGGGCAAGTACATGTGGTTGTAGATGTCGTACGCGGAGGCACCCGCGGCGAGGGTCTTCTCGAAAAACGGCGAGCGGCGATACCACGGGCCGAAATAGAGGGTGCTCGATGTGGGCTTGGTTGGGGTTTGCGTCGGGGTCATGGCTGGCTCCTGAGCGGTGCGGTTTACGGGCCACGCGGTGCGCGGCGGGGTCAGGCGTCCGCAGCGCCGCCAGGGTCTTCGAAGTCCCACGCGACGGCGACAGGATCGACGAGGTCGGTGACGATCAGCGCATCCACGGCGATCGCGTCGGTCGGGCCGGCGATCACGGGGTTGAGGTCCACCTCGATCCAGCCGGGGTTGTGCGCCAACCCGTCGGACAGCGCGACGAGGAGCCCGGCCACGGCCCGGCGATTGACCGGACGCCGGCCGCGGGCGCCATCAAGGACCTCGGAATGGCGGAGGGCCGCGAGCATGTCCAGCGCGTCGTCAGGGTGGAGCGGCGCGAGCCCGAGCACCACGTCGTCGAGCACCTCGGTGAAGATGCCGCCGAGGCCAACGAACACGAGCGGCCCGAACTGGGGATCGCGGCGCCCGCCCACGATCAGCTCCACGCCCCGGCGCGCCATGGGCTGCAGGAGCACGCCGTCCGGCTCGTGGTCGCGACCGGCCGCGAGGACGCGGCGCAGGGCCGCGGCCAGCTGCGTCGGGCCGGCGACGCCCAGCTCCACGGCCCCGA
Source organism: Chloroflexota bacterium (assembly GCA_031362295.1). Classification (GTDB taxonomy): domain Bacteria; phylum Chloroflexota; class Limnocylindria; order Limnocylindrales; family CSP1-4; genus UBA5189. The sequence goes on from JANLSG010000315.1 coordinate 5,602, forward strand.
TGTCCGACTTGTGCGCGAGGCCCGGCGCGTCCAGCTTCACGGCCACGGGCCAGCCGAGCTGCTCCGCGGCGGCAACGGCGCGCGGCAGCATCCCCGTCGCGGAGCGGCCCTCGACGGCGATGGAGGCAACGACCGGGATCCCGGCCGCGGCGAGGAGCTCCAGGGATTCGCGCTCCGGGATCACGCGGCCGGGGGCATTGCCGTGCGAACGCGTCGAAGTGCGCGCTGGCTGGTCATGCCCATACGCGGGCGTCGTGCTTGCCAGCGCGGGCCAGCCGGCACGTGCCGGGCCGCGCCGCGCACGATCTGCGTGGCGGCGCTCCCACCAGGCCAGCTTCGGGATGGCGCCGAGGCCGCTCGCGATGCCGCGGAGGATCGGCACGCCCGCGGCGGCATCCATCCGGGCAACAATCTCCAGCGGCGCGTCGCCGGACGTGAGCGAGACGAACACCGGGAGCACGCTGGGGCGCTCGGCTGTGGCGGCCACGAGCACGCTACCGAGCTCGAGTGCGAGCGCGGTCTCGCTCTCGGCGGACGCGTAGGGAAAGTCGTGGACCAGTCCGACCACGTCGTATGCCCCGGAATCCGCCAGCGACTCGAGAGCCGCACGGTAGGTGGGCGCGGCGTCGCCGGCGCCCCACGGATCGATCGGGTTCTCCAGGTGCGTCAGCGTCGGCATGGCGGCCGTGATCGCCGCGCGTGCGTCGCTCGGGATGGCAGGCAGCGAGAGCCCGATTCCGGGCGCGAGATCGGCGATGAGCGACGCCTCGCCCGTCGACACGGTTACGAGGCCGGTCCTCCCCTGCCCCACCCGTCGTCCAAGGCGCCGGGAGGCGCTGACGAGCGCCGCCGCCTCGAGCAGGGCGTCCAGGTCGTCGCACAGCACCACGCCGGCCGCGCGCATCGCGGCCTCGGTGGCGCGCGTGTCGCCGGCCAGCGAGCCCGAGTGCGAGACCGCGGCGGCCTGGGCCTGCGGACTTCGCCCGACCTTCACCGCGAGCACGGGCACGTCCATCGACAGCGCCCTGTCGGCGAGGGCGAGGAAGCGCTCCGGGCGCTTGAACCCCTCCACGAACAGGACGACCGAATCCGTGACCGGGTCATCCAGGCAGGCGGCGAGGTAGTCGCACACGTCCAGCACGACCTCGGAGCCGCAGCTGATGATCCGGCTCCATCCGATCCGCGGTCCCGCATTGACGAACGCGTTGGCGACGCTCCCCGACTGGGCGATCGCGGCGGTGCCGCCCCGTCGCAGGCCGGCAGGAAGGTCGTCGATGTACGTCGCGCTGGGCGCGTGGAAGTCGATGAGGCCCATGCAGTTGGGGCCGAGGAGGGCCATGCCGGCCTGTAGCGCGATCGCGGCCACCTCTGCCTGCATCCGGGCCGCCGGCTCCCCACCCTCGATCACGCCGCCGCCGGGCACCATCACCGCGGGCACGCCTGCCGCGGCCGCCTCACGCACGACCGCGGCCGCTCGCAGCGGTCCAACGAGTGCCACGACGACGTCAGGCACCTCGGGCAGCGACGCGAGGTCCGGGTAGCACGGGCCGCCGTCGACCTCGTCGTACTTCGGGTTGACGTTGTACGGCCGCGTCGCGCCGCCGACCCGCGCAATGTTCTCGCGCAGCATTCGCGCCGTGTCGTTCCTGGGTGACGCCCCCACGAGCGCCATGGACCTCGGGGCGAACAGCGGGCGCAGATCGATACCGGACGGCGAGGCGTCCGTCATCCGACGACCCGGTCGACGCCCCGCCGCTCCAGCGACCGCGCGATGATGAGCCGCTGGATCTCGCTGGTCCCCTCCCAGATGCGATCGACGCGCAGCTCGCGCAGGTACCGCTCGGCGGGGTTCTCGCGCATGTAGCCGCGCCCGCCAAACACCTGGACGACGCGGTCCGCGCAGGTGAACGCAGCCTCGGAAGCGAAGAGCTTCGCAAGCGACGCCTTCGCGTGGACGAGCTTGGGTTCGGCGCCCGTGTCCGCCAGCCACGCCGCCTCGCGGGTCAGGAGCCGGGCCGCGGACGCGTCGGCCGCGGAATTGGCGATCGGGAAGCTCACGCCCTGGAAGTCGAAGATCCGGCTCCCGAACTGGACGCGCTCCGTCGCCCACGCGACCGCGAGGGTGAGCAGCCGCTCCATCGCCCCGGTGCAGCGCGCGCCGATGTGGATGCGCTCGGTCACGAACCACTCGTTCGCGAGGTCGTCCGCCGCGCCGATCCCGCCGAGCCTCGCGGAATCCGGCACGTGCACGTCCTCGAGGAGGAACTGGGGATGCCGGTCGGCGAACGTGTGCATGTAGTCCGGGTCCGCCTTCATGGTGAGCCCGGGCGTGTCGTAGTCCACGAAGAACAGGGTCGGCTGGCGCTCGCCACCGTGGAGCACCATCGCCTGGACAACCATGAAATCGGTGTTGTCCGGCCCGGTCACGAACCACTTCTCGCCGTTGATCACCCAACCGGAGCCGTCCCGGACAGCCGTGGTCTCGAGGGTCCGGGCATCCGAGCCCGCGTTCGGCTCCGTGACCGCGTACGCCCCGAACCGCTCGCCGCGGATGCTCGGCGCCAGGTAGCGGCGGCGCTGCTCGGCGTCGCCGTGCACGAGCACCTCGTACGCGCCGGGGACGTAGCTCCACAGTCCCCCGGTCACCTGGCCGTACTGCTCGTGGACGAGCACCTGCTCCAGGACAGACCAGCCCTTGCCGCCCACTGCGACGGGCAGCTCGCCGCCCGCAAGCCCGGCCTCGATCGCGAGCCGGCGCAGCTCGGCGCCGCGCGAGGCCGGGAGCCTGCCATTGGCCGCCTCGAACTCCAGCTCCACCGGCTGGAGCACGTCCATGACGAACCGGCGCGCCCGCTCGCGCAGGGCGGCCTGGGCGGGCGTCAGCGCGAGGTCCACGGTCAGGCCCGGGCCCGCTCACGGTCCTTGAGCACCTTCGCCGCGGCGAGCTTGCCCGGCGCGCCCATCACGCAGCCGCCCGGGTGGGTACCCGAGCCGCACTGGTAGTAGCCATCGATGGGCGTCGCGTAGTTCGCCCAGCCAATCGCCGGGCGCATGAACCACATCTGCGGGGCGAGGAACTCTCCGGCGAAGATGTTGCCTTCCGAGAGGCCGACCGTGCGCTCGATATCCAGCGGCGTCCGGACCTCGCGCTGCAACACCAGGTCGCCGAAGCCCGGGAAGAACGACTCGATCGTTCGCTGCACCGTGTCGCCGAGGTTCTCGCGCTCGGCGTCCCAGTTGCTCTCGCGCAGCTCGTAGGGCGCGTACTGGACGAAGCAGCTCATCACCGCCTTGCCGGCCGGGGCCATGTCCGGATCGACGGTCGACTGGAGGGCGGTGTCGAGGTATGGGCGCTTCGAGTACCAGCCGTACTTCGCGTCATCGAACGCCCGCTCGAGGTACTCCATCGACGGCCCGATATTCGTGAAGCCGCGGTACTGGTCCGTCCGGTCGCCGAGCGCCGGGTACTTCGGGATCCCGTCGAGCGCGAAGTTCACCTTCGCGGACGTCCCCTGGAACCGGAAGCGCCGGATTTGCTCGTTGAGCTCCGTGGGCAGCTCGCGTGGATCGACCAGCTCCGTGAACGTTCGGCGCGGATCCAATGCGGACACGACGATGGGGGCGTGGTATTCGGCGCCGTCGCTCAGGGCCACCCCGGTCGCACGGCCGTTGCTGGTGATGACGTGATCGACCGGCGACTCCAGCCTGATCTCCACGCCGAACGATTCCGCGGCGCGCGCCAGCACCTTGGTGAAGCCACCGTTGCCACCCTTGTGGAAGGCCCACGCGCCGAACTCGCCATCGTGCTCGCCGAGCAGGTGGTACAGCAGCACGAGGCCGGAGCCCTGCGAGTACGGCCCCACCTTGGTGCCGATAATCGCCGTCGAGGCGAGGTAACCCTTCAGCAGGTCCGACTCGAAGTAGTCGTCGAGGAAGTCCGCCGCCGACCCGGTGAGCAGCCGGATGGCGTCGTGGAGAACC